>MVQO01000228.1 GCA_002067585.1 Syntrophorhabdus sp. PtaB.Bin027
GTATCCTCCGTTTTCCCCCTTTGCCGAGGGGTATTGTTGGTGTTTGAATTACCAAAGGATACGTCTTTTTTTGTGCCATACACAAGATTTGATTATAACTCTAATTTGGGGCAGGACTGCCCGGATTGTAAACAGTACGGAAAACAGCTGGCGCAGGGCCCGATGCAATTCTTTAAGAGCATCTAATGGTCATGGGCTTCAGAAGTACATTGGTCTAAACCACCTTCTTCCATGAAACACATTTCATATTAAAGGACTCGGCTACTGCCGGGTGAGTAAGGACACCACGGGCAAGGTTAATGCCCGCGGCAAGAGAAGGGTCATGTTCAGCAGCCTTTTTCAGTCCCTTGGATGCAATAGCCCTGATGTAAGGAAGTGTTGCATTTGTTAGGGCAGCAGTCGAAGTTAGGGGCACTGAAGCAGGCATATTCGGAACTGCGTAATGGATCACATCATGGATTTTGTAGATGGGTTCGGCATGGCTAGTGGGCCGTGTTGTCTCGATGGAGCCTCCCTGATCAACGGATATATCGATAATGACAGAGCCTGGTTTCATTTCCGAAACCATTTCTTCTGTTACAAGTACAGGAGCCCTGGCTCCAGGGATTAATACAGCACCGATTAAAACATCCGCATTGGCGACAGCCTGTTTAATCATGTACGGGTTTGAGAAAAGGGTCATAACCTTACCGTGTAAGACATCATCAGCATATTTGAGCCGGCTGTAATTGATATCGATGATTGTAACATGTGCACCCTGACCTTCGGCAACTTTTGCGGCATTATAACCGGTTACGCCACACCCAAGAATCACAACCTCGGCAGGTGGTACACCAGGAACTCCGCTCAGCAGAATTCCCCTACCTCCATATTCAGCTTCCAGAAAATGCACAGCCAGTTGAACAGCCATCCTTCCTGCAACTTCACTCATAGGTATGAGAAGGGGGAGGTTTCCGAGTTTATCCTGAACAGTCTCATATGCAATACCAGTTATGCCAGTCCTCAAAAGGCCATTTGTGAGATTCCTTGATGACGCAAGGTGAAGGTACGTAAAGAGTATTTTGCCTTCTCTCAGATATGGCCATTCTGATTCCAGTGGTTCTTTCACTTTCAGGATTAACTCAGCTTTGTCAAAAAGATCCTTCTTGGAAGCTATTGTGGCACCTTCCAAAATATATTCTTCATCGGACAACCTGCTGCCCATGCCTGCGCCTGTTTCAACAACAACGGAATGTCCGTCATGTACCAGGACATGAACTCCGGCCGGTGTTAAAGCTACTCTTTTTTCTCCTTCTTTAATTTCCTTTGGTACTCCTATAATCATCTCTTCCTCTCTTATTCTTTATTCAGATTTTACTCTTGTTCTGTAGCTTGTGAACCTTTATATTGTGAATCTCCATTTGCAAAACATATCTTTCGGGTGGGGGTCTGGCGGACCGAACATACATTCTACCTTGATGGTTGGATCAATGGCATGGGCAAAGGAATTGAATTCTCCCTCATGCATGTATTTGCAAACAAATTCATCAAGTCCTCTCCTAAGTCTTGCCTCCTGGGTAGGACAGTGGGGAACACTAATGATGATCTCGTCTTCTTTTTCTTCGATCTGATATTCCACAAGAACAGTCCATGGAAAGAGCTTTAAAGCCTTGAGAAAACCTTTTAGCCCTTTTTCCTGAATCCCGAACCGTTTGACTAAATCCTCTGCAGCCATTCGGGGCACTCTGCTCCAGACGCTTTCATTGAGTCTTTCTGCAATCTCCTGGTCGAACTGTTCAGCAACCTTAATGAACCAGAACGCATCGACAACCCTGTAATGCCAGAAGAGGAACTCGAGATAACTGATGAGTTCATTTTTTTCCATTGATTGAAAGATTCTTAAGTCCATTTATCTCTCTCCTTATTTTTTTACAAGAAGTTATATTTTATCACAAAGTTACAAGGTGTCAATGATGGAATAAATCAGGAAGAAAGAATGTAATTCTCGCTGAAGACTCAATGCATCAGCTTTTTTTGAAAAGTTTTGCAATTCTTCTGTCGAGACCCAGAAGGACAGGTGGGATGAACAAATATGCACTGTTTTTCCACGATTTTCCTTTTGGATTTATCCACGCTTTTTTCCATTCCTCGAATCTTGGCAAAAATCGTTCAAGAGAGTCACTCATAAAATTTGATCCTTTAACCCCAATTGCTATGACAGTGTGGGGAAAACTCTCGCGGCCTGCTGATCCCACGAAGAAAAACGAAAAAGGACGAAGGAGACTCCTCAGCCCATCTGGTGTGAAACGCCAGTAATCTGCAGGCGAATCATGGATTCGGAAATCGAGGACTGTGCTGAGAAAAACCACACCCCCCGGCTTGAGTATGCGATGAATTTCCAAAAGGGCTTTGTGTGGAAACTCCACATGTTCCAGTGTGTCACATGTAATTGCTGTGCCAACAGTCTCGTCAGGTATTGCTATTTCGTGAAGATTGAGTACCTTGTCAACCCCTCGTCCTTCTCGCATATCGCAACCGACATAGGATTTCCCCGTGAAGAATGATCTGAGGTCCGCAAAATCTTCAAAACCTGGGAGTTGTAAAGCCCCAAACTCATAGATTGGTTCTTCCACAGGAAATGTATCTGCAAATATCTTGACTATTTGCCGTATTGATTCGCGCAAAATCTATCCGGGCGGTAAATTGGCATGAATGAGTAATTCTCTTCATGCCTGTATGGTTATATACTATGGTGGGATCGAAATCAACCAGGAATGAGCGGAAATAATGTTACGTTCCTGTTTTTTCCAGGCTTTCAACCATCAGCTGGGCTATTTTCTGTGTAAAGGCGGATGGATCCTGCGGTTTTGATCCCTCAAGCAAGAGTGCTTGGTCGTACAGAAGAAAAATAAAATCTGTTAGAACCGGCTCACTCCTGTTCTTCTCAAAAATTCGGTTCATGGCTGCAAACAAAGGATGATCCGGGTTGATTTCCAGAACTCTCTTCGCGGCAGGTACCTCTTGCCCCATAGCTTTGAGAAGTTTTTCCATATGTGGATCAGGATCACCTTCATCTGCAACGAGGCAACATGCCGAATCAATAAGACGGCCTGACATTCTCACATCTTTCACATGATCTTTCAGAACATCTTTGATCATATCCATGAGTTTGCCATATTCCTTTTTAGTTTTCTCTTTTTTACTTTCATCCGATTTATCGAGTTCAATGCTGCCTTTTGATATGGATTTAAATTTTTTTCCTTTATATTCGAAACCACTGAAAAGAAAATCATCAATATCATCTAATAAAACGAGAACCTCATAATCCTTTTTCGAGAATGCTTCCATATAAGGTGACTTCAGAACTTCAATCATGGATGTGGCAGTGGCATAATAAATATCCTGTTGGTCCTCTTTCATGTCTTTTACGTATTCTTCCAGGGTTCGAAATTTGCCTTCCTCAGTCTTAGTTGTGGAGAAAAGGAGAAGGTCTGCAATGGTTTCTCCTCTTTCGAAATCATAATGTATTCCTTCCTTGAGCACCCTTCCGAATTCCTTGTAAAACTCAGCATACGAGTCCTTTTCTTCATTTTTCATATCCTGAAGGGTATCGAGTACTTTTTTTGTGATGTTTGCCTTAATGATATCCACCTGCCTGTTGTTTTGCAGGATTTCTCTTGAAACATTAAGGGGAAGGTCAGAAGAATCGACAACACCTTTGATAAAACGCAGGTAAGGAGGAATCAATTCTTCGCAATGATCCATGATTTGAACCCGTTTCACATACAGGGTCGGTCCTATTTTGTAGTCGCGATAAAGTATGTTGAAAGGCGCCTTCGAAGGGGTGTATAGAAGGGCGGTGAACTCTGATGTGCCTTCTGCTTTGTAATGTATTACTTTTGATGGCTTAGCAAAATCGTGCGAGATGTGTTTATAGAACTCATTGTACTCATCTTCGTTTATGTCATTTTTATCTTTGAGCCAGATTGCCTTTTGTGAGTTGAGTGTTTCATCTTCTCTGATTTTTACTCGCTGGCTCTTGTCAATGTCACTCTGCTTCTCCCGCTCGACTTCCATGACAATAGGATGCTCTATGAAGTCCGAGTATTTTTTGACAATACTTTTTATCTCCCATTCCTGGAGATATTTTTTTTCGTCATCCTTCAGATGGAGAGTAATATCTGTTCCTTTCGTTAATTTTTCAATGTTTTCTATTGTAAATGAGCCATCGCCTGTTGACTCCCACCGTACTCCCTTTCCAGGGTCCTGACCGGCTCTGCGCGAGACAACTGTTATTTTGTCTGCCACCATGAAGGAGGAATAAAAACCTACGCCAAACTGGCCGATGAGCTCCGGATTATCTTTGACTTCTTTACTTTGAAGGGCTGTAATAAATTCTCTTGTCCCTGAATGGGCAATAGTGCCAAGAGCGGTAATGATCTCCTCTTTTGACATGCCGATACCATTGTCGCTCACTGTAAGAGTGTTGGTGGCCTTGTCAGGAGTTATTCTTATATGCCATCCTCCATCCTTTTCTGCGATTTCCGGGTTAGTAAGGGATTCGTATCTGGCCCTGTCAATGGCGTCTGATGCATTTGAAACTAGTTCCCTGAGGAACACCTCTTTATGGGAGTAAAGGGAATGGATCATGAGATCCAAGAGTTGTTTGATTTCAGTTTTGAATTCCATTCGTTCAATCGTCATATAAGTTCACCTCGTTCAACTAAATAGTTGTGTTCGCTGAATGATACAAAAAATGCGAATGCAGTATTTATATAATTCCTGAGGTCTGGTTAGTCAATATCAAAACGCCTTGCGTGTCCCATGATTCATGCTATAATAGTCCGTGTGTCCGGGAAAAGACTTATTCAAGAGAATTGACCATATCCGCTCAGTTTTAACCGGGATCATCATTACAGTTAAGATTGTTGGTGACAATAGTCGGAGGTTGATATGAAGGTTGCCATATCAGGAAAAGGTGGAGTAGGTAAGACAACCCTTGCTGGCGTTATGGCACGGATTCTTGCCAAACAAGGCTACAAAGTCCTTGCAATTGATGCAGACCCCGACTCGAACCTTGCGAGTGCAATCGGAGTGGACCAGAAAAAGCTTGACTCTGCGAAACCCCTTGCCCTCATGAAAGAATTTATCGAAGAACGTACGTCCAGCAAAAAAGGAACATATGGTTCATTCTTTAAGTTGAACCCCCGGGTTGATGACATCCCAGAGAGATTTGCTGTTGATAAGGATGGTATCAAACTGGTTATACTAGGCAACATCCAGCAGGGCGGGGGCGGTTGCTTCTGCCCAGAAAGCGTGTTACTCAAAAGCCTTCTTTCTTATATCATTATTGAAAGGGATGAGTCGGTGATTGTAGACATGGAAGCCGGTCTTGAACACCTTGGTCGGGGAACGGCCGAATACGTAGATGCTTTGTTAGTTGTCGTTGAGCCTGGTAAGAGAAGCTTTCAGACAGCATACCAGGTGAAAAGACTGAGCCAGGACCTTGGTATTAAAAACCTTTACATTGTAGGTAACAAAATCATGGATATTTCTGATGATGAGCTCATGAGGAATAGCCTGGAAGGTTTTACAGTTCTTGGAACTATTTCATATAATGAGAAAGTTATCGAGGCTGACAAGTTAGGTGTGTCTCCCTTTGATATAGATGAAAAAATAAGGACAGAGGTGGGATACATTATTGAAGCCCTTCGAAATCGAGTGACATGAGCAAGATTCTCATTATTGTCGAATATGTAGTTGTTACAATCATTCTTTCAGCAATTGCACTCTTAGTATCTCTTTTTGACAAACAGGGTAGAGCATTGCATCGTATGGCTCAATTTTGGGCAAAAATCCATCTTATGACAAGTGGCATACAGGTGTCGGTAACAGGCCTTGAAAATATCTCATCGCCTCCGTACATATTTATGTGTAATCATCAGAGTGCACTCGATATTTTTTCGCTCCTCAATAGTCTCCCTGTCCAGTTCAAATGGATAGCAAAGAGAGAACTTTTTTATATCCCTTTTTTAGGATGGGCAATGAAGAGGGCAGGATACATAAGCCTCGATAGAAAACATCCCCGGGAAGCCATTAAGGCAATGGATGATGCGGCAAAAAAGATAAGGGAAGGGACCAATATCATTATCTTTCCTGAAGGAACAAGAAGCAAGGATGGACACCTTCTCCCTTTCAAAAAAGGGGGGTTTTCTCTTGCGCTCCGTGCAAAGGTTCCTATAGTGCCAGTGGGGATATCCGGATCAAACAGGCTACAGCCAAAAGGTAGTTTCATTCCGAATCAAAAAGGGGTAATATACTTAAGAATCGGCAAGCCAGTAGAAACAGCCCAGGGCAGCCGTTCTGCTAAAACTGAAATAATGATGACAGTCAGACAGGCTATTGAAGGCTTGATGACCGAGAAAGAGGCTTAGGTACACCAGAACATGTCGCCAGAGCTGAAGAAGGAGATGTTAGGGGTTGGATTATTGGGTCTTTTTTTATTCCTCCTTGTAAGTCTTATCTCATACCATCCGTTTGATCCTTCTCTTAATGCATTGGCTTCTGGTGGGGCAAAAAACTGGTGTGGCAAGGTTGGTTCATATATATCAGATATCCTCATACAGTTATTCGGCATGATGAGCTTCATATTGCCCGCTGTTTCCCTCCTCTTCGGTTTATTCTTCGTCAGGAAAAAAGATCCTCCTCATATACTGCTCCTTACATCAGGTATTGTTCTGCTCTTTTTGTCTCTATCTGCCATACTCCAGATTAGTATCGGGCAGATTCACCTGAGGGGCGTAGGAATGCCTTTCTCAGGTTTCCTGGGCTCGTTTTTTGGAAAAATGTTTCTGAAATTCTTTAACTATTTTGGAAGCTACCTTATCCTCTTAATTCTACTTTTAATTTCAGCTTTTTTGATTGTTCAGGCGCCATTGCTTTCAATGTTTGAGGCCAGAATAGAGAGAAGAAAACCTCTTGAACGGAGAAAAGAGATAAAGGTAACCGAGGAAGCGCCAAAAGAAGAGAAGAAGGTTGAGAAAAAACCTGTACAGGAGGCATTTGATTTCTTTAATGAAATCGGGCCGTACAAACTCCCGTCGGTCTCTCTTCTTGATACAACGGAAAAGAAAGAGGTCAAAATCGACAAGGAGAGCATTCAGGCCAATGCAAGTATTCTGGAAAAGAAGCTAAAAGACTACGGTATAGATGGTAAGGTAGTAGAAGTACGCCCCGGGCCTGTGATAACCATGTACGAATTCCAACCGGCAGCAGGAATTAAGGTATCCAGGATTTCGAATCTTGCTGACGACCTCGCCATGGCGTTGAGCGCTGTTTCGATTCGAATCATTGCCCCTATACCTGGTAAGGATGTTGTTGGTATTGAAATACCAAACAAGATTAGGCAGACAGTCTATTTCAAGGAGATTATCGAATCCCCTCAGTTTGCCGCATCGAATTCCTTTCTGAGTCTGGCCCTTGGGAAAACCATCGCAGGTGAGCCATTCGTAGCTGATCTGACCAAGATGCCCCACCTTCTTGTTGCTGGTTCTACAGGGTCAGGAAAAAGTGTCTCCCTCAACAGTATGATTTGCAGTATGCTCTACAAAGCAACGCCAATAAATGTCAAGTTCCTCATGATCGACCTGAAAATGTTAGAGCTTTCATTCTACGATGGTATACCCCACCTGCTTTTGCCGGTAGTCACGAACGCCAAAAATGCAAAAGCCTCACTCAGGTGGCTCATCGATGAGATGGAGCGCAGATACAAAATGATGGCTGAGAAGGGTGTCAGAAACATCGACAAATATAACCAAAAAATGGTGAAAGGGAACATGGAGGCAATCCCTTACATTGTAGTTGTCATTGATGAGCTGGCTGATCTTATGATGGTCTCCACAAAAGAAGTTGAGGAGTATATTGCCAGGCTTGCGCAGATGGCCAGGGCATCAGGCATCCATCTGATTCTTGCCACACAGCGACCGTCAGTAGATGTCCTTACAGGGATAATTAAGGCAAACTTTCCCGCCCGGATTTCCTGCCAGGTTTCTTCGAAGGTTGATTCGCGGACAATCCTTGACACTAACGGTGCAGAGAGCCTTCTTGGGTATGGCGACATGCTTTTCTTGAGCCCGGGCTATGGGAGATTGCAGAGACTTCACGGACCTTTTGTATCAGAGAGTGAGATCAAGAGAATTGTGGAATTCCTTAAACAACAGGGGACGCCGGTCTACCACCAGGAGATACTTGAAGAAAGGGAAGAAGAGGGAGCTGGTGAAGAAAACATGGATGACGAAAAATACCAGGAGGCTGTTGAATTTGTCATGGAAAGAGGTGAAGCCTCCATTAGCATGGTGCAGCGAAGATTCAGGATTGGGTACAACAGGGCTGCCCGAATTGTGGAGCGTATGGAGGCCGAAGGAATCGTTGGCCCCTCTGATGGTGTGAAACCGAGGGAGGTATTGAAAAGAAAATGAGTGATAGCATTGAATGTTTAGCGATTACCATGCGGCGAGAACAAAAAAAATGTATAACCTGCATTTTTTTCATTGTGATGATTGCAATCTGTTTTTGTGTTGGGGCAGGGTATGCTGCTGGACCGCACCCCAGAACTCCGAACTCAGAATACCAAACTGTTTTACACCAGTCCTCCTTCGATGAAATAAAAAAGGCATATGCTGAGATCAAAACCCTTGAGGCCCAATTCAAACAAAGAATTTTTATATCAAGCCTGAAGAAAGAGCGTGACTCGAAAGGTGAGTTTTTCTTTAAGAGGCAAAAGGGCTTCTTATGGCGCTACAAAACACCCAAGGTTCAATATTTTCTTTATGATGGAAAATTTATCTGGCAGGAAGAGGATGACAAGCCCTATGTGGCAAAGAATAAAATCGACAAAGAAAAGACCGGTGGAACATTTTTTGACCTTATTGAAGATATAGCAAAAATCGATGAGCTCTTCACGCTCAAGGAACAAAAGATAGAGGAAAATTTTGAGGTCTTGCAACTTATACCCAAAAAAGAAGGGACTGTTATTTCTGCAAAGATATGGATCGATAAACAAAAATTGATCAAGAAGATTGAGATTCATGAATTTACCGGTAACGTAAACACAATCGAGTTTTCATCCATCAAAGTGAATCAATCCTTGGATGAAAGCAAGTTTGTTTTCAAGTCTGACGGTAAGAAGGAGATTGTTGAGAGATAATGCCCCTCCACAAAGATGAAGGAATAGTTTTGTTTAAAAGAGCCTACGGAGAATCGGACAAGATTATACGACTTTTCACGCTTAACTCCGGGAAGGTGGCTGCTATCGCCAAAGGGGCAAACAAAAGTCAAAAAAGGTTTATGAATACCCTTGAACCTTTCAACCACATCTCTCTGGAGTATTTTGAAAAGCACGGTAAAGGCATGGTCCGCCTGGAAAACGCGTATGTCATAGAAACGAATGAAGGCATAGAAAAAAGCCTGAAAAGGGCATGCGTGGCTGGATTTTTCACGGAATTTGTCGATAGGCTGACACGAGACAGGGAAAAACATACTGAGCTTTTTTATATGCTGAAAGATGTTCTAGCTACAATCAAGCAACGCGACCTCACATATAGTGATGTGCTCTATCACGAATTAAACATGCTTCAAATTCTCGGTTTTGAGCCAAATTTTCAAACCTGTGTTTACTGCGGAAAAGCAATGGATGAAGAAGAAAAGATTTGTTTTTCCAACCAACGTGGTGGCACTCTTTGTAATCGGTGTGCCCGTTTCATAGCACACAAAAGGTATGATCAGGGGGTTATAGCACAACTTGCATCCATGAGAGGTAAAAAAAGGGAGCAATTATCCTGTGAACCGGTTGGCAACTATTCACCTTTCAACAATGGAAACGGAAAGGATGTTATTTTTGAGAGAGACGCTCGGGAATTACTTGAAGGTTTTGTCTCTTTTCATCTCGAGGTAGAATTCAAATCTTACCGGATTCTCAAAAGCATAATGGGCTGACTAACATATATTAACATCTCCTTGTTTACACGCAAACGCTTCAATTAGTTTACAACTTAGCAACATCACCTTGGTTTTAATGAACAGTAGGAGATAAAAACACAGGCAATTCCAATTAATCCCGCGAAATAAAAGACAGAGTGTATTCCCTGAGTATCCATTATAAATTTTCCACGAAAAGGAGTTATTGCAAATCCCAGGTTTATTGTAGCGTTGAAAAGACCGAAAACTAGCCCCATTCCAAGGTTATCACCCTCCTCCATGACTATATCGGTGCTTGCAGGTGAAGAAATAACACTTCCAAACCCAGGAACAACAGCCATACATAATAGACTCCAAAACCCGAAAGCAAACGGTAGAAAGGAAATCAAAATGGAAGTCAAAAGCCCGCCCATAAGTACAAGTACTCACCGGTTTCGATGATCTCCTAAAAAACACATGGGTTTTATGAACGCCATCATGCGAACTGTCCCTGAAACCATGATGGCTCCAATCTGCATTTCACCGGGGTCACGGTCGATCTCTATGAAAAGGGGAAGAAAGATTGTAAAAATACTTATTCCAATAGCCCTAGTGAAGATAAAAGTGAGAAGTCCTGCGAGAATATTATTTTTTTAATAGAGTATGGCCGATCCTTACCAGTACCGATCGTTCCCTACCTTTGGAGCCCCAGGAATCAGAAAAGGATCTGCCAGTAGCGCAACAGTAGTAATGACTGCACGGATTTTGAAGGCACCCAGTATCCCGAAGAAGTTTCAGATGATCGCGCCAAAACTGGACGGAGCCCCAATGCGCAGTAAAAAAAGTACCAAAGGTAGCGATATTCGTTCCTTCTTTTTTCCTTTGTTGGCTGATCACCCATAGCAGCCAAGATAACAGTCCGTAAGAACGAAGCAGCAATGCATTGAAGAAATCTGGCTATGATGAGCGAAATCGCACTTGGCAGGAAAAGATACAGAATGGAAACGCATGTGTATAATTCAAGATCAATTGATATAAAACTGCGTCTTCCCGAACGATCTGAACAGAAACAAACCCGGGAGCTTATTGCCATCTTTGCAATGGTTAAAAGAGAAAAACGTTGCGAAATGAAGTCCTGTGATACCTATGTTTCTGATATAAATAAAAAAAGTTAACTATGGCAAAATCAAAGGAGATGAAAAAATTGACAATGAAAAGGGACGCGAGGTTAATGCCCATGAAGGGCGGTAGCCAAGGGGCAGATTAGTTCTACCCCTTGGCTCTTGATCTACTTCTTTAGAACAACTTTTGCCGTTGTTGTACCTGCTATTCGTCCGAAGGTAATCGTTTCTGAAATAGAGTTGCCGCCCAGGCGATTTGCCCCGTGGACCCCACCTGTCACCTCACCGGCAGCATAAAGACCAGGAATTGGTTTACCATTGTTGTCAATTACCCTGGTTTGTTCGTCAATTTCAAGCCCGCCCATGGTGTAGTGAATGCCTGGTTGTACGCCTATGGCATAGAACTTTGGAGTCTTAATAACACGTGGCATGTCAGCTCGTTTAAATTCAACATCGTTCTTGGTTTCAACTGCTGTGTTATACTTTGCAACTGTTGCTTCCAATGTGTCAGGATGTGCACCAATAGCAGCAGCAAGATCCCTCAATGTGGCACCTTCTTTTACTAGTTCCAGATGAAAGTAGCCTTCAATCTGCCGAAGGCTTTTGCGGATATTTTCATCAATGATCAAATAAGCCATTTTGTCCTGTTGTTTTAGTATTGCAGCTGATGCAGCGTCCCTGGTTGTCAACTCATTTACAAATCTCTTGCCCTCCTTGTTAACAAGGATTGCACCATTTCCACGTACTGCTTCGGTAATGAGTATCCTGCTTCCATATGCAACAGTGGGGTGTATCTGAATATCTTTCATGCCAATGAGCTTCCCCCCTGCGGTTTCACCAAAGCGCATACCGTCTCCCGTTGCTCCTGGTTGATTCGAAGTAGTCATACCTTTATATTCAGGCCGATATGATTCCACCATGACCGCATTAGCAGAAAAGCCACCTGAAGCAATGATAACAGCTTTTGCATTGATCACATACAGTCCACGGTGCTTACCTTCCACCTGGATACCTGTGGCGCGTCCATTGTTATCTCGGAGTACCTGGATAACCCTGCTGTTCAATCGCACATCAATCTTCCTGTCAGCTGCATTTTTACGAAGAACATCTACAAGATGAGCGCCTATTGCTGCTCCTCCAGTAGGACGGTGGGCTCTATTGACAGTTGCTCCGGCCAATCGGCCCACATCGCTTACATCTGCTCCGATAGATGTTAACCAGTCAATGGATTCGGCTGATTTCTCCGCAAGTATTTTGACCAGGGCAGGGTTGTTCGTATTTTTACCGCCTGTCATTGTGTCCTTAAACATGATATCAGGGCTGTCTTTAATGTTTTTCTTCGTTTGCATTTGCGTGGCTGCAGCATTCATGCCTCCTGCGGAAAGCATGCTGTTGCCGCCTGTAATAGGGTTCTTCTCGACAAGGATGACCTTTGCCCCAGCGTCATGGGCAGTTATGGCTGCTGTAAAACCTGCAGCTCCTGCGCCTACGATAACTATGTCAGTTGAGTCCACTTTTTTGTCGCTTCTAACAGGCTCTTTCTTTACCGCCAGAGGTCCGCCACTTCCGGGTATAGGCATGTTAAATGAGTGACAACCCAGGCAGTATGGTCTTGAAGCCACGTGTCCGTGGTGACAAACCGTGCAGTTTATCTGTCCGAGATGGGATTTGTGAGCGTTTATGTGACCTTTGCCTTTTTTAGCCATCTCTGGAAGAGGACCATGACACTCTATACACTTGGTATTGACAATCGTTTCATTGTCATCTACCACTTGGTTTTTACCATGACAGGCAGCACAATCAACAGCTTTGGCTTCGTGAATAGCAACGAGGCTGCCGCCGGGAGAAACCAACGCTGCTTTTGTTGGCTCAAGTGCTTCTTGGCGTGAGTGCTGTGCTTGTGGGACGGTACAAGATATGACCAGCATGCCCAACAGAACGACAAAAGGCAACAAGGCTGAATATTTTTGACGGGGAATCCGATTATTCATCTGCTTATCTCCTGAATTTATTCGTCAACGAAGACAAGGAATTTTATCGTCAAAACTTTGGAAAAGCAACTGAAATGGAATATCGTATATTCATTTTCATGTATATTGTTTATTTAAATTCTATGCTTCACAGGGTTGCCATTTTATCCGCGCCCTGCAAAGTTCTTTCTCATCTACGTAATTTTTCACGCTGTACAGTCTGAATCCATTCGATACTTCTGAATAAACTGCCACCACATCATCTGAACTTGCCTCTGAAAGGAAACTTATTTCAATAGATCCGATATTATTTGTCTCAAGATGTTTTTGTGAGTGGCTATTGATGATCCACTCTACGTACTTGGCGGAATTCACATGCCGGTTAACATCGATGTCAGAAAAATGAATTCGAAATTTTCTGAGTTCTTTACCGTAATTTAACTGTGGAACCTTTTCAAGACTGGTTTCTATCTCATTCTTTTGGGGGTTCCACGGAAGACTTTTTGATTTCTCATCAAAACGCTGAGGTTTGCCGTTTTTCCTATCCAGAATCATCCAAGAGGAAGTGGCCGATATAAGTTTTTCTCCTTCTTCTGACGTGATAATAAAGTCTCGGAGTGCATAAAGCCTCACTTTCCTCTTACCCCATGTTTCAATTGTTATCTGTTCGCGCCAATTCGGCAATCGTTTAATGAGTATTTGTGCCTTTACGAGTACCCAGTACAAATCGTGGGCAGTCAATTCCGTGAATCCATATGTACCTTTGCAGGCATGATTCCAGGCTGCGTTCAAGAGAAAGGAAAATAAGGTTTGAGGGTGTAGGCGGCCGAGGATATCTACATCAAATGACTCAATGACTCTTTTTTCTTTCCAAACGGCTGGGATTAGACACATTTAAAATGATACGATTTGTCAGGTGATAAGACAAGGACGAAATGAGTGCCAAAGCATCTGACCACGGGCGGTTAGTCTTATAGCTTACCAGTGTCACGACCAACAGGTAGCACAAACAGGAATTTATTGACACGTAAAATATTCCTTTTTTTATTCAGCTATTGAGACTTTGGTTGATGGGTTTCGAGTTGCTTTTACAGTTCTTGTAGGGCCTCGAACACCATAGTTAACCGCACCTTTGATAACATCGCCTGATACGCGTCCTTCAATAGAAAAAGAACCTGTAGTGCAACGGATGGCTGCGCCTTTTAGGGAGCAGGTCAGGAAAGGCTCGTTGTTATTACCGGGCAATGTGCCTTGTACCTCCTGAAATTTCTGAGTCATTCTGATGTTGGTGGCTTTGCCATTTAATCCTGTCCAAAGCCAGGTACCTGTTAAATTAACTGGAACGATATATAGATAAAGGCTGTGGCCCTCCACGTTTTGAGTAGCATCTGCTTTCCATCCACCCATGGTGTGGCTATGAGAGACTATCCTGGTGCCTGGTTTTAGGTCTTTAAGGAGTTTTGGTCGCAGTTTGATGTTGACCTCAGGCCAAAGATAGAGCATCATTACTGTTGCTGGAGTTATGTCGGTAATGAAGAGGTCTTGTTCAATGAAACGTACAAGATTGGATACTCCGGCAGCTTTTGCATTTTCAATACTTTCTTTTATACGAACAGGGTCGATATCCACTCCTACCCCTCTGGCTTTCCTTTCTTTTGCGGCCATGATTACTATTCGCCCATCTCCGCAACCAAGATCGTACACAAGATCTTTAGCTGTTACGTCAGCCATTGCAAGCATAACCTTGGCAATCCCGTAACTGGTCGGTTCGTAAGGGACATCAAGTTTCGGTTTTTGGTTAACCGACACTGCTTCTGTACCGAAAACCGTATTTCTATCCCACAACACATAACATGCAACAACCATCAGCAGGATTGTGACAATTCCTCCTAGAAATAATCTCCTTATATTCAACCTAAAATAACTATGCATATTCTTCAAAGATGGCACAATATTTATCTCTATTGTCTTTCGCAAACCTGTTTCGAGGTTCTCCCATACGATTTACACGACTGTTTCCGCTGCCTTTGCTTTCAATTGTCGAAACTTGTCAGAAAATTGTTCCATTTTCATTTCCCAGTCTCTATTAGGTTCTTGTCCGATAATTATCCTGTTGTACGTTATAATTGTGGCAACAAGGCAGAAGGGGTTAATTATAGCCACTTTCAATCCGTAGCCGATCGTCAGTGCGCAAAATAAGAAAAATGCTTTCAAGAGCTCATTTGTTGTCACAAAAGAAAGAAACCCAAAAGGGATTAGCATAATTGCAACGAATAACAGAAAGCCAACAATGCTGACAACTGCGAGTATAACCGCATTGGTAAGAATTGGTTTCCAGTTCTGGGCATAGAGGATAACACCTTTTTTTGCACTTTCCCAAATATTCTTATCATTTTTTGCTAAGCTAAAACTGAGAATCGCTTCATCAATGTAGGTTACAGCAAGACGAGTTATTGATCCTTCAACTCTGGCAATACCGTCGATGCCAGGGATTGGAATCTTACCCGCAATATCCATCACCTTTCTGTTAAAAGATTTCACCGTGCCTGAGATCAATTGGTCCAATAGAAACAGCGCTGAAATTTCCTTGAATAACCTCGATACGGTTTGCTTGCCAAACTCAATCTGGTTTACGTTTGGTGGCAAAGAGCCTTTATGAATAAGTTCAGTGATTACGGCAACATGCCCTGCTTTTACTAAATAAAAAAGGTAGCGCTGAATCAGTTTCAACAAACCGAAGAGACACGCTAGTCCAATGAGAAAGACCAGGAACCCAGCTCCTCCAAAAATTTTGGCCATCAACAATAGTAAACCAAGAAAAATCGCTGCGCCTACGCCCATCAGTCCATAGATTGCCACCATGACCCCCAGGTATGGGGAAGTCTTCAATAGGATGCTCCACGTTTCTTTAAAATCTAACTTCATAGAGCACCTCTTCGGTTCCACGAAAATTTTTCGAAATTCTCCTGTATTAATGACTTTGATTCACATCTTTCCTAAATATATTTTCAGGGACACCTTTAAAAGTCCCAAATTTTATTATAACCTGTCATGAAACATACTTAAGTTTTATTAACTCAAAAACTTTTACTTCCAATTAACACTTAAGAAAAACCGCCTTTTGCAATAGAACCAATTCTCTTAACACAACCGAACCCATGCATACTTTTCATCTGTTCACTCAGTCGGGGTTAGGCGCCATATCTCGCCCCCGTCTGTGGCAATATAAAGGGTTCCATCAGGTGCCTGGACAAGTGAGCGTATGCGCTGTGAAGGTATGCCGCTAACCGTGGTGTGTCCGATTGTTATGCCAGCAGCGTCTAACCGCAGAATATCGATCCGTGCGCCCCGAAGGAAGCCAACTGCAAGACGACCGTCCCATCCTTGCCATTGTTTCCCGTTGAGGAAAGTGCAGTGTCCCATTCCTTCGGAAACCCCTTTATTTGTCCAGGAAGGTCGCAGGGCATCTGGAAATTTGAAGAGATCAGTCATTGAAGTAGGTCTTCCATCCGACCTGTTTGAGGTATATCCACAGTAGTTGGACATGCAACTCACGCCAGGGTCAGGCTTGGGGTCCCACCCTCCATTGCCGCCGGCTACCAGCGGTGTCACTTCGTCACTATGACCGGGTCCATGTTCACAGGAAAACGGCTGGCCAGTACCTGGGCGAAAGGCTATGCCCTGCACGTTACGGTGGCCATAAGTAAAGATGCGTGAATCGCCGCCGGCAGGTGTATTGTTGCCAGGGGCTGCATTACCATCGCGATCTACCCGCAACACTTTGCCCCCCAACCGGGTAAGATCCTGAGATAACAGACCATTGTGATTATCGCCGGTGGTAACATAGAGCAACCTGTCAAAAGGGCTAAAGCGAATGCGGCCCCCGCTATGTGCCCCGGCACCTCCCCAGAGAGTGGTAGAACTTTTATAGGGAATATCAGTAATGATGTCTTTGCGGCTGTTGACCGTGGTATACCCGGCATCCAGAACAAGTCTGACCACTCTATTTGTCTTCCTGTCATTGAGGTTTGAGGTCATGAAGATATAAATGAAATGATTATCAGCAAAATTCGGATCTACAGCAACACCGAGCATGCCGCTCTGACCCTGGCAAAAGAAATCGGGAGCAACGACAGCTGATCCTGTAGCTCCGTATAATCGCTTGACCATTCCATTCGGTAGGCGTACCGAGAGGCCACGGCATTTTTCTGTGAATAGCATTGCCCCGTCAGGGGTGAATGCTATATCCCAGGGTTCTCGCAGACCTGATAGCACAACTGTTCTTTTCAATTTAGGTTCGTTGGCTGCCATCGTGGATGTAACCTGCTGTCCAGCACAGTCGACCGTGATAACAGCCAAGAAAATCGTCAAAACTGCAATCAAGAGAATCTTTGTTCCCTGGTTCATAACTATACCTCCATATACCAATGGTACGAATGCACATGAGGCTGGAGGCCCAGCGCAAGGATTATTCTTTCAGTAGCATACCGCCATCGATGGTGTTTTTCAATACTGGGAGAGGTTTTTACAAGGAAGTTCACGGACACCACAAACTCGAAGCATACATTGCCTGTAGCAGATAACCTTCTCGATCAGACATTTACGGTTTGTGGCCCCAATCGGACCTGGGTTAGTGATATCACCTACATCTCTACAGATGAAGGCTGGTTTTACAGTGTCGCCCATATGAATCTCTTCAACAGTGAGATTGTAAGCTATGCACTGGGATCAAGAATTACCAGAGACCCCATCATCACATCCCTTCTCATGGCTGAGAAAAAGAAACCAACCTGTGCCAGGTCTCATCAATCATTCTGATCGGTGAAGCCAATACTGCTCGCAGAGTTACGCAAGACTTCCTGAACAGTTCAACATGAAATCTTCCAAAAGCAAGAAAAGACGACCCTGTTTTGATAATGTCCCCATGGAGCGTTTCTGGGGAATACGAAAGGATAAACTCCTGTTTATCATCAGCGCTGTGCATCAACAGAACTGGCAATCAGAGAGATCACAGAATACATTGAGATCTTTTATATAAAGCAACGGATACAGGCCAGACCTGGATATGTATGGCCTGTATCCTATGAACAGTATTACTACAGAACAAGATGTACACCATGAAGACAATCGGTGTACACTATTTATACCAGGCTATCTCAATGAATAGGGAAAAGAATACAGATATTGGTTGTCGTCGATGTGGCAATTGTTGTCATGTGGACGTAACAGCTTATGTAACCATTGAAGATGTTCAGCGATGGGAGAGAGAAGGGCGGCAAGAAATTCTTGATCACGTGCGCAGTAATAACGTAACGTGGACTTCCGGGGGGATCATCAATAAGTTCGGGTCAAATATCAGGACCTGCCTTATGAGCTGCGTATATCTAAAATGGTACGGGCCAATCGCTTCATGTGAAATCTATGAAACACGAACAAAGGTGTGCCGGAGCTATGTTCCCGGTTCATCAAATCTGTGCCCGCAATATAATGAGGTGAGACAGGTGGGAAAGGAAATAAACAGGGTTACAGATTAAGGGGTAAAGATAGGAGAGCAGGGCGGGAAAAAAGGAAAGGAGACTTGCGGGACAACATAGAACAGTACCACGCATTGAAAAGAGTCGAAAAGAGATTGCCAGTAGTACTTTGTATGGAAGTCGGCAAAACTGAAATATGCGAGGTTAAGAATAAGGCTGGTGTTGTGGAAGGTGATGCCGAGGACGAGGTAAGGATAAGCTACCGGTATGTTGTGATTGGGGATAACAAGAAAACGGATGGTTTGGGTGAGAGTGAAGGCAATGAAAACGGCAATGGCCCTTAAACCGGTAATCAGGCATGAATCAGATTTTGAACGACCCTGGGTAAGCAACAAAGTTGCCATAAAAGCTAATTGATCCACGAGGGAGGGTTACAATATGCCCTTTATTGACTAAAAACAACCTTAAGTGCATGACGCAATGTTATATTGAAGGGACACAAAGAAAAGGGCTGAGAATAAAAACTCAGCCCCTGTAAGTTACTGCCTTTGTTATTAATGCCTCCTAAGTAGGATTGCCGCTGTAAATTGTGAATTCTCCTACCTCAACTGACCCCACCTTGTTGGAGACTTTTAGTAGATAAGTATCTGCCGGGAATTGCCTTGTTGTTTTTGGCACAACAAAGACTATCTTGTTCATCGACCACTCTTTGACCTTGCAGCTCTTATTCTTGATCGTGCCAGCCTGCTCATACTCAAAGTATACTTTACCTTTTTTGGGACCGAAAAAGTTTCCATTTAAAGTAATCTCTTCACCGGTGAAGCCGGATGAAGATGGTGGATCATCGGTGATTTCCGGATTTTTCATAATAAAAGGGTCTGATAAAATTATTACTTCCTTCCTCAATGGCCTGATTTCAACAATATGAGGACCCTCAGGCAGAGGCTTGTTTACTGTGCAGGTTATTGCAGTATCAGTCCAACCGTTCTTGCCAATCTTGGTAGGATAACCCCCTATGAGAACCTTACCCTTCTTTTCGCCGAAGTCTGAACCAGTAATGGTCAGCACCGTGCCGATAGTTCCTTCAGAGGGTGTAAACAAAGCCATTACTCCTTTCCCAGTCAAAGATATCTGGAGTGGAGTCATATCGTTGTCGTTTGAGTTGATGTTGAGAAACGCGTCCTGAGAGCCAAGTTCAGTAGGGGTAAAGATGATTTGGATGGTGCAGGAAGAATCCGGGGTAAGAATGGGCGTGAGGTTTTCGCAGGGAGTTGCTCCGCCAGGACTTACGGAATACATTGAAGCCGAAGTACCATCAACGGTGATTGAGTCAACAACGAGATCTGTTAACCCCATATTTGTAATTGTGACTGTTTGGAGTAAAGATTCATTCAACAATACAGACTCGAAATTGATTGTGTCAGGATAAACAGCAATTTCAGGACTATCTTTAACAAAAAGGACCAGGTCTTCCCCTCCAGTAATATTGTTTGGTTCAATCCAGATGAGATCCATTTCATTAGGCTGGTTCATAACATATTTTGAGCTCCTGAGGTTGGGCCATCTCGCCTCTGGATGAACAGAAACCCTTTTTGTAGACACAAAGCTGTCTGAGGAATCCTTGAGAAATACACCTGCGTGCTTCTGACTTTGATTATCATAGGTATCATAGGCGATAACAACCTTATCACCTGAATAGATTCCCATTGTTGAATAATATGCATTCGTTGAGTCTGGTGTGAGCGCAATGGGCATTGAGAAGTCTTGAGTGCCTGGGTTATAGGTTCTGTACAAAATCTGGTAATTCTGGGTGATGCTATTCTTTTCGTGATAAATAATGTGGAGTAATCCACTGGAATCGACAGCAATATCTCCAGTCAACATGCTAATGTCTTCTGATGAGACAGTCAGGGGTGATGACCATGTTGTACCGTTGAAATGAAGGAGTTTCTTGGTTATAAGATGTGGCTCGGTAAAGGTAAGATAGTCTGAGTAGAGAACAAACAGGTTGTTCCCGGACCCGGCATACATGTTGGGATGTTGAGCTCCCAGTCCGTAATTGTCCAAATTGGGAATGCCAGTAAGATCCATGCCAGGGCTCCAGGTATCCCCATTATCAGAAGATGTTTTATAAATAACATTCGCCGGCCAGTCCCCCCAGCCAAAAGCAGCGAAATAAACCGTGTGGAGTGTTCCAGATCCGTCAATGATCAGGGAAGGCCAGTAGTCCCACGCCCCCCAACCTCCATCATGAAGCTGTGTCGCAGGTGTCCAGGTAACGCCGCCGTCTGTTGATTTGGTAAAAAAGGAACCCACGTTGAAGGTGAAACCCTGATAGAGATTGTCTGATGTATCTACAACAAGGCTCTGGATACTGATCGAATCGGGAAGCGTCTCGGTATTCACGGGTTCTGACCATGTTTTTCCATTGTCACTGCTCCAGCGGATGTAGTTATGCCATTGAAGGCTGTAAGCTACATAAAGTTTGCCTGTGGAATCTCTCACTATATGATTATGTGCTGATGATACATACAGCGTATTACGACCTGGAGAACTCTGAATTACACGGAAAGCCCCAGAAGACTCATGCACCGCACCCAACAGGAAAGCGATAACCGAGAGAAGAATGAATAACTGCAACCTTCTGCCATTTTTTAGCATACAAAAACCTCCGTTTTAATTTTTTTGATATCCCTCGTATCCGAGTCCAATATGTAATGGTATATAACAGATTGGCGGGTAAGTACTGTAACCGCCACCTATGAGTTAATCGCAAAAATGCCACGAAGGTTAAGCTACAGCAAAAACTTTTTGTTTAACTGCATGCAGAACGTTTGGACGACCTCATCTACCCACTTGGCAAGCAGGTCAAAGCAGACTGTGTAATGTTTCGTCATATTTTCTGTGAAATTAAAGGTAAATCAACTCATGTCGAAAGAAAGAGAAGCCATAACCATGTGAAGTAAGGATAAAAAAATAAGGTATCTATGATGAAAAAATCTGTACATCTGATCATTATCGCCTGGTTGTCGCAATTCTCTATTTCTTCATTATATGTTTTGTGGCACTCCAGTTTATCAGTTTTGTTTTTATGATTGCAGTACCCATGTGACGAGTTGGAAAGGTATCGGTATTCCTGGGAGCAAGGAATCGTCGTTTTTACTTGCCGGATATAGCTTTTACCATATCCTTTGTTGACGTAACCCACCCAAAAAGAGCTTCCACATTCCACAAAGTTGCCTGTTGTGTTATTGGAGGCCCTGCATTGTTCGTTGCATCTGCCACGAGAATTGGCCAGTAATCGAGAAAATATCCGTCCCTCAACGTAGACTCCACACACACATTGGTGGCAATACCAGTAAGAATCAGATATTTTACATTATATGTTTTCAAGACCACATCAAGACTGGTGCCTCTAAAGCCGCTGTAGCGCATTTTTCGTATAACAATGTCACCTGGTTCTGGCTTCAGTTCATCCACAACGGCCTCGTCCCACGTACCTTCGATGAGGAACTTTCCTTTATATTCCGGTTTCTTATTCATCATGGCAAGGCCGAATTCCTTATACCAGTTTGGTGAACCAGGTCCACCGCTATTTGAAAGATCAGGTGTGTAGCTCATCAGCAGGTATATGACCTTGATCCCTGCTTTCCGTGCAGCAGTAATAATCTGCTTGTTGTTAGCGATCACACTCTTAGCACCTGAGATGTCCTGGCCTACAAGATCAAACATGCCGCCCTTGGATGCGAAGGCGTTTTGCATATCGACCACTACCACTGCTGTTCTCGCCAGATCTATCTTAAGCGGCTCAGGTTTAGCCTGTACTGTTACCATTTTCTCAGCACCCTGTGCAATATCAGACATGGTTGCAGTCATAAAAAACGCGACCGAACAGGCAATCAATACCAGGAATAATACATTTAATCTCATTCAAGCACCTCCATAAAATAGACGCTCCCTGCTCCCAGGAATTCAACAAAACGATACAATTATCCATGATCAGGAGTCAAGTAGGCAGGCGGGGGAGTGGAAATTGAGAAATAAAGAGGCAGGAGGGCTGGAAGGGCAGGGTGGCAAAAACCACTCACAGATACACTGCTTCAAATAGTGCTATCTGAACACCTTTGTCATCGATAAATTCAAGGACATTGTCTTTGAGTTGCCATTGCTTCGTCCTGGTAATTATATCATTTAAATATTTCTCCAGGGTGTCGAGTATTGGCGGGCATGCCATCATAGTAGAGGCAGTATTGTTAAAGGCTATGTTTTTGCCGGTGATAGTATAAGTACCCACCAGTTGATTACAACCGACAGTTGCAGCGAAAGTCTGACGCTGATCTTCACTTATGAAAAGAATGTGCGGTTCGCGCCAACTGTTGAACGGGTTGACAGGGCGCCCATCAAGGCTCGTAATACGCCAGTATGTGTTTGTGAGTGAAGCGTCTGTTTGGTACTGCTTGCATTTTTGGTTCGACCGGGCATCGATGAACCTGTGCACAACCACACGGCGCTCAATACTGGCGCCCTCCATCCGGGGGCTGTGTATGATTGATCCATCAAAGGTTACATAAAGGTGTGCACCGGGATTACTGGCATTCTTAAGGTAGGTTCTGTGGATTTTTTTAAAATCACCTTCCTGAGCAACAGGGTAGCTCCGACCGGTGAGGCATTCAGTGAAACGCGCTGCGTCCGCCATGTACGTCATCTCTCCTTCTAATGTTAGGGATAGATCGATGGGGGAAAACTTACCCTCGTCGAGCAACTCGCAGGGTAAAGTGGATTCAATGGGTGCGCCTTTTATATCAAGTTGTCTGAGTCTGTTTCCTGGCCTGATTTGAAACTGGGCCTTTGTCTCCCCGCCACCATGCAGGATAAGCGCATGCCGGGAGGGGTCTACGCGCCATCTCCCGACCTCATCACGAATCAGATTCTTTCCTACCCATTCCCGTCTGAGATGAAACACCTGATCCGGCCAGAGGTCCAGGTGATGTCGAATTGCCAGACAATCAAAGCACGGAAGATCTCCGTGAAAAGTTGCAGGCAGTCGCAGACCGTGCGCTCCAATGGTCTGTAAATCACAGGTTGTGATACTTTCGGGTGGCATACTTTTGTTAAAATTATGTTCCACCATCTTAAGGAGAATATCCACCGTATGCCCGGCACCACGAGTCAAAACGGGATGTAGCCTATCCGAAGCAAACATGGGCCTTCCATTTGCCAGAATGTGTGCTCTAACTGAGTAGAGCCGATTGGGGTCAATCCTTGCGGGATTAAAAGTGATTGAGAAGCGGATCGGAGGACCTCCAGAAGGGCGAAACGAAACCTGCCCGATCTCAATGGTTTTTGCATCAATAATTGTCACATCTTCAAGAATTGCCTCGAAAACCGAGTTTGGTGGAATAGCTATCCGCTCTCTGTAAATTGCGGTGCCTTCAATAATAGCTCCTCTTGCCAAGTTTGACATGTCTTCATTCTTGCCATGAAAATGGGTGCTGTTACAGCTCGCAATCAGCCCAATGAATACCAACATGAGGTATTGTATATGTGATTTAAGAATGATTTTCATAAGGAACCCTTCATATTATCCATACTCAGTCACCATATGCTTCCAGATGTTCTATATTAACGTCATGAGTTGGTGAAGTCAAAGGTGGAGTACATGGACGGAGGATGGTGAATTTGCGAACTGTAAGTCAACAAAGGTTCCTTTTACAACGATACAACCTACTACGATATTTTGATAATTCATAGCGTGATATAATCATGGAGGGTAGAGAAAAGTTTTCCCCCATTTCCACAACGCAGGAAAAAACCAGATACCGCACACAAAGAACGCGATTGTTCACTAAAAATGTTGTTTAATTTTAAAAAAAACTCAGCAAAAGATAGATTCCCACCCTGGAATCTGGGGTATTAAGACCTTACTGGAAGGGTGTATTATAGGGAAAAAAATCTTCGTTCACATCTTCATATAAGAGAAGCCCTGATTACTTGTAGTGTCTGTCGAGATGGTACCGGAGTGTAAGGATACGATTGCCACTGCATTTCTCTGATTTGTCAAGAGTAACTGTGGTGTGGGATATTCCGGTGCAATCCATTTAACTCTTTGAGTAGCGTTGGTGACATCCCTGATAAACAATTCGACTGTGATATGAACTGTTATGTCAAGACGGTACGTTGATGCATTTCTTTTACGGGGGTAGGAATCCTCACACAGCACTCCGAATATGGCACTGCTTCCGCTGTCTGATTGGAATATTGGAACCGGGCAACAATGGGATGTGCATACTCATGCACGTTCCTGGTTGCTATGATGAGACCTGTAAACAGGAGCCATTAAAGATACTGGTAAGGAATAGATCGCTTCAAGAGCATTTATACCATCGTTCTTGTAAATATGTGTAAAGATGATGTGGACTACATCCACAATTGTCGATGTGGATCTTAAAGATAGCTGAACTACCATGGAGTTGTAGCTTTTCGAAAAAAGTGTGGAGAAAAGGTTTTATCGTTTTGATCCTTCGGGAGCAGGGGAATTCCTCTCGCAAATAATTGTCTCAAAAGGATGTATAGTGCTGCAATCATAAGAACAAAAAAAGTGCAACAGGTTTCATGAATAATTTCCTATAATATGGATTGACACGTATCTGTTTTTTATAGACAGAGGTGGGCATGAAAAGCTCCTGAAACAGAGAAAAAAACCAGATAATATTTTAACCACGGAGGATGCAAATCGATGTAGATGACGGCACATTGACGATATAGTACAATATACTCATAGTAATAAAAAAGACAGGGAGGTCAGATAATGCCAGGTAAAGAATATGAGTGCAAAGATTGCGGTCGCGCATTCCTGGTATATGAAGAAGAGAAGAGGGCAGCGAAGTGTCCGAGCTGTGAAAGCAAGAGCGTATCTTTGAAAAAAGCACAACCTCTGCCTTCATGGATAGTGGCCAAAAATTTGGAAGGTTCAAGCTGAAAGTAGAAGAATGAATGGCGGAGCCATTTAATGAGAAATCCACAAATAGCATACAGTCAAAAAAAGTGATATTTTTTAGTTCATGAGGCTGGCGTTGTCGTACAACAAAAAAACAGGGGATTAATTATGAAAAAAGGTCCGAGATGTCCTGTATGTGGGTCAACAAATATTAAGGAACTTACCGAAGGTGGTCCCAGAACAGATACTGGTTCATTGAAGAAAGAAGATACAGATAACAATGCTGTACCGACGGGCAACACGACGTGGAAGTGCGGGGATTGTTACCGGAAGTTTGCAGAACCCTACGAAAAATCACAGTAATGTCCTAAAGATATTCTCATATCCCTTTATATCTTTATTTCGGTACATTATTGCCAGAGAAGAATAAAGAAAAGAGTAATTCAGCATATGATCCTCACCAGTTATGTGTCTTCTCTGTTAAGCCTCTGTCCTCTATCTTTTACGGGTAAGAACGATGGCTTGCCACCTCTGGAACTGTTCCTGATCCTTTCATGCCTGTATTCTCATACCTTGAGCTCATGCTGTTCCAAATGATTCATCAATCCTGCGGGTCTCATTGCACCCCTTCATTGGTGCATTTGAAACGGGGGTATATCTATCTTAGGATAGCTGTAGTTTGATAGCGGGGTGGTGTAAAATTGTTTATGCATGCTTGTAACTGGGGATCACTTTCCATCCGTGCTCTAAGGTCGTGTGTGAACATTGGTGGAAATACCTGAATAAAATCGAGATGGCCTGATATAGCGTTCTCTTTTGTGTCTCTGGCATAGATATGTTTAGTCAATCCTACCAGTTTGAACGAACCTGGCACAAGCCCTCTTTACCGGATTTTTTTTAATTATCCCAAGCCCATGAGAACCATCAACCGGTTTACAGCAGCGGGCAAGATATCCCCAATTCTTTCACGAAATCGAATATGGGCGTAGCGGTCAAATGGCGTATCTCCTTCGTTGATTATAACGAGTTTCGCTCCATGCTGGAGCGCTTCCTTTGGCATGTCTGCCGCTGGTGTTACCACGAGACTTGAGCCAATTACCACAAAAAGATCGCTTTTTCGTGAATGTTTAAAGGCGAGCATAAGATCATGTTCCGGAAGGGATTGGCCAAAGCCCACAGTACTTGGCACGAGTGAACTGCCACATTTGCATTCAGTAAACCCCCAGAAGGTGTCGTATACCATATCACAATGCGGACATTTTAGTTTTGTAATATTACCATGGAGTTCTGCAATGAGCTCGGGCTTTATTCCTGACTTCAGGTGAAGATTGTCCACATTTTGGGAGATTAAGAATTTGAGTTTTCCTGCTTTCTGTAGATTAACAATAGCATAATGGCCTGTGTTTGGCTCAAACAAGTGCCATGGCTTGCTTGTCGTAGGCGGCGGCAGCCCTTTATCCTGACGAGTCCATACTCCATCAGGCCCCCTGAAGTCAGGGAGTCCTGATTCCGTGCTAATACCCGCACCTGTAAACATAACAAGATGGCGCGATTTGAACATCATTTTTGCAAATGATTCGATTCTTTCCTCAACACTCTTATTCATCTCATACTCCTAAGACTATATGTCTGAAAAGAGTGAATAGCAAGAAGACGTGACCACAATCTGGTAGGACTGTTAGGCGGTAAATTGGATAGCAGAAGTATGCTGGTCTACCTATCTATTTACATTTAGGCGACTGAGATTGTTTATTTCCTTGTACAAAGAAGTATGTCTGCTTTTGTCGAACTCAAGCATGGTGTCGACAAAAATGGAAAGATAACCTTGCTGCTTAAGAACAGACACAATTTGATTTACGAGAAACCCAAGCTGTCCCGGGTCACATTGATAAAACCCGACAGATGACCGATATCGGTTAAACATTCCCTGAATCATTGCTATGAATATAGTTACAATCTTGGTAGGGATTAGAATCCTGCCAGTCTGGAACGCGAACTCTTTCAACATCTTTTCTACAAAAGCAATAAGATTCTCAGTGCTTGCCCGCTCCAAAAGATGCTGTATGTAGAAACAGAAAGTATTTATATACTTGTCCACATCTTCAGCGTGAGATTCGAGCATCTCAGCAAAATACATGCTATCCACCACCTGACGTAGAGAATCAGATTTAGGAAGAAGAAGCTTCTCTATACCCTCATACCCGGTTTTTGGCAGATACTCCTCATATTCAATATAGTCTATTCCTCTTATAAAGCCCGGATTCGATTCATCTGATTCGAAGAATATTTTATCCAAAACCACACCAGAAATGTTGAGTGTGGTCTGGAGGGTATAGGCCTTCAGAAATCCATCGCCGAGAAAAGGAATGATAAACCTGTTCTGTTCGATGATAATATGTTCCCTGTATTTTGTCACATTTCCCTGAGTTATTGCCCCTCTGAGCCAAAAGTCATTGAGTATGCCCCATGTATAGAACTCCTTGGCCGTATCCTTTAGTTTCTGGAAATCAGCAGATACACAAAAGATGCTGTCAGACATGAGGAAGATCGTTACATCTGGATCTCTGCGTGAGTTCATCATCTCAATCAACCCGTCGTATCTTTTCGAGAGCGTTCCTGAGATGAAGCTGGAAGTAAACCCTAAAACATCGAAAAAACAGACGTAAGCATTTTCAATCATATTAGAGGAACCTTTTAGTTACTTTTTTTCCTGTTGAGAACAAAGCGCCTTATAGAAACTTTCCATCATCGAATCAGGAATTATGGGCGACCAACCTTCAGAAGGCTGCCATTTAGAGGTTATGGGTAAAATCATATCGATTACCAATTCTCCATTTGATATTTTTTCCTTTGCTTGCCAGAATATTCAATCTTTTCCCAAAAATCTTATTATACTGTTTTGAAATTCTGTTAGCGTCCCATTAATATAAAAGAATTTATTACCTCCTAATACTGCGCCTGCTGAAAGCTATCCTGCTCCTTGTGCCCGAGGCATAATGAGAATAAATGTCAATAAAAGCAAAAAAGGAATAATCCCTATACCGTTACTATTTGACCAACCTTCGTCACTGAAATTAGATTGCAGCGAACAATGTATTCTTTGTAATTGTAACCGATTCATAAATTTTTGTCGACATGTTAGCGTATCAGGATTCCAGGTTGATATTCCTTTCAAACTCAGCGAAATGTTTTTCAAGGTCTCTTACCTCTTCCTGTAAATCCAGGGCAATTTTAGCAATTTCAGTATTCTTTGCCAATTTGGTTATTCGTCGTGAAAATCCTCCTATGATTAAAATGTCATTTCTAAAATTATGGGCAGCCTCCATAAGGATAGCTTCTTGCCGACGGCATGACTGCATAAGCTGTTCGATAAGTGCTTTTCTTCCGACAATTGCGCTGATTAACTGACCAATCACCTGGAGATACTCGAAATCTTCGTCAGAAATTGGAACGCCTTCTTTTCCTGAATCAACAATTAGCGCACCTAATTTCATTTGCTGTTTAGTCAGGGGATCATCATAGCTTAAAGGGATGATAGATTTAACATTTATAGGATCACCTAATGTATGTTCAAAATGGTCTGATTGATGTCCATCGGTAAGGTTGATGGGAATTCCTTTTTTTACCGCATCCCATACGATACTATTTTCCCTTATCTTAACACCGCCTATGGGACAGGTATGTTCTCCTGCCCAGAAGCGAAGATTCAAATCCTTCCCTTCAAGGAGAGCACATCGAGCCCTTTTACCTAATCTTCCACTGAGACCTGTAAGGACGGTCTCTATGGCTTTTTCAGGGATTTCACTCGCACTAAGAACAACGACAGTATCGAGAATGTCGCGCAAGGGTCCTGGTTTATCCTTCTCTGTTCTTGTTTTTTTGATTGAAGTCTTGGACATTGGATAGCTCCTCTCAATACTATACTATGATAACGTTTCTTCAATGCTATGATCAAGGCAAGAGAATTAAAACCATTCCATGATCAGGCCAAAATCAATACCTCCGATATTTCTATTTCTGTACCTTTCCTTAATAGATTTTTGAGAATCAAATAAGTCTTTTGATTTGATACCGTTACCGATGGAAATATAAGCCTCAACAAGGGCAGCAAGGTCATCAGCAGCTTTAACTATTTCACCATCACGGGGATTAAACGCATCAGTGTTAAATTTCTGGCTGATCGTATCTGAATCAATGCGGGATGTTACAGCGTTTACACTCACGATGTTCAGGAATTCATCCTCCGTAAACATCTTCATCTCGTTGTGCCACTCAGGTGGTAGTGAACCGTAAACTTCTTTTTCCATCTGTTCTTTCTCATAAAGTATTATGAGCTCATTCAGCCCTTCTATGGATCTTTTAACAGGAGAAATGATATCTCTGGTGAGTGCCTCGGGCAGATCGTGAAATAAGCCTGTGAGATAATTGTTAACGATCCTTTTTGTGCACCCTTGTATCTCGACAGTAAAGAGATAGGAGAGAAATGCAACAGTGAGCATGTGTCCAAGGACTGAAGTGTGTGGAACCATGGTGATGTGGCCCCATCGGTGCTGGAATCTCAACTGACCGCAGAGATCGATGAAATTGCGATATTTCTCGTAAAGGGCAAGCTGCTGAATGCCTATCAGGTCATAGTAACGTTCCTGCTTCTCCTGAAGATGTGTTTTGATCTCCCGTATCTCATAGCCTTGTGGATTTGCCCGTTCGATGATGTTGAACTCCCACTGTGTTGCATAGAAATGGGCTGCACTCAATATTCGCTTGTTTAGAGTATTATCAGTAGTCGCAAAATATGACCTGAACTTGCGGCAGAACTCTACTCCTAAAGGTGAGATTATGGGTTCAAGACGTTTGAAAACCCATTCATTTAATTCTTTATATTTTTTTCGATCCTGTTTTATGCGATCAAAGATTTGAGGTTTTAGGTCCGTAATAACAAGACGTTGAAGGAACTCGAAGAGCCCTCCATCAATTATTTCCAGCCAGTTAAACTCATCCCTTGATTCCTCGAATTTGGCGAGAAAGTAAGCTATGATCATCTTGTGAGCCTGTTTATCAAGTTCTCTCAGGTCAACCGGGCGAATCTTGTCATTCCATCTTTGCATGCTTGCTGCATCGAGTACTTTTATTATGAAATCTTTGACGACCATATCCATCCAGATAGAAAAAGAATATCAACACCAGGTAAATTTGGCAATATATTCACAAAATAATGGCAAAAAACTAATCTTTTATGATATACATTTTGCGCGAAAGGTTATGTATTTTCAAGACCTCATTTTGTCACTTCAAAAGTTTTGGGCTGAGAAAGGATGCATCATCCAACAGCCTTATGATATGGAAGTAGGTGCCGGCACCTTCCATCCTGCAACTTTCCTTCGCTCCCTCGGGCCAGAACCGTGGAATACAGCATATGTGCAACCGTCTAGAAGACCTGCTGATGGCAGATATGGCGAGAATCCAAATCGTCTTCAGCATTACTACCAGTTTCAGGTTATAATGAAACCGTCTCCCAAAGATATTCAAGATATTTACATTGAAAGTCTCAGAAGCTTTGGTATAGACCCTGCATATCATGATATCCGATTTGTTGAGGATGACTGGGAATCACCCACCCTTGGTGCATGGGGATTGGGCTGGGAAGTCTGGCTTGATGGTATGGAGATTACGCAGTTTACCTATTTTCAGCAGTGTGGGGGCATTGATCTTTCTCCTATTACTGTTGAGATAACATATGGTGCTGAGAGAATTGCCATGTACCTTCAGGATGTAGACAATGTGTATCATGTGAAGTGGAATGAAAACATTCTGTACGGCGATGTGTTCCTTGAACCTGAACGGGAGTTTTCCATATATAACTTCGAGGAGTCCGACTCTGAAATGTTACGCGAACTCTTCAATATTTTTGAACGGGAAGGCAAAAGGCTTATTGATGGACGAGGGCTTGTATTCCCTTCGTACGATTATTGCCTGAAGTGCTCGCATATTTTTAACCTCCTTGACGCTAGGGGGGCCATCAGCGTGACAGAGAGGGCAAATTACATTGCGCGGGTACGGAACCTTGCAAAGATATGTGCAGAATTATACGTGAAAAAAAGAGACGAACTGGGTTTTCCTCTCTTAAAAAATAATTAATAGTTTCAGGTTGCAGATTCCAGGTTGAGAGACAGGGTTTCCAACTTTATCTCAAAGAACAGGATAAATTTAAGGTGAAAACATTACTGCTTGAAATTGGCGTGGAAGAGATCCCCGCACGTTTTATTGAACCAGCAAAAGAAGGCCTTGTCAGAAATCTCCAAGAAATTCTGAGCGCTGCAAGGTTGCCTTTCAACGACATAAAAGTATCTGCTACACCCAGAAGGTTGACGGCATTTGTGCACGGACTAGCAGAAAAACAGGGTGAAACAGTTATAATCAAATATGGTCCTCCCTTTAATAGAGCGTTTGATGAAACCGGTAATCCGACAAAGGCTGCTATCGGCTTTGCTAAATCACAAGGAGTAGAAATTAATGAACTCAGTAAAGGCCAAAAAGATGGAGTCGATTTTATTATTGTAGAGAGGCGAGAAAAGGGTGAATCTGCATCTACTGTGCTCCCGGGATTGTTGAAGGATGTTATTGGTAAAATTCCCTTCCAGAAGAAAATGCGCTGGGGTGACCAATCTTTTGAGTTCGCCCGTCCAATTCAATGGCTCCTTATTTTATTTGAAAACGAGCAGATCAATGTTCAGGTTGCAGATGTCAAAAGTGGAAGGGTTACCTTCTGCCATAGATTTCTTTCACAGGGACCGCACACAATAAAGAATCCGGCAGAATACGTCGATACATTGCGTTCGAATTGGGTTGTTATCGACGAGATTGAACGTATGTCCATTATCGATAAGGGCATAGAAAAAATTGAGAATGATGTCGGGGGCAAGGCACTCAGAGAAGAAGAACTCATAAAGGAAATCCTTTATATCACCGAGTTTCCCTATCCCCTGTGCGGGAGTTTTGAAAAATCTTTTCTGAAAATACCGAAAGAGGTACTGGTGAATGTAATGAAGAGTCACCAGCGATATATCCCTATTCAGGATAATACGCAATTACTCATGCCTTATTTCATATTTTTTGCCAATACCAAACCGATTGAAGACACGATCGTTATCAAAGGCAACGAAAAGGTTCTTAAGGCAAGGCTTGCCGACGCTGAGTTTTTCTTTGAGGAGGACAAAAAAACAAACCTTACCGAGTTATATGAGCGCCTGTCTTCGATTGTATTCCATGTTAAACTTGGGACGGTAAAGGACAAAAGTGACAGATTGGGTTCAATATGTCGGTACCTATGTTCTATTCTCAATTACAGTGACAGTGTATTGTTGGAAAAGGCAGTCAAGATTGTCAAAGCAGATCTGCTTACACACATGGTGGGAGAATTTCCTGAACTCCAGGGAACAATGGGCAGAATATATGCCCAGGTCCAGGGGGAACACCCAGATGTTGCGGCTTCGATTGAAGAACATTATCTGCCAAGCAGCGTAGACGGAGCTCTGCCGCAGACACAACTCGGATCAATTATCGCTATTGCGGATAAGATCGACAGTGTTGTCTCCTTTTTCTCTGTGGGGATAACACCAACAGGAAACCTAGACCCATATGCTTTGAGAAGACAGACGCTCGGAATTATCAAGATTATAATTGACAGGAAATTGCATATACCTCTGCATGGGCTTTTCAGTGCTGCTTACGAGAGCGGAAAAAACATTGGCAAACGGTCAAGCTTCGAAGATACAAAGGCTTCACTTGCTGATTTTGTGACAGCGCGGTTTAAATTTTCCATGATCGATGAAGGTCATAACCAGGAATTTGTAGAGAGTCTTCTTCCTGTTGTGGGAGAAGACATCTATGATGGTTATCAGAGGCTTGTAGCCCTGGAATCTCAGAAGTCAGTGGAGGATTTTCAAAAACTCCTGGTTGGGTTTAAGAGGGCCTATAATATCACGAAACAGATATCTGACGATCACACAGTTGACCCGGTGCTCTTCAAGGAGAAAGAAGAAGATGCACTTTTTAATGCCTATGAATCGAAGAAAGAACTGTTTTTTTCAGCCATGAGGTTGAGAAACTATGACGATGCCATTTCAATCCTGATAAGTTTCAAGGAGAGTATCGACAGATATTTTGACAAGGTTTTTGTCATGGACAAGGATGAAAATATCAAGATCAACCGGCTGGCACTGCTTAAAAAGATCAAGGATATGTTTCTTGCATATGCCGATTTTTCAAAAATACGCATTGAGTAGGGAGGAGGGAATGAAAAAGTACGTATATTTCTTTGGTGGCAAGAAAGCAGAAGGCGGAGAAAAACTAAGAAATCTTCTTGGTGGTAAAGGTGCCGGCTTAGCCGAGATGATTAATCTCGGGATACCTGTTCCTCCGGGTTTTACAATTACTACCGAGGCATGTGTCTATTTTTATCAACATAAGATGGCTTTCCCTGACGGGCTCAAGGAAGAGGTTCAAAAAAACCTAAAAAAGGTTGAAAAAGAGATGGGTGCAATCTTTGGTGATCCCAAAAATCCATTGCTTTTCTCAGTGAGATCCGGAGCACGGGTTAGTATGCCCGGCATGATGGATACCGTTCTCAATCTCGGCCTCAATGAAAAAACAGTCAAAGGCTTGGGAGAACGAACAAACAACGAATGGTTTGCCTATGATTGTTACAGAAGGTTCGTACAGATGTACGGCGATGTTGTTCTCGGGTTAAAGCCACAAACCAAGGAAGAGCACGATCCATTCGAGGACTTAATTGAAAAGAAAAAGAAGGACCGCAAGATCACGCTCGACACAGAAATGAGTGTCGCAGACCTTAAAGACCTTGTTAGCAGTTTTAAAGGCCTGATCAAAACCCGTCTTGGCATTGTTTTTCCCGAAGATCCTCTGGAACAGCTGTGGGGGGCTATCGGTGCAGTTTTTAAATCGTGGAATACTGAAAGGGCCATTGCCTACCGTGAATTGAACAACATTCCTGATACGTGGGGAACTGCGGTGAATGTCCAGTGTATGGTCTTCGGCAATATGGGGGCAAACTGTGGGACAGGTGTAGCCTTCACCAGAAACCCAGCAACCGGAGAGAATCAATTCTATGGTGAATATTTGCTTAATGCTCAGGGCGAAGACGTTGTTGCTGGCATCAGAACACCTCTGCCAATCAATAAGAAGCAAAAAACAGATAAGTCGGTAAAATCCCTTGAAGAGGTAATGCCGGGTATCTACAAAGAATTGTTGAAGATTATTCAAATCCTGGAAGGCCACTTTAAAGACATGCAGGATATTGAGTTTACCATTCAGGACGGTAAACTCTGGATGCTTCAGACACGAACAGGGAAAAGAACCGCATTTTCTGCGTTTAAGATTGCTGTGGATATGGTGAAAGAAAAACTAATCGACAAGGAAGAGGCGCTCATGCGCGTTGAGCCAGAACAGCTGAACCAGTTATTGCGTCCAATTTTTGACCCTAAGGAAAAAGAGAAGACTCTGAAGGCCGGTAACCTTATGACAAAAGGACTTAATGCAGGCCCTGGCGCTGCTACGGGAAAAGTTGTTTATAACGCCGAAGACGCTGAAAGCTGGGCGGCAAAGGGTGAAAAGGTTATCCTGGTGAGGATCGAGACATCTCCGGAAGACATACGTGGCATGAATGCTGCTCAGGGTATCCTCACATCTCGCGGTGGCATGACAAGTCATGCTGCCCTTGTGGCGCGCCAGATGGGCAAAGTATGCGTGGCAGGATGCGGTGACCTGGACATTGACTATAAGAAGAAAACCATATCAGTAAATGGCAAAACCATCAGGGAGGGTGAATACATATCCATTGATGGTACAACAGGCGAAGTCTTCAGCGGTGAGATCAAAACCATTCCATCTGAAATCTTACGGGTACTTGTAGATAAAACACTCAGGCCATCACAATCTCAGGTTTATCAGGATTTTGCGCTTCTCATGAAGTGGGCGGATGAAACGAGAAAACTCGGCATTCGAACCAATGCCGATCAGCCTGACCAGGCGGCCATAGCTATCGCCTTCGGAGCAGAAGGAATTGGCCTGTGCCGAACCGAGCATATGTTCTTTGAGAGTGAAAGAATTGATGTAGTTCGGGAGATGATCATTTCAGACGACAGGGAAGGTAGGGTAAAGGCACTGAAAAAACTCCTTCCCATTCAGAAAAAAGATTTTGTAGCAATCTTTAAGGTAATGAAAGACCTGCCTACAACCATCAGAACGCTCGATCCACCTCTCCATGAATTTCTACCCCATACAGAGAAAGAGATAAAAGATTTGGCGCAGAAGATGGGCATATCCGCAGAGAAAGTGTCAACAAAGGTGGAGAGCCTCCATGAAGCAAACCCAATGCTCGGTCATCGTGGATGCAGGCTTGGAATTGTCTTTCCCGAGATTACCGAGATGCAAGCTCAAGCAATATTTGAAGCGGCATGCGATGTAAAGAAAAAAGGTTTCAACGTGAAACCTGAAATTATGATCCCTCTGGTTGGCAATGTAGCAGAACTTGTGTTGCAGAAAGAAGTTGTAGACAGGGTAGCTCAGGAGGTTATGAAAAAGACAAAAGTGAAGATTGATTACATGGTCGGAACAATGATAGAGATACCCAGGGCAGCCATAACAGCGGATGAAATTGGAACAGTAGCAGAATTCTTCTCGTTTGGAACGAATGATCTGACTCAGACAGCACTGGGGATGAGCAGGGACGATGCAGGCAAATTTCTCGGATATTATGTAGAAAACGGCATTTATGCTTTTGATCCCTTCCAGAGAATTGATGAGGACGGGGTAGGCAAACTAATGAAAATTGGCGTTGATCTTGGTAGAAAGGCACGTAAAAATCTGAAAATCGGTATCTGCGGTGAGCATGGTGGTGAGCCTAATTCAGTAGAATTTTGCCACAAGACAGGTCTGAATTATGTGAGCTGCTCACCATACAGAGTGACTGTTGCAAAGCTTGCAGCGGCCAGGGCAGCCATCAAAGAGAAGAAAGGCGAAAGGGCACTGGATTAATCATGTTTCCCGTTTCTTCTATCCTTGACAGAACCCTGATCTTACGCTATTAACAATATTAAGAGGGTTCGCGTCGAGACATAACAGTGGCTCGGTTTGTCATGGCTGGCATGATCGAATAAGACATTGCTCTTGAGTCGATTATTCCCGATAAGGCGTGGCAAAACATAAAAAAAGTAAGACACGAGAGATGTTTAAAACAAAAGAATGCGAGCCTTTGAGACCCGGTTAAAACCGGGTCTTTTTTTACACTTAATATTTTGACATGAACAGTGTTCAAGAAGAAGTATAAAAAAAGGCCCCAAGGCAGCTGATGTCCGAGGGGTAAGCTACGGTAGGAACAGCGTGACCTCGAGGCCCGTGGACTTTATGAATCTATATAAGGTGATCGACTTTAGCTTTCAGAGCTTAAATCGCTGGTAATTGGGTGAAGATGACGCTAAAACTTATAACCGAAAAGCAGTGGAATATGGTATTATTATGGATTCTTGTTGTTAATGAGCTAAGAATTCTGAGAGATATGGTTTGAGAATTCTTCTTCACATATGTTGTGCCCCATGTACCATCTATTCACTCCAAAGCTTGAGATCGAATGGAATGGACGTAACAGGATATTTCTTTAATCCAAACATCCATCCCCTAACTGAATTCCGTAAACGTCTTATAACTCTTGAAAATTATGCGAATATAGCATTGCTTCCCCTTATAACAGATAAAGAGTACGAGCTCGAGAGCTTCCTTGAGGGTGCTCTGGGATATGGGAAGGACCGTTGTCTCTTCTGTTACAAAACGAGATTAGAGAAAGCCTTCCAGAAGGCTGCAGATGACAGATACGATGCGGTTACAACCACGCTATTATACAGCAAACACCAGCGCCATGACAGTATAAGAGAAATGGGAGATGAGTTGGCAGATGTATACCGGATACGTTTTTTTTACCAGGATTTTCGGAAAGGGTGGAAAGTTGGTATAGAAGAATCAAAAAAGATTAATATGTACAGACAACAGTATTGTGGCTGTATTTTTAGTGAACGAGATCGCTATAGGGATGCATAATGCCTGCAATTGGAAAGATACTCATTATATCCGGGGTTGTACTCATTATAGTTGGTATTGGGTTTATGGTCAGTGATAAAATTCCCTTTATTGGCAGACTGCCCGGGGACATAATGATAAAAAAAGAGCGATTTAGTTTCTATTTTCCCATCACAACTAGCATAATAATCAGCATTATCCTCACTATCATTTTCTCTCTTTTTAGAAAATAGTATTGAGCCTACGTGAAGTCTTTATAGAATGGCAAAGCCACATCGTGAACATGTATATTTAGTTGAATATGAAGTACAAATAGTCTAATGTATAGAAATTCTAAAGCGCTATTGAGGAGGACGTACAGGATGCTGAAGAGGTTAATAGCCCTACTTGTTGTGAGCCTTTCTCTCATGTTCTTACCGTCACTGGCTATGCCACAGAATGTAGAAGAAAGCTTTAAGAAGTTATTCCCCAATATACCTGTTGAATCAATTCATCCCACCGAAATAAAAGGAATTTATGAAATTATTGTACAAAATCAGATAGGTTATTTTGCTCCTGAGCCAGGATACCTGATTTTGGGTGAGATTATAGATAAGGATGGTACTAATATTACAACAAAAAGAAGAAACGAAAATATTGTTTCCAAGGTCAGAGATCTGCCGCTTGACAAAGCAGTGAAGATTGGGAATGGAAACAGTACTATATATGAATTCACGGATCCTGATTGCCCATATTGCCGGAGAGCTTCTTCTTTTTTAAGCGAGAAAACAGATGTAACCAGGTATATCTTCTTTCTGCCTTTACCAATGCACAAAGATGCCGAGAACAAAGTAAAATACATCTTTTGCTCCAATGACACTGCAAAGGCGTATGAGGAAGCAATGCATGGCAAACTCGATAATAAGAAATACGAGATCTGTAAAAAACCAGAAGTCGATGTACTTCTGAAAACACATAAGGATGTATCAAGAAAAATGGGTATAAATAGTACGCCCTTCTTCATTGTTAACGGAAAGCCTATCTCCGGCGCCAATGCACCGGAGATTGATAAAGCATTGCAGCAGAAATAGAGCACCTATATGAAGAGAATAGGCGTGATTTCTGATACCCATCTCAGTAAACCCACTGATGATTTTAAGTATACCCTGGACAAGTGTTTCGCTGAAGTTGAGATCGTGATTCATGCTGGAGACATGACAGGTCTACTTGTCCACGACTATCTGGTAAAGTGGGATTTGAAAGCTGTCGCTGGCAACATGGACGACTCCGATTTGTGTGCTATCCTTCCGGAAAAGAGAGTTGAAGAAATAGAGGGATGGAAAATAGGAATTACCCACGGAAGGGGGTCTCCCTTCTGGTTGGAACAATTCGTACTGGACAAGTTCGAGAACGTTGACATCGTAATCTTTGGTCATTCCCATATTCCCTTGTCAACCAAAAAGAGAAATATCCACCTGTTTAATCCCGGTTCATATAAGAGCAGCCGAACTGTGGGCATACTTGAACTTGGAGAAAAGATTTCATTTAATCTTATAGAGCTAAGATAATGAGTGGAATTCATCTTGCATTTTTGTGGCACATGCACCAACCTTTTTACAAAAATCTATTTACAGGCGAATACTTGCTTCCTTGGGTACTTCTCCATGGAACCAAGGATTATTATGATATGGCTTATATTTTAAAAGAATTCCCTGGTCTTAAGCAGAATTTTAACCTTGTCCCATCTCTACTCAGGCAATTAATGGATTACGAAGATTTACAGGCAAAGGACGTGTATCTTGAGATATTCAGGACACCGCCCAGGGATCTCACAGAATCTCAAAAAACCTATCTTTTGATGAATTTTTTCAGTGCCAACTGGGACAACATGATAAAACCCTTTCCCCATTATTTTGAGTTATTAAAGAAGAGGGGTTTTTACTATCCTAAGGAAGGTATAAAAGAGATCAAAGATTATTTTACTGATGAGGAGCTCCGTGATATTCAGATCTTTTTTTTCCTGGCATGGATCGATCCCATGTTTTTTGAACAATATGATGGTCTGAAATACTTAAAGTCAAAAGGTAGATCATTCAGCGAAGACGATAAAAAAATTATTCAGGATGTTCAGAAAAATATCCTGAAAAGTATCATCCCGTTATACAGGGAACTTTACGAAAACGGCTCCATTGAGCTTTCCACGTCAGCCTATTACCATCCTATTATCCCGCTCCTCATAGACAGTGCTGCTGCCAGGGAAGCCTTACCTGATGCAGTTCTTCCTCAAAAGTTATTTAGACAGAGAGAAGATGCATCATACCAGATAAAGAAAGCTATTGACTTTTTCTCTGAACTCTTTGGGCATAGACCGCGCGGTATGTGGCCACCTGAGGGTTGTGTAAGTAATGATTCATTTGCCCTATATGCTGAGCACGGTGTAGAATGGTCAGTTACAGACGAAGAAATTCTTTTCCAGAGCCTTGGGGTAAACAACACACGGGATGGCTACGGAAACCTTACGAATCCTGACCTTCTGTATCGGCCCTATATTTGGGAAAGGGAAGGGAGGTTGCTCAAGGTTCTATACAGGGACAAGCAGCTTTCCGACCTGATATCATTTCACTATTCACGGATGGCATCGAAAGATGCTGCCAATGACTGCCTGAGAAGGCTTAAAGAAATCAGGAATTCAGTGAAGGGCCGCATCAGAATGCCAATCATTACTATCGCCCTGGATGGAGAGAATGCGTGGGAAAACTACGCAAATGACGGATGGGACTTCCTTAGATACCTCTATGATGACATTCTCAAGGAGGAAAGTATAGTACCCACCACCATTAGTGAATATTTTGATAAAACGGAAGATTATGGAAGGATTTCGGGCACTTTTGCCGGTTCTTGGATTGGCCACAATTTTTCTATCTGGATTGGGCAAGTCGAGGATAACGCTGGATGGGATCTGCTCTCACAGACCAGAGAGTTTCTTCAGAACGAAGACCCTGAGATGAAAAATGAACAAGCGTGGGAAAGTATCTACATAGCTGAGGGGAGTGATTGGTTCTGGTGGTATGGTGATGATCATTCATCGGAAAATGATGAGGTCTTTGATTTTCTGTTCAGGGAAAATCTTGCCAATGTGTATCGATTCTCCGGTAAGGAGCCCCCAGAGGTGCTGGCCATTCCCATCCTTCTTGAAGATCAGGAGATTAAGCCAACGCGAGAGCCTATTGACTTCATTTACCCAAAAATTGACGGAAAAGTTACCACATACTTTGATTGGATAGGGTCAGGATTTATAGAAGGAAAAGGCCATGGTGTTGCAATGCATGATACTGCTTTACTCATTAAAGGCTGCTACTATGGTTTTAATGAAAACTCATTTTTCCTTCGTGCTGATATTGATCGTAACTTTGTGGAAAACATGGGTGATGTGTCTTTTGAAATAAATCTCATAACAGAGTCTTCAACCAAAATAATATACCGTGTCAAAGATGCCATAAAGGAAGCGCCAATTCAAGTTTCGCTGGCCTACGCTGATATCCTCGAACTGGAATGTCCCCGAAAGGCCCTTGACATGAAAGCAGATAAAAAGATTAACATATGGCTGTCATTAAAGGTTAGGGATATGATGGTCGACAGGCTTCCAAAGAGGGGATACGTTTCTGTGAAGGTGCCCTCTGAGAGTTTCGAAATGGAAATGTGGTATGTCTAGCCCCTTTTGCGGGGTGGTTCAAATCACTGATTTATTTAACGGAGTATTCCCTGCTCCAGGAGAAATTCCTTAAGCCTCCTTGCACCTTTTTTGAATGATTCTTTAGAAAAACCAGGTTTCCATTTGTCTTTCCTTAAGAGGTCGGAGACAACGAGGAAAGCAATCCCTTTGAGTCTTTTTGCCTTACAAACCGCGTAAAACGAGGCCACCTCCATTTCTACAGCATGCATCCCCATCTTCTTATGCAGGTTGATTTTTTTTCTTGTTTCCCTGTACAGGGCATCACAGCTCCAAATCAGGGAAGGAATGATCTGTGATGCAATTGCTGCTTTGCGCCACTTTGGGAACCAACTCGAATAGACAAAGTCATCGTTATCACTGAGGTAATGATATGACAGACCATCCTGTCGCAAGGCTCCCTCTGCAATGAGCAGATCTCCTATAGATATATCATCAGCGATTCCGCCGCAATATCCCCAAAGAAGAAACTCGCGCACTCCGAAGGCGGATAGTTCTTCAACAAGGGCTGCTATGTTGGGGCCACCAAAAAAGCTTCGTGTTACAATGGTATTGCTTTGGGCAATCCTGAAAAGAGTTCGAAAGTTTTCCCATGCTTTAACAGGCTTCTGACAACCACCTGTGAGTAGTGCTTTTACATCACCAGCATTGAATGTTATGATTGCTCTTCGCGGCAGTTGAAGATCTTCCTGGCTTTTACCGGTAAAAGTCCTTACAATGTCAGCGGGTTTTATTACTGGTGGCGAGGTATCAAAAAGACTGCTCAAGAAATCTTCTCTTTAAACGTTCGTAGCTTGCATGAAGGTGTTCGGATATTACACGTGTTTCTCCAAAGATGGGCATGAAGTTTGTATCTCCAAACCACCGCGGCACAATATGAATGTGACAATGCTCTTCAAGGCCGGCACCGGCGGCCCTACCAAGGTTCATACCAATATTCAGCCCATCAACGCTAAATTCTTTTTTAAAAATAGCCACCATGATTTTTGTCAGCCTCATCATGTCAAGGGTTTCCTCATCTGTCAGGCTATCAATGGAACCAACATGTCTGATCGGAACGACCATGACATGACCGTTAGTATAGGGGAATCTGTTCATGATAATGAAGGCAGTATTATTTCTTCCAACCACGAGGGCCTGGTCATCACGCGATGAATCCACGCAAAGAAAACACCTGTTATCTGATGTTGATGAAGCAGTTATGTATTCCATTCTCCACGGCGCCCAAATTCGATCCATTTTAATCCCTCAAAAATAGATAGTCCCTCCAATAATCTGGAAGGCTCTTAACACCAAGATGCAACGTAAGCATATAGAAACCGCTTGGCCGCGAAGGCCTCTTGCGGGGAAGCATATTGACCTCCTCAGGAAGCTTGTCACCCTTCTTATGGTTGCAGCGAATGCAGGAGGTAACAATGTTTGTCCACTCCGTTGCCCCGCCCCTTGACTTGGGAATTATATGATCGCAGGTAAGGCCTTTGGGATCGTGCCTTTTTCCACAATACTGGCAGGTAAAATCGTCTCGTAAAAAGATATTCCTTCTGGAAAATTTAACGCTTACATGGTTGTTGCGCACAAGGCGTACAAGTCGTATTACTGCAGGTTGTCTGATGCTGCGCGAGACACCCTTAATTTCCCTTTCATATTCCTTCAGAACTTCCACTTTTCCAAGAAAAATCAAGGTAACTGCCTTTTTCCACGAAAGCACGCTAAGGGGTTCAAATGTTGTGTTGAGAAGGAGTGTTCTATCCATGTAACCTATTGAAAATTACCCTTTTTTTCACTCGTTTGTCAATGTTCTTGAAGCAGATACATATAATTTAAACTCCCACAGAACTCTTTTAGTTTTGTAATTTACCTGGATAATATGGTAATTAAAACATCATAGACGGTTTGAGGAGATTAGAGATGGCCAATTTTGATGAAGAAATGAACAAGATAGACGATTCTGAAGATCTTTTAAAACTTTTAGAAAGTCAGGAAAAGAAAAGACCAAAAAAAAGTAGCAGTGTAGTACCTTTTATGAAAAGTTTACCCTTGGGGACCATTGTTCTCGTTATTGTAGTTGTAATCCTTGGTGCAATGGTACTATCACTGGGTTCAAATATGGCCGCCCTTAAGGGTGAACTTACAGACTTAAAAAATGTTAAAGGGCAGATTTCTGAGCTTGAAGGTAAAATTGAGAAGTCCATACGGGAGAAGGATGGGCTAAAAAGTGAAATAGCGCAACTTAAAAACGAAATAAACAGTAGTAAGGTTCAAAGAAGAGAAGCTGAGGCAAAGGCACAACAGCAGAAACAGAAAACAGAAAAGAAGAAAGCCACACCAGAAAAACCAAAACTATCTAAACCAGCACTTCCACCGCCTAAAAGATGAAATAGCGCAACATCACTTCAGAAAATGAGATCCACCACTGGTGTAGAAGATGCCTGCTACAGCCCCGGTAATAAAGCAGGCAATATTGGAAGCGATAAGCGCCCACACCCCAAGTATCGATATGTCCTTTGTTCTTTCCGGAACTAAGCTTGCTGTACCTCCCACAAAGATGGCAAGGGAAGGTATATGTGCGAATCCGCACAGAGCATACGTTGCAATTACAATACTTCTTTCATATACGATCTTACCTTCCTTGATCAATAAAGCAAGATCCTGATAGGATTTGACCTCTGTTTCTATTATCCTTTCACCAATGATTCTGGCTATGGTCTGGGCATCAACAAGTGGCACACCCATTGCTACAGTAAATGGATAAAAGACATACTGGAGGATTGTGTGAAGGGTTACATCAACCCTTATACCGAGGACTGTGCTGAAAAGTTTTCCAGTAAAGAGGAGACCCACATCAATTAGAGAAATCAGGCCTATAAAAGCAATAAGCAGAGTGCCAATTCCCACCACCATTTTGAGACCTGCCATGGAACCATTGATGATTGACTCGATTACATTACCTGCCCTCTGGCTTTCAATTTTTACAGTGGTTCCCAGAGTAAGGGGCTTGTATGTCTCAGGGATTATCAGTTTGCTCGCGAGGATGGCTGCTGGTGCCAGGAGGATAGACGCTGATATGAGGTGGGCTGCCACTTTGGGAAATGAATCTGACAGTATAATCACATAGAGTCCCAAAACACTCGATGCAATGGTAGCCATGCCAGTCGTTAAGACAACGAGAAGTTCTGACTGTGTCATTTTCGACAGATATGGTCGTACAGTCAGGTTTGATTCAATGCCAAGAAAAATCTGAGCCGAGGCGCAAAGTGCCTCGGCTCCGCTTATGCCCATAACTTTTATAAAAATTCTGGCAAAAAGGGCGATTATCTTCTCCATAACGCCAATATAATAGAGTAATTCCATAAGGGCAGCGAAAAAAATAATCGAGGGAAGAGCTTGAAAAGCAAGGATGAATCCAATAGAGCCTTCCTTGCCTGGAGCAATAGCAAGTCTTCCAAAGAGGAATTGTGAACCCTGAAAAGAACTATCAATTACGCCCATGGCAAAATCGTTCAAAAAGAGAAAAAACTTGGTTCCAACGGGTATGCAGAAGAGAAAAAAGGCAAAAAGGATTTGAAGACCTATCCCCCAGAATAAAATCCTTACACTAATAGATCGTTTTTGTCGCGAAAGAAGGGCAAGGAAACATATAAAAAAAAGAATGCCGAAACATGAAATGAGATTGTATTTACTCATGGAAATTGTATCAACAATAAATTTCTCGTAAAGTTATTGTACACGGCGATTCTATGTTTTCGCAATGGAAATCGCAGGTACTGATAGAAAGTCAGGTGAATTATATCTTAAAACAAATCGTTGAATATCCGATAATGATATTAATGTCTGAAATCTTGTGAATAGATGCAGGTGTTTTGTGATAATTAAGGATTTTAAGTCAAAAGTGTTAAAAATGATCAGTTATTTGCCACCGGTACCGACCGTTATGGTGGAGCTTGTTCAGGCGCTTAATAATGAGGATATTGAATTGAATGTCCTTGGAAAAATTATCGCAAAAGACCCTTCGATGAGTGTCAATGTTTTAAAAGTAGCCAACTCAGCGTTTTATAAATTGCCTGTGAAGGTTACCACTATAGATCATGCAGTGCGTATGTTAGGTACGCGAGAAATTGCCTCGCTTTGTATAGCGTGTACTGCAGGAAAAACTTTAAAGGCACCGGCTAATAAAGCTACCATTGATCTCAGTATGTTTTGGCAGCATTCTGTGGCTACCGGTGTGATTTCCAAAGTGCTTTGCAACGAACTTGGTATTCTGACACAAAATAACATATATCTTGCAGGTCTTATCCATGATGTTGGTAAGATCATTCTGGATAGGTTTATGCATGATATCTACAAAGAGATTGTGAAGATTACTTACAATGAAAATATATCAATGATTGAGGCAGAACAGCGGGTAATAGGCGAATCACATGCAAAGGTTGGTGGGTGGCTGATGAAGGCATGGAATCTGCCTTCAATTTTCGTGGATATAGCCAACTACCACCACTCAGTAATGGAAACCAGGGAGGAAAGTAGGCTGGAAGTGGCTATAGTCTCTCTTTCGAACCAACTTGCAAGACTCAAAAGCTTCGGGTTTGGTGGCGATATGAGTGGCGTTGTACTTGCAGATATCGATGCGTGGAAGATTATTGATGAAGCCTATCCACAAATAAAGAATCTAGATGTAGTCAAGTTCATTTGGGATCTCGACGAGGCATATAATGAAATTGTGGCAATGGAGAGGATCATCAATAATTGAATAGTTTGAGCTGTGATGTAACTCATTTCAATCAATGTCAAAACACCGGTAAATAATCTCAAAAATCATTTTTAAAGTAGAAAAGAGATTTTCCGATAATAAGTACAAAATACGTATGAAGCAAATGTGCTGCTGAGACAAAAGTATGATGGAAGATTTCGAGAGCAAGATTAAGCAGACTATAGAATACCTGCCTCCAATCCCGTCGGTCATGGCAGAACTCATACAGGCTTTGAATGACGACATCGACCTCAATGATCTTGGGAAAATTATCTCCAAAGACCCATCAATGAGCATGAACGTCTTAAAGGTTGCGAACTCAGCCTTTTATGGTCTTAGAAATAAGGTTGCAACGATAGAACACGCTGTGAGAATGCTTGGGACAAGAGAGATTACCTCCCTGTGTATTGCCTGCAGCGCATGCAGTATATTGAGACCGTCATCAAGACAACCTACGATTGATTTGATAATGTTCTGGAGGCATTCTGTAGCAACGGGGGTGTTTTCAAAACTTCTTTCCAGCGAGCTAAATATAGGACTGCTGAATAATATCTATCTTGCGGGTCTCATCCATGATGTAGGCAAGATTGTGCTTGATAGGTTTGCTCATGATATGTATACGGATGTCTTGCGTCTGGCCCGTGGCCAGAATATTTCGGTCCTGGAGGCGGAAAAACGTGTGATCGGCGCTTCTCACGACATGGTGGGAGCCTGGCTTATGGAGAAATGGCAACTCCCCATTATTTTTAGCCAGGTCGCCATGTACCATCACCAGACATATAAGGCTCCTGACGAATGCCTGATTGCAGTGTCAATTGTCTCATTCGCTAATCATATTTCAAAACTTAAAAGCTTTTGTTTTGGAGGAGAAATAGATGGGACAACACTTAGAGAAACAGACGCTTTCAAAATACTTGAACGGATAAATCCTGGAGTTCGTGGACTCGATTTTCTTGATTTCATAGAGAGTCTGAATGGTGCTCGTGAGGAAATCGTTAATATAGAGAGAGTTATTAATGTTTGATTTGCCCCTGTTTTTCAAGATGCTGTATAATAGTTCATGCAAAAACAGTCAAAAGAGTCCATTACCCCTATTGAAAGACATGAGACGATTCGTCAGTACATTGTAGCCCTTTTACAGGACTATACTATTTCAGCGAAAGAGCTTTCAAATTTTTTAAAAATTCCTGAAAAAGATGTTCATGATCATCTTGTGCACATAAAAAAGACCATGAATAAGGGCAGTTATCACCTTGTTGTTTACCCTGCTGAGTGTTCTAAATGCAGTTTTGTTTTCAGGAAAAGAGATAAACTGGCAAAGCCTGGCAAGTGCCCGATCTGCCACTGCAACCAAATCATTCCTCCCTTATTTTCTATTATCAAGTATACATGATCCTCATTGCCCAGTGATGTAGCTATCCCCTTGAATTTTATGCCATTATCTGGTATAAATTATCCTATAAATGAAAGATATTGTAATAAAATTTTGGAAAGGTGAAGCAAGATACTGGAAATGGTTCTTATTGTTGCCATTCATTTGTCTTTCAAAACTATATGGTCTTTGTCTTCATTTAAGAAATGCATTGTACGACTCGGGTTTATTAAAAATAGATGAAGTCCCAATCCCTGTTTTAGCCATTGGGAACATCACAATTGGTGGCACGGGAAAGACCCCCTTGGTAGAAAGACTCGGTTACAGAATGAAAGAAATTGGGTTCAATCCTGGAATAATAACGCGTGGATATAAAAGAAAAAAAAAGGGCATCTTCTGTGTTGACAAAGATAATGATAAGGCAAAGGATGTGGGAGATGAGGCACTAATGCTTGCCAAAAAAACAAAGATCCCAGTCTTTGTCGGTAAAAGGAGATCAATGGCTATTGTTGAAGCAATGAGAAAGAATAACATTAATTTGGCGATTCTCGATGACGGGTACCAGGTAAAAAATATTTTGAAGAATGTTGACATTGTAGTCCTGAAGAGTGATCAGTATAATAAATCCACCAATCTTTTTCCTCTTGGTCCTTGTCGAGAACCCATTATCAGGCTAAAGGATGCTGATGCCATTCTTGTTAATAATGGCAGCATAGAGCCTGAGATTGCAGAGGTAATATATGGGATTCCAACGTTCAGGATGACATACAGACCAATGCATCTCTACAACGTAAAACATAACCTCAGTACCCACTATAACATACTCAATGGGAGGAAAGTTCTTGCATTTTCGGGGCTTGGTGATAACAGGTCATTCTTTGAACTTGTGAGAACATTGGGGGCCGATGTGGTGCACGAGGTCGCCTATGAAGATCATTACACGTACAAAAATAAGGATATTGAAGAACTGTCGTCATATGGTGATATAAGTTTAATTGTTACAACTGAAAAAGATGCGGTGAAAATGATTGGAATGCCTGTACCAGACAATCTATTTTATCTTTCCATTGAGGTAAACATTGAAAAAGAACAGGAACTTATTGATGTTATCCTGAAAAAAATTCATGCAGCAGCAGTACCTATGCCAGCTATGGGAGATGGCATCAGGGCTCAAAAATACTGGATTCATTGACATTGATTAATGAATATGGTTTTTTAGTATTCCGTTATTTTTCATGGTGATCAAAGGAAAGGAATGAACGTTTAGAAGTTACTTGGAGGAAAGTATGGCGGATCGAGTTTTCCTATTCGACACAACATTGCGAGATGGCGAGCAATCGCCTGGCAACACAATGAATACGCCTGAGAAGTTAAGGGTTGCAAAACAGCTGGAAGCTCTTGGTGTTGACATTATTGAGGCCGGATTTCCTATTGCGTCTGAAGGGGATTTTGAGTCTGTAAGGCTAATAGCGGAAGCTATAAAAAACAGTGAAGTCGCTGGGTTAGCAAGGGCAAACGATGAAGATATTGACCGTGCATGGGAGGCGATCAAGGTTGCAAAGAAACCAAGGATCCATACGTTCATCTCAACCTCTGACATTCATCTAAGACATCAATTTAAAAAAAATAAAGAAGAAATTCTCAACCTTGCAGTTAATGCAGTAAAGAGGGCCAAGAGGTACACTGATAATGTAGAGTTCTCCGCCATGGATGCAACACGAAGCGATCGGGACTATCTCTGTAAGGTGTTTGAAGCAGTTATTGATGCCGGGGCTAATACCTTAAATATTCCGGACACGGTAGGCTACGCTGTTCCTGATGAATTCGGAGGCCTTATCCGTTATATTAAAACAAATGTGCCAAACATATCAGAGGCAATTATCAGCGTTCACTGCCATAACGATTTGGGGTTAGCAGTTGCCAATTCGATTGCCGCAATCCAGAATGGAGCTCGTCAGATAGAATGTACTGTAAATGGTATCGGAGAAAGGGCAGGAAACGCATCCCTTGAAGAGATAGTAATGATCCTCCGAACAAGAAAGGATTTATTTGGCCTTGATACACGGGTTAAAACAGAGAAGATTTATCGCACAAGCAGATTGATTACATCTATTACAGGGGTACCGGTGCAACCAAACAAGGCCATTGTAGGTGCTAATGCTTTTGCACATGAATCAGGCATCCACCAAGATGGACTTTTAAAGTCAAAAATTACTTACGAAATTATGACTCCAAAATCAGTAGGTATTCCAAAAAGTTCTCTGGTTCTAGGAAAGCACTCCGGCAGGCATGCGTTTCGTGAAAGAATCATAGAAATGGGCTATTCCTTGGAGGATAAAGAGATCAACCTTGCATTCAAGAGATTCAAAGCCCTGTCTGACATTAAAAAAGATATTTATAACGAAGACATTGAAATGATCATCATGGACGAGATTTACAAGATTCCCGAGAAATACGAACTTGTTTATCTCAACGTGACCTGTGGGAAGGCAACAATCCCAACAGCAACAGTCAAGATAGATATCGATGGTACAACGTATCAGGATGTTGGTGTAGGGGTTGGACCTGTTGATGCAACGTATAAGATTATTAAAAAATTGGTTAAGACGAACAGCAAGCTTCTCAGATTTTCCATTAACTCAATAACGCAAGACATGGATGCCCAGGGAGAAGTCTTTGTAAAACTTGAAGAGAAAGGACATGCAGTGATAGGTAAAGGAGCTGATACTGACATCATTGTGGCCAGTGCCAAAGCATACATAAACGGATTGAACAAGCTTGAATATCTTAAAGGTAAGAAAACTGGAGACATATAGTTATGGGAATGACATTAACTGAAAAAATACTTGCTGCCCATGCAGGAAAGGAATATGTGGAACCTGGTGAAATCATTGAAGCGAAGCTTGATCTCTGCCTTGCTAATGACATCACTGCCCCGCTTTCACTGGAAGAATTCGACAGAGTGGGCGCAAAAAAAGTTTTCGATCCAGAGAAGGTTGTTTTCGTCCTTGATCATTTTACTCCAAATAAAGATATTCCCTCTGCGGAGAATTGTAAAAAAATTAGGGAGTTTTCAAAAAAGTTCAGCATCAACCACGTTTATGATGGCGGTGCTTGCGGTATAGAACATGCCTTATTGCCTGAAGAGGGGCTTGTGGTCCCAGGCGATGTTGTCATAGGCGCTGACAGTCACACATGCACCTATGGAGCCTTGGGTGCCTTTTCAACCGGAGTCGGGAGCACAGACCTTACTTACGGCATGGTAACTGGAAAAAACTGGTTCAAAGTGCCGGAAAGCATAAAATTTCATTGCACCGGCAAATGGCAGAAATGGGTCACAGGAAAAGATCTTATTTTGAATATTATCGGAATGATTGGTGTTGATGGAGCTCTGTATGCCTCAATGGAGTATGATGGTGATGCTATTTCCGCCCTCTCTATGGACTCACGGTTTGCCATTGCTAACATGGCCATTGAGGCGGGAGCAAAGAATGGTATTTTTAGGGCGGATGAAAAGACTCTGGCGTATGTTAACGGTCGCGGCAAGAGACCTTTCACTGTTTTCGAGAGCGATAGCGATGCCAAATATCGGGAAATTTATGAGATCAATGTGGGAGAGTTGGACCTTAAGGTAGCATGCCCATCCCTCCCCTCAAATGTGAAAGATGCGAAAGAACTTTACAATATTCGTATAGATCAGGTTGTAATCGGTTCATGTACAAATGGGAGGATTGAAGATCTTGCCATGGCAGCGACTGTGTTGAAGAATAAAAAGGTTGCCCAAGATGTCCGATGTATTGTCATTCCTGCAACTCCGAAGATTTATCTTGAAGCTATGCGCAGAGGTTATTTGGAGATATTCATGGAAGCAGGATGTATCATTTCACCCCCTACGTGCGGTCCATGTCTCGGTGGTCATATGGGGATTCTGGCGAAGGGAGAAAAGGCGATTGCAACAACAAACAGAAATTTTGTCGGCAGGATGGGCCATCCCGAGAGCGAAGTTTATCTTTCAGGACCTGCAGTTGCTGCGGCGAGTGCCGTCAAGGGTCTTATTATCCATCCTTCGGAGGTAGTATGAGACTGAAAGGCAGAGTTTGGAAGTTTGGCGACAACATTGATACAGATGTTATTATTCCTGCACGATACCTGTCATCTACAGATCCAACAATACTGGGTGACCATTGTATGGAACCTCTTGATCCATCTTTTTCTAAGAAGGTCAAAAAAGGCGACATTATCATAGGTGGGTTCAATTTTGGTTGTGGGTCTTCTAGAGAGCATGCTCCTATCGCAATATCTGCTCTGGGTATACCCCTTATAATAGCAAAGAGCTTTGCAAGGATTTTTTACAGAAATGCCTTTAATAAAGGACTCGCACTTCTCGAGGCTGACATTTTTGATGAGATAGATCAGGGTGAAGAAATCGTGGTGGACCTTTCTACCGGCATCATTAAATGGGGTTTGAATGAAGTCAAGGCAAAGTCAATCCCTCCTTTTATGGTTGAGTTGGTGAATGAGGGCGGGCTGATAAACTACTTGCGCAAAAAACTGGAGGAGGAGAATGAAAAAATTTAATGTAGCTGTTGTTGGCGCCACTGGTGCTGTAGGAAACGAAATGGTTGCAACACTGGAACAAAGGAAATTTCCCATAAAAAAACTAACACTTCTTGCATCAGCACGTAGCCTCGGAAAGACATTAACCTTTAAAGGAGAAGAAATCCCAGTAGATGAACTTAAAGAGGATTCATTCAAAGGGATTGATATAGGACTTTTTTCGCCAGGAGGTGCAGTGAGTACGAAGTTTGCACCTATTGCAGTAGCAAGCGGCTGCGTTGTTATTGATAACACAAGCGCTTTCAGAATGGAACCCGATGTCCCCCTTGTTGTCCCAGAGGTTAACGAACACGCCATTTCACAGTATAAAAAGAGAGGTATTATTGCGAATCCCAACTGTTCGACCATCCAGATGGTAGTGGTGTTGAAACCTCTTCACGATGCAGCGAAGATCAAGAGGGTTGTTGTTTCAAGCTATCAGGCAGTATCCGGTACAGGTAAGAAAGCAATATATGAATTGGAGCAACAGGTGCTTGCTATTTACAACAATAAGAAGGTTGAAAACAAAGTTTACCCGTGGCAGATAGCGTTCAATGTTCTACCCCACATCGACTCTTTCCTTGAAAACGGTTACACAAAGGAAGAAATGAAGATGGTAAATGAGACAAAAAAGATTATGGAAGATGACAATATAAAGGTGACAGCAACGACAGTAAGGGTCCCTGTGTTTTATGGTCACTCAGAGGCTGTCAACATCGAATTTGAAAAGGATATGAGCCCGGAAAAGGCAAGAAAACTACTCAGAAAAGCGCCCGGTGTAAAAGTTGTAGATGATCCAGCAAAGAATAAATATCCTCTTGCCATTCATGCAGCAGGAAAGGATGATACCTTTGTAGGGAGAATCAGGAAGGATGAATCAGTGCCATTTGGATTGAACATGTGGGTGGTGGCTGATAATATCCGCAAGGGTGCAGCGTTGAATACCGTTCAAATTGCAGAAGTCCTGGCACAAAAGTATCTTTAGATAAAGAAAGACTTATGGTACTGTGAACATCCATGAGCTTTGTGCTTTCAATTGGTTTTTTTAATTTTTGACCAATTAGTTCCTTAATCCTGAGTTTGGGGTAGCATTGAGTCGCTTGTTATGGCTCTGGTTTTGGTGGACGGGCTAACTGGATTTCATGGATCTCCTCCTCAATGAGGTCAATCTCTGAACGCATGTGAGTAATGGAGGAGGTTTTTTCTTTGATGAAAGGATCATCTTTACTGAGATTTCTCCCTGACGTTACTTCATCATAGGTATACTCTCCGATTTCAATGAGGAGTTTATCAATGGCACGTTGGATTTTGGCAATGTCAAGATACTTCTTTTTGCCTAGTTTTGCCTGTTTTTCAACGTTGAATGCAAGGTCCTGAGCAGTTTCTTTTAAAGCTTTTAAGCCATCTTCAGCCATTTTTTTCCAGTCATCTAAAGTTGTCATCACTCCTCCCATGGAGTATTCAATTATGGTAAAATATACTTGTAATTCACCCTTTTTTCAAGTATTTAGGTGTAATCAAAACAAGTTTCCGAATCTATTGGGCGATTTGGAATGACATTTAAATGCCCCTCCTCAGGTAAGAGGCTATAAGTATTAGCTTATTGAAATACCTATACTCATGTGATAGATTACGAACAACCATGTACAATGGTTATTGTCAATTCCTTTTCTTTGTTTGCGGATAACAAGCATGAATATAAGGTTAAAGTTGGAAGAAAGAGAGGAACTCATACTGGGACCCTTTGCGCAGAGGAGTGGAAAGACAAGAGGACGACTGAGAGAGGAGACAGAGTGCGATATTAGACCGGCCTTTCAGCATGATCGTGACAGGATAACTCATAGCAAAGCATTCCGAAGACTCAAGCACAAAACCCAGGTCTTTCTTACACCTGCTGGCGATCATTACAGAACGAGGCTGACTCATACCCTTGAGGTGGCCCAAATTGGAAGGACCATTGCAAGGGCGCTTGCTTTGAATGAAGATCTTGTTGAAGCCATTTCTCTTGGCCATGACCTCGGACATACACCTTTTGGACACGCAGGGGAAGAGGTTTTGAATAGAATTCATGCAGGAGGCTTCAGGCATTATGAGCAGAGTCTCAGAGTGGTTGATATCCTTGAAAAGGAAGGACAAGGCCTTAATCTTACCGCTGAGGTCAGGGATGGGATATTGAAACATTCTAAAGGGAAGGGAAGTGTTGTCATTCAAGATGATTGCGACAAACCCCTTACCAAAGAAGCTGAAGTGGTCAGGGTTGCTGACATTATAGCCTATATAAACCACGATATTGATGATGCAATGCGGGGAAATGTGATTCATGACAATGATCTGCCGCGGGAATCTATAAAATATCTTGGTGAAACCAGTTCGGATAGAATTGATGCGATGGTCAGGGGAGTGATTCAAGAAACCCTGAAAAACATAGATGCAAGGATTAGTGTGGGTGCTGAACTTGAACATCACATGGTTACGCTTAGAGATTTTTTATATGATAGAGTCTACGACAGTGTAACGGTCCATCAGGATTTTTTGAAGTGTTCAAGGATCATTGAAGATCTTTATACTTATTTTCTCCGCAATAAGGATGCTTTTCTAGATGAAACCAAAAAGAATGAATACTATGACGATCCTGCAGTGTGTGTGTGCGATTTTATAGCTGGTATGACTGACAGATACGCATTCAATTTGTTTGAAAAAATATTCCTGCCGTTGCCATGGAAGATGCAGATATGAAAACAGTGTGTTAGCAGAAAGCAGTCATCAGTGAGCAGCAGAACTATATATAGTCACGATAAAAACTGGATTGTAAACTTGTACCGAAAGGAATTGGAAAAGGATGATGGAAAAAATATATAACCCTCACATTATTGAGGGAAAGTGGTATCAGTTCTGGATTGACAGGGGTTTTTTTACCGCTCACAATGGATCTGAAAAACCCCCGTTTTCAATGGTTATCCCTCCGCCAAATGTGACTGGGTCGCTTCACATGGGGCATGCCTTAAACAACACCTTGCAGGATATTATGGCAAGATATAAAAAAATGTGTGGATTCAACTCGCTCTGGGTGCCGGGCACTGATCATGCAGGTATTGCCACACAAAATGTTGTTGAACGAGAACTTGCAAAAGAAGGTCTAGATCGTGAAACACTGGGTCGTGAGAAGTTTATTGAGCGCGTGTGGAAGTGGAAAGAACAATCGGGTGGAATCATCATAGAGCAACTCAAAAGACTCGGATGCTCGTGCGATTGGTCCAGGCAACGATTTACCCTCGATGAAGGTTTATCGAGGGCAGTACGGGAAGTATTTGTCAGGCTGTACAATGAGGGGTTGATTTACAGGGACAACTATATCATCAATTGGTGTCCACGATGCAAAACAGCCCTTTCAGACTTGGAGGCAGAGCACGAAGAAACGCAGGGCTATCTCTGGCATATTAAATACCCTCTTGCAGATGGGTCCGGTTATCTGACAGTGGCGACAACGAGGCCTGAAACCATGCTGGGTGATACAGCTGTTGCAGTTAATCCTCAGGACGAACGATACAGTAAATATATTGGCCAATATGTAATACTTCCTATTGTCGATAAAAAAATACCTGTTATTGGCGATTCGTATGTGGATACCTCATTCGGCACAGGCGTACTTAAAGTAACACCTGCTCATGATATCAATGACTTTGAAATTGGCAAGAGACAAAACCTTGCAATAGTCAAGGTCATTGACGATGATGGAAAAATGAATGAAAATGCTGTTCATTATCACGGGATGGACAGGTTTGAGTGTCGTGAAAAAATAGTTGCAGAACTCACTGGTAAGGGTTTACTCGAAAAGGTGGAACCTTATACCTTAGGTGTGGGCAAATGCTACCGTTGTAAAACAGTGGTCGAACCAAGCCTGTCTCTCCAATGGTTTTTAAAGATGAGGCCTCTTGCGGAACCTGCTATTACCGCGGTTCGTGATCACAAGATCAGGATAATTCCTGAAATGTGGGAGAAAGTTTATTTTGAGTGGATGGAAAACATCCGGGATTGGTGTATTTCACGGCAAATCTGGTGGGGTCATAGACTGCCAGTGTGGTACTGTGATACATGTAATAAAACCTATGTTTCAGTGGAAGATATCACAACTTGTGACAGGTGTAATGGGGTTTTACGAAGAGAAACGGATGTTCTTGACACATGGTTTTCATCCGGATTATGGCCTTTTACAACACTTGGTTGGCCTGAACACACAAAAGATCTCCAGGTGTTTTACCCGACAGCACTCCTGATCACCGGGTTTGATATTCTTTTCTTTTGGGTCGCTAGAATGATCATGATGGGAATAAAATTCATGGGGGATGTACCATTCCGTGAGGTTTATATACACGCCCTTGTCCGTGACGCAGAAGGCAAAAAAATGAGTAAATCTAAAGGTAATGTAATTGATCCGCTCCTGATGATAGATGAATACGGGACAGATGCCTTCAGGTTTTCTCTTGCCATGCTTGCAGCTCAGGGAAGGGATATTTTGCTATCTGAAGAGCGCATAGAAGGTGTTAGGAATTTCGTAAATAAAATATGGAATGCATCGAAACTGTCCCTATCATTTATTGGCAATTCTAACTACAAGGAGTTCCCTGCAAGATCTTCTTTCCTTCCAGATCAATGGATTCGTTCACGGAGCCAGAAAATGGTGCGTGATGTGTCTGACTCAATAGAAGGATATCGATTCAATGAGGCAGCAAATGTGATTTACAATTTTGTTTGGAAGGAATTTTGTGATTGGTACTTAGAACTGATAAAGCCAAACCTGTATGGGAAAGTGACAACGTTTGATAAAGAGTCAACGAAAGCAACTCTTCATAAAACATTGTCTGAGATTCTCAAAGTGCTTCATCCGTTTATGCCTTTTGTTACAGAAGAAATATTCCAAAGGATACCCGGAAAAACAGAGGATACTATAATGGCTGCCACTTTTCCCAGATTTGATGAAAGTGAGTGTGATGAGGATGCTGAGAACCGTATGGATCTTATCATGGGTGTCATAGATGTGGTTCGAAATATTAGAGGTGAAACGGGCATTGCACCCAATGTAAAAGTCGACGTTGTGATCCGTAGCGACAGCAACCAGTCGCTCTTGAAAGAGTATGGGTATTATATAAAAGAACTTGCAAAGATAGCCCACCTATCTTTTACAGATGGTGCTGTCCCGGATCAGTCAGCTGTGGGGGTGTACCGTGAGGTCGAGATCTTTGTACCGTTGAAAAATCTTATCGATGTCTCGAAAGAGCTATCGAGAATAGACAAAGAGCTATTTAAAATTGATGAAGATTGTGAAAAAGTGAAGCAAAAACTGAATAATCCTTCGTTTATGAAAAAGGCTCCCGAGGAAGTGATCGAGAAAAATCAATCTCATTATGAGGATTTACAAAAGAAACGAAAAAAGCTTATTATAAGTAAAAACTTATTGGAAAACCTTTCAGGGAATTAAATGGCACTCAACCTTATTACCCTTGAGAATTTTTTAGCTGAAAACAAAGAACGGATGCACGACAAAGCTTTGCTCCGTCATGAAAGATACAGAATCCTGTCCAAGTTGAGGGATAAACTTCAACATTCCTTGGATGATTATATCCGATTTGAGAGCGAGTTGTCCTCCCTTGTAGTTGACAAAATAGCAAGTTCAAAAACCTTTCAAGACCTGCTTTTATGCCACAAGCGTGCTGTAGCGGGCATAGAAAAATATTTTTTTGAAGAAGATACAATCGTAGATGTCCATGATCTCTTTCGAATAGTGCGGGATGGTTTAACTATCAGGGTAATCGAACTTGTAGAAGCAGAAATGGAAAACGAAGGATATGGATATCCCCCGACAAATTTTGTCTGGGTAGGAATGGGTAGCGAAGGGCGAGATGAGCAAACCCTCTTGACGGATCAGGACAACATGGTTCTGTATGGAGAAGTTGAAGATGAATTTGCAACGGACCCACTCAAAAATGCATGTTATGAATATTTAAAAAATGATAAAGGAGTTGGGAATCCAAAAGAAGTAACCAAGAAGCAACTGCTTGATTATTATTTTAAGGTCTTTGCAGAAAAAATGGTGGAACGGCTCCATGAAGTCGGTTTTGAAAAGTGCAAAGGGGGTGTAATGCCCTCCAACGAAAAATGGCGCGGTTCCATAGACCAATTTCGTGACAGGTTGATACAAAGAATAACTTACGAAAAAGGAATCTTTGAAACCCTCGACATCATAATCCTAACAGATGCAAGGCCGATATATGGTGACAAAAATTTATTGAACAGCTTTAGACAAGAATTTTTCAAGATATTGATCGACAATAAAGCAGTTATGAAAGATCTTTATGAGTCAGCTGTACTTATGCCAACTGCCTTGAGTTTTTTTGGAAATTTCAAAACAGAGAAATCCGGGGAGCACAAGGATATGATCAATATCAAATTGCACGGATGGGCGCCCTTGATTTTGGCAGTACGCATGGTTGCAATAACAAACGAGATTTTTGAAACGAACACTTTGAAGAGAGTCAAACTTCTGAGAGAGAAAAATGTAATTAGAAAGGAGATGGAAGCTGATCTCATAGATGCGTATTTGATTTTTGTAAAGTTTCGCCTCCAAAGTCAAAGCAATAATAAAGATAGTAATCAGGCAAACATGAATTTCTTGTTTCCGAGGAATTTAAGCGATGATGAACAGAGCAAATTGAGAAAAGCGATGCGAACTGTGGAGAGTTTTCAGAAGTTCATACAGGAACGCTTGTTATTTGGACAACCGATTTAAGGAGGGATGGATGAAAGTTGTGGAGCTTATGAACAAAAATGTGACAACTTGTCACCCTGATGAAAAATTAAGCGTCATAGTAAACAAGTTTGAGCTGTTTAATATAGCAGGCATGCCCGTGGTGGAAAAAGGGAAACTCGTGGGCATTGTTTGTCAAACTGATATATTGAAAGGCCTAAAAACTGGTAACATGCAGAATTTAACAGTTAAGGATGTGATGGTAACGAACGTTATTTTCGCTTCCCCCACAGAATCTGTCGTTACTGTTGCAAAAATAATGGTTGAAAAACACATCAACAGGATACCAATCGTTGAAAACGACAGCTTAGTAGGGATAGTGACTCGAGGAGACATCATAAAAGCTGTGGCAGAGTCTGGATAGGTATGGAAGTATCAGTTTATAATCCCGTCAAGGGGAAGTAAAATCTGAGGAGGGTATGAAGATAACAAGAGAAGTGGTTGAGTATGTTGCACATCTCGGAAGGCTTGATTTGGAATCTCATGAGGTTGATCTCTACACGAATCAGCTTGATAGGATTCTTGAGTATATAGACAAACTTAATACACTCAATACTGAAGGTATTGAACCGACAGGTCATGCAATGATTGCACAATGCCTGCTACGGGAGGATGTTGTCAAAGACTCCTTTAATGTAGAGGAATCACTACGAAACGCTCCAGAGCGGAAGGGAAATTTTTTTAAAGTACCCCCGATCATTGAACTTGAAGGGTAATGATCCAGCGATAATGCATAGGGCTTAAGAGTGAAGAGGTCAAGCTTGTACTCTAAGCTGTCGTAGAATTGTGAGGAGGACAGTGTGGAAAATCTTCTCGATATGACAATATCAGAGATGAGAGCCCTCTTAAAAAAAAGAGAGATCACTGCTGTGGAATTGGCATCTTTTTATCTGAAAAGGATAGAGCGATATGACAATGATGTAATGGCATACCTTAATGTCACTGAGGATAAGGCGCACGAAATGGCCCGCATCGCCGATCGTAAAATGGAACAGGGAGAGGATGGCCCCCTTTTGGGCATACCATTTGGTATTAAAGATATTTTTTGTACCAAAGGTATTGAAACTACCTGTGCGTCCCAGATTTTAAAGGGTTTTATGCCGCCTTACGATGCAACAGTAATAAAAAAGCTTAAGGATGCATCGTTTGTGCACCTTGGAAAACTTAACATGGATGAGTTTGCTATGGGATCCTCTACTGAGAACTCGTCATTTCATATAACAAAAAATCCATGGGATTTAACTCGAATACCAGGCGGTTCAAGCGGCGGCCCGGCAGCTGCCGTAGCTGCCGGGCTTTGTGCTGCTGCCCTGGGCACGGACACAGGAGGTTCGATCAGACAGCCTGCAGGCCTTTGTGGGGTTGTTGGTATGAAACCAACCTATGGGAGGGTTTCCCGTTATGGGCTGATTGCATTTGCTTCTTCCCTTGATCAGGTTGGTCCTTTGACAAGAAATGTTTCTGATTGTGCAATTGTAATGAATGAAATAGCTGGTTTTGATTCCATGGATTCGACATCAATTCCCCAACCGGTACCTAATTATACAGAGAATTTGGGTAAAGATATTGCAGGGCTTAGAATAGGCATTCCGAAAGAATACTATATTGATGGAATGGATTCTCATGTCAAAAAAGCAATGGAGGAATCCTTATCGATATTTGAAAAGCAGGGAGCCATCCTCATCGATATTTCTTTACCCCATACGGAATACGCTGTTGCAACATATTGTGTTATTGGTACTGCCGAAGCATCTTCAAATCTGGCTAGATATGATGGTGTAAAGTATGGTTTGAGGACTGAAGGCAAGGATATTGCCGATATGTACAAAAAGACACGGCTGAAAGGCTTTGGAAAAGAGGTAAAGCGGCGCATTATTCTGGGTACCTTTGTTTTGTCATCTGGTTACTACGATGCATATTACCGGAAGGCGGGGAAGGTGAGAACGTTAATCAGGAGAGATTTTGATGAAGCTTTCAAAAGTTGCGACATACTTATAACACCTGTATCGCCAACAACTGCCTTCAGAATAGGGGAAAAGACAGAGGATCCTTTGACCATGTATCTCTCAGATATGTTTACTATACCAAGCAGCCTTGCCGGCTTACCCGCACTATCTCTCCCCTGCGGATTTGATGATAATAGTTTGCCCATTGGGCTACAGATCATTGGGAGGCCACTGGACGAAGCACTCATGATGCAAGCAGCATATGTTTTCGAAAGCGTCAAGAATATAGAAAAGATACCGGGTGCTTTTCGAAAAGAATATTTGTTATGAAATTTCCAGTTACAGATCGAACTGTCAGAGGTTTTCTGTTAGCACTCAAGGGAATGGGAATTGAATCGTATGTGGTAAACAAAAAAGATACAATGACCCTTTCAGCATTACAGAGGGCTGTCAGGGGCTGCCGAAGATGCAACCTGGCTTCGACAAGACGGAATGTAGTCTTTGGCGAAGGGGATAATAGAGCAAGGGTTGTATTTGTTGGTGAAGCCCCAGGAGAGGAGGAAGATATCCAGGGAAAGCCTTTTGTTGGCAGGGCAGGGAAACTCCTTGACCAGTTAATTGAACAGGCAGGTCAAAGACGTGAAAGCGTATATATTTGCAACATCCTGAAATGCAGGCCACCTAATAATAGAGATCCTGAAGGATCTGAAATTGCTCTTTGTAAGAATTATCTGTTAACTCAAATTGACCTCATAAAACCGAAAATAATCTGTACTCTTGGAAGACATGCCTATAATACCCTGATGAATGTTGACGAGAGAATCACCAGAGTGCGCGGTATCTTAAAGGATTACAGGGGAATGATTCTCCTGCCCACTTATCATCCTTCTTTTCTTCTTCGCAATCAGGACAAAATTAAAGAAGCATTAGAAGATATGGAACGTTTGAAGCAACTCCTCAAGGTATGAAAATACTGACAGCTGAATATCTGACAACAGTCGTTAAGCCTGAAAAGAGAGAATTCAGGGGTATACCTGAAATCTGTTTTATCGGACGATCGAACGTGGGAAAATCGTCCCTCATCAACAGGCTTGCTATGAGAAAAATTGCGAGAACAAGCTCAACCCCGGGCGCAACAAAGGCGATTAATCTTTACAGGGTAGGTTATGAGTTCAGGGGATTGAGAAAATGGACCATTTTTTCAGATTTCCCCGGTTTTGGCTACTCGAAGGTTGCACGATCCACCTATCTTGGCTGGGAGTCAATGATTGACACCTATATAACAGAAAATTCATCAATACAAGGGTTTGCTTGGGCTTTTGACATAAGGAGAGATCCTGACATCCTCGATAAGACAGTTCTTGAATGGATAGAATACAGTCGGCTTCCATTTTGTCTTATTCTTACCAAATGTGACAAGGAGAGACGCAGTTACGGTTTGAGTAAAAGGGATACGCTAAAGAAAGAGTTTTGCACAGATGATGTTTTCGTATTTTCATCAAAGAATGGATATGGTAGGGATGAAGTACTTACCCACTTGTTTTCAACCCTATCAAAGGCAACAGAATCCGTATAAAATTTATTAAATCAATATATTTATCGTAAATCCTTCAATGTGAATATTGACCTAAATAGATATCCTTTTGATTCGATTGCTTCTTTACCGCCTTCTAACCGATCAAGGATGGCAACTATCCCTTTAACGTTGTATCCTTCTTTCTCGGTTACCTCTATTGCCCTCAGGGAAGAACCTCCAGTTGTGATGACATCTTCAAGAATAACAACACTCATTCCTTTCTTAAGGTTTTTACCACCCTCGACCCATCTGTTGGTACCATGGCCCTTAGGTTCTTTTCTGATAAGAAATCCTGCAAGATTATCTTTTTTATTATACGATTCCAGTACTACAGCGCAAACGAGCGGATCTCCACCTATGCTGACTCCGCCAACTGCCTCAATACCTGGTATTTCTTTTGCCATTTGGTACATTAATTTGCCAATGAGAAACATCCCCTCAGGATTTAGCGTGGTTTCTTTGGCATCGATGTAATAGGTGCTTTTTTTGCCGCTCACAAGGGTAAAATCGCCTTCTTCATACGATAAATCCTTGAGGATCATTAAAAGCTTGTCTTTCTCCACCATAGTTGATCAATCTCCCTTGTAAAATATTTTAAATTCTTTATCGATTTAGGCTCTCCACCAGTATACCAGGCTTTTTACATGTGCTTTACCATGTGTGGCAACATATCACATTGAAGCTTTAGCAAACAACTGCCAGAGAAACAGGCATCACAAAACAGGCAATCAAAAGAAAAGTTCATATAGGTGTCAATTGCAACTGCCACCCCATGGGCACTCAACTGTACCGGCACTTTTCTGGATCAGTAATGTAAGATGTGAAGGCAGAGACATATTATGTTTGATGCTTCCTTTGAGTTAAAAAATCCTTAAACACCGTACAGTTCGAAATATTATCTCTGGTTTTCTTAATATTTTTTGCATGATCCAAGTTTTCCTGTAAAAAGAGCAAAAAAGTAATTAATGCGCTGTTAGTGATTATCTTTCCAATTATAATATTGTAATATAAAAAGTCTCCATGGAAAAGGAAAATGACATAACAAAAAAACAGATAAGATATATAAAAGGTGTTGGTCCAAAGATTGCTGCACTGCTCAATAAAAAAGGCCTGAATACTGTTGAAGACCTTTTCTATTTTCTACCAAACAGGTATGTGGATAAAAGAAGCATAAAAAATATAAACGAGATAACCGAAGGTGAAACTGTGCTGATAATTGCAAAGGTGACAAGCTCGCGCTCTGTTTATTTTCCAAAGGCAAGAAGACGGGCTTTTGAAGCAACTGTTCAGGACAGTACAGGGTCACTGACTCTCAGATGGTTCAATGTGGTACTCCCGTATTTAAAAGAGCTTTGCATCAAAGACAACACCGTCTTGCTATCAGGTAGGGTTACGAAGTTTGGAAAGAATCTGCAGATGGTTCATCCTGAAGCCGTTCTTCTTGCGAGTGAGGCTAAACGAGAAGAACATCAGGGAATCATTCCTGTATATCCGGAAATATCCGGTTTGAAGCAGGGAACTCTGAGAAATATAATCAACCAGGCTTTTGTTCAATATGCAGATTCTTTGTGCAGCATTATACCTTCAGGACTAGAAGATTTATTAGGAGTTCCACGGTTCAAAGATATGCTGATTAAGATTCACTTTCCGGATGAGACGATAGTTGACGAAGCATCACGTCAGAAATACATAGATCGGTTAATCTTCGAAGAGTATCTGCTTTTCCAGATTTCATTGCAGATAAAGAAACAATCCACAAAAAACAAGAAGGGCATAGCCTTTATCAACAAGGGTGATTACAGAATGTTCTTTGAGAAGGGGCTGCCATTTAAACTTACCAACGCACAGCGCAGAGTAATTGAAGAAATAGAGAAAGATATGGGAAGCGAATCTCCTATGAACAGGCTACTTCAAGGGGATGTAGGATCAGGAAAAACAATATGTGCCATAGCGGCTGCATGTATCGCCATTGGCAGCGGATATCAGGTTGCGTTCATGGCCCCCACAGAAATACTCGCGGAGCAGCAGTATTTTGCAATACATAGGTTTTTTGATGATATGGGACTAACTGTTACATACCTGCGAGGCAATATGGGTAAAGAACGCATGGACATTATTGATTCTATTAAAAGAGGTAGCACCAACGTGGTCGTGGGAACCCATGCGCTTTTGCAGGATGATATTGAATTTAAAAGTCTTGGTCTGGTGGTTATTGACGAACAACACAGATTCGGCGTGATGCAGAGAAAAATATTAAAAGAGAAAGGTCTGTTTCCTGACACGCTTGTGATGACAGCTACTCCTATCCCCAGGACTCTTTCCATGGTTGTTTATGGTGATCTTGATGTTTCGATTATTGATGAAATGCCTGTAGGGCGACAGAAGATAATGACAAGGGTCTTTTTTAACAGGGAAAACCACATTGCATTTCAGCAGGTAGAGGAGGAGTTGAAGAATGGGGGGCAGGCATTTATCGTTTATCCGCTTGTTGAAGAATCCCAGAAAATAGATCTCCTGAATGCCACAAACATGGCTGAACTGCTGCAGAAAACAGTTTTCCCCAACCACATAGTCGGTCTTCTTCATGGAAGGATGAAACCAGACGAAAAAGAAAGGGTAATGTTACTTTTTAAAAAAAAACAGATTGATATACTGGTATGTACAACAGTAATTGAAGTAGGGATAGACATTCCGAATGCAACGATCATGGTTATTGAACATGCAGAGAGGTTTGGGTTGTCGCAGCTTCACCAACTTCGGGGAAGAATAGGGAGAGGCTCCAAGTCATCAAAATGTTTTCTCATAGCCTCAGAAAAACTGACACCAGTTGCCAAGAGAAGACTCAAAGTAATGGAGAAAACAACAGATGGATTTCAAATTTCAGAGGAGGATATGCGATTGAGAGGCCCAGGAGAGATGTTCGGTTTAAAACAATCTGGAATCCCTGAGTTTAGATTGGGTAATCTTGTCAGGGATGGATACATCATGAGCAGGGCGAAGAAAGCTGCCGAGCAAGTTCTTCCAAAACTGTCGAACAGGGAACTTGATCAGATAAAAGAACGTGCTGATATGAAATGGGAAGACCCGGTGAGTGTTGCTGATATAGCATGACAAAAACTGGTAATTACGCAAGATATAGATCACTTTCTACCTGCATATTTGTTCCCTTTAGCTTGCTTATGAGTTCTTCCCGGTCAAGAGAAAAGAGTGGGCTGATTTCTACCAGCCTTTCATGAGGAACTATTATTCCTGCATCATGCAGCCATCGTTTATGAAGTTTTACCATTGATTCGTGAGCGGTTGATGGTGAGTCAGGACCCGATTTATTTTTTACCGGCGAAAACTCCTCAGAGCGGTCAACCTCCATGCAACACGTTCTTTCAGCAAAAGGAATTGCATCGAAGACAAATGTTTCAAACTTCCAGGCATCAACATTTTTGCGGGTTCCCTTTGAATCAAGAATTTCAACATTTTTATTAGCGCAGTGATAGGGTAGGGCAAAGCCGTGTGTGTTAAGCGTCTTTACAAAAGAGAGGTTCATGATGTGAATGGCTGTATTACCCGCCCAGTATAGGATTTCTCCATTATCGTCAAGGGCCTCCATATGTTTCCCACCGAAATCACTGTACTCGAGGATCGCGTCTTTTCCATCAAGGGATACATAGACACCAACCTTTTCGTCAATCCTTTGTCTCCTGACAACCTTGGTAGAACACTGCGAATTGGCCTGGGAGTGGTATCCCAGAAATACAGGATCAGCTATTCTTACAAGCGGATTGTCGATCTGACAGTAAAAAAGCTCTGAAAAACCCTGCTCCATGAGCATATCAAGGAGACCTGATTTGTTGAGCGCACTGAGGGACCCACCGTGACCGTCAGGATTGACGAAAAGACTTGTCTCATCCTTTAATAAAAGCTTCCCTTCAGGGGTAATGGTTGGCAGCATACCCTGTTGGAAAAAATAAACGCTGTTTTGATCGAGGCCAAAAAAATTATGTGTATCAAAAAACAGAACTGTATCGTCATGGTTCTCGACACTTGTCATTATAAGAAGTGGTATTTTGGCATTATAACGGAATGAAAGCGCTCTCACCTGCTCTGATAGAAGCTGGAACAGGGTTTTTTTCATGATTGGAGAAACAGGGAATGTGCCTTTTGGCCTGTTATGGCCAAGTCTGACGCCCTGTCCCCCTGCAACGATCAGCACAGCTACTTTTCCGTTGGAGATGAGAGACTCACCAACGAGTTTAGACTCATAGTGAGATTTTCTTTCATTTTCCCTTACCGGTAACGAGACTATTCGGGGAACCTTGATATTTCCACGAAGCGACAATGTGGTTTTGGATGCGCAGCATTCATTGTGAAGTCGGAAAACGAGATCAAGGTCGAGATCATTACAATTCTGGAAAAATTTTGATTTCTTATTCGGAGGCAATCTGTCAACGTGATGAATAATATGATCCTGATTCTTTACTTGAAGCAGGTCAAGAATTGCACGATTATCCATGGAATCCTCTTATGTTTATTGATCCTAAACTTGATCTGAATTATACAAGATTATCGCAAGGTTCATAAAAAAATCAACTTTCGCTTTAAGTTCTGTGCTTTTGGGGTACCTCCTGTTTTATCACGTCAGCAACAAAAAATGGGAAGTGTAAAGAATGGTTAGGCATCTTCATCCTTGAATCCCCGGGACGTGATATCTTCAATTGAATCCTGAAGATTCTTGGCTTCAAAGACAATCTTGTACAGTTCACTGGTAATGGGCATATCAACGTCGAGTTTTTTTGAAAGGCTGTGAGAAGCTTTAATAGTATAATAACCTTCCACAACCTGTTTTTGGTTCACAATGATTTCTTCAGGTTTACCTCCTTTAGACAGTTCTATGCCGAAGGCCCGATTTCTACTGAGTCCACCATAGCATGTAAGGATAAGATCTCCTATTCCTGAAAGGCCCATAAACGTCGTTTCTTTGGCGCCCATAGCTTTCCCGAGGCGCTTGATCTCGGCTAAGCTTCGTGTCACGAATGCTGCTTGTGCGTTTGTTCCAAGTTTTAAACCATCGATTATTCCAGCGCCAATAGCCATTACATTCTTCATCGCACCCCCGACCTCGAGACCGATGATGTCTTCGCTAGTATAAACTCTAAAATTCCGGTTATGGACAATGTTCTGAAAATATTTTGAAACTTCGTTCCCGCCTGACGCTATAACTACCGATGTGAAAAAGCCGTGAGCTACCTCTTTCGCAAAAGAGGGACCGGACAGTGATGCAACAGGCACCCTGCTTTGAGTTATCTCGTGTATCACAGTGCTCATTCGCATGAAGGTATTTTCCTCAAACCCTTTTGTAAGGACAAGAATACGTTTGCCAGACAATAAAGGAGATACTGGTTCGAGGGTTTTTCTCAAGGCAAATGAAGGTATTGCAACAACAACGTCGTCAGAGAAATTGGCGAAGTCCTTCAGGCTCAGGGTAAAATCAATCTGACTGTTGAGAAGAAATGAAGGGAGATAGAAAGTATTTTCTCTGGTCTTTTGAAGAACATCAAAGAGTTCCGGTTCATACACCCATAAAAGAATCTGGTGTCCTTGTCTCGCAAGATGAATAGCAAAGGCTGTACCCCAAGCTCCTGCGCCAATGATGCCTATTTTCATCTGACCCTACCTTTTGTCACATAGGTAAACGTCCACGAAAGGGGGACTATAGCCTTATCCATGATTATTTTCTGATTTCTCTGTTTCCGAGCCTTCATCCTCCCCGATGATCGCTACACCGGTAATTGTTTTTTCATTCTGCAGATCCATCAGTTTGACTCCGAGGCCACCCCTGTTTTGAAGAGGGATATCCTTGGTTGCAAAGCGTATTGTCCTGCCAGTGTCAGTGATAAGGATAACCTCGTCATTTTCTGTAACCTTTTTCAGGCAAACAACCTGTCCATTTTTAGAACCGCACCTGACATTGATTACTCCGCTGCCGCCCCTTGCTTGAGTCCTGTAGCCGGTGCATGTAGCACGCTTTCCGTAGCCTTTTTCAGTAACAGTGAACACATTGCATCCCTGTTCTACAATTTCCACAGAGACAACCTCATCATTTTTCTTCAGTTTTATACCCCTGACTCCATAAGCTACTCTTCCCATGGGTCGGACTTCTTCCTCTTTAAACCTGATTGACATACCTTTTCTAGTTGCAAGAATAACCTCTGCATGGCCGTCAGTCTCGAGGACTCCAATGAGACTGTCATCTTCCGGAAGGCTTATTGCCCTTATGCCCGACGATCGCAGGTGTTTAAAGAGACTGAGGTTTACTCTCTTCACAAGACCTTTTTTTGTAGCGAAGAATAGATATTTAGCCTCTGAAAATTCTTTGACATGGCATATTGCAGTTATGCGCTCATCCTTGTCTATATTTATCAGATTAACAACAGCTCTTCCTTTACTCGTTAAGGGAGCTTCTGGGATGACATGCACCTTAATCGATATAGCCTTGCCGGAATTTGTGAAAAAGAAAAGATGGGAATGGGTAGAGGCAATATACAGATGATCTACAATGTCTTCTTCTCTAACAACAATTCCGATTTTTCCTTTTCCTCCACGTAACTGATTTTTATACTGATCGAGTGAGGTACGCTTGATATACCCTTTATAGGTAACAGTAACAGCGACCTCTTCTTCTTTTATCATGTCCTCGATGGTAATATCCGGCAATGCATCTACAATATCAGTAAGCCTGTCGTTACCATACTTGTCTTGTATCTCGAGCAATTCCTCTTTAACAAGTGCAAGAAGTAATTTTTCATCTGCAAGTATCTGTTCCAGTCTGGCAATCTCCGCAGAAGTAGTATTGAAGTCATCAATGATTTTATTTCTTTCCAGGGAAGTGAGCCTCTGAAGGCGCATTTCAAGGATACTCGTCGCCTGCTTTTCTGAAAAATCGAACCGAGCCATCAATGATGCCCGTGCCTCCTGAGTATTGGGAGCCTTTTTGATAAGGGCAATGACCTCATCAATATGCTCCAGTGCCTTCTTCAAACCTTCCAAGATATGAAGCCTGTCCTTTGCTTTATTCAGCTCAAAGGTTGATCGTTTTGTGACAACTTCTTTTCTGAAATTTACAAATTCTTCTATGATGCTTTTTATGTTGAGAACCCTTGGCTCGTTGTTCACTATGGTGAGAAAAATTATGCCAAAGGTGGTCTGAAGCTGGGTGTGTCTATATAGCTTGTTTAATATGGGAATGGCCATTTCCCCTCGCTTCAATTCTATGACTACCCGAATACCCTCTCTGTTTGATTCATCTTTTATATTTGAGATGCCTTCAATTCTTTTTGTATTTACGAGCTCTACAATGCTTTCTATGAGCTTTGCTTTATTGACCTGATAAGGGATCTCAGTGATAACAATCGCTTCTCTGCCATCTTTTTTGCGCACTTCTACGTTTGCTCTGGCTCGAAGAACAATATGGCCTCTGCCGGTTTCATAGGCCTCCCGGATGCCCTGGCGTCCGTAAATTATACCCTGGGTTGGAAAATCAGGCCCTGGTATGTGCTCCATAAGTTCATCCAGTGTTACACCAGGATTGTCGATATAGGCTGAAATGCCATTTATAATCTCTGTAAGGTTATGAGGTGGGATATTGGTTGCCATACCAACTGCAATGCCTGCAGAACCATTAATGAGAAGATTCGGTATTCTCGAGGGTAAAACGACAGGCTCCATTAATGATTCATCGTAGTTTGCCCTGAACAATACAGTCTCTTTTTCAATATCTTTTAGTATTTCTTCGGCTATCCGTGAGAGTCTCACCTCAGTGTATCGCATAGCTGCCGGAGAATCGCCGTCAATAGAACCAAAATTGCCCTGACCGTCAATAAGCGGGTAACGGAGAGAGAACTCCTGAACCATGCGGGTAATTGCGTCATAAACAGCCTGATCACCATGGGGGTGAAATTTACCTATGACATCACCGACAACTCTTGCAGATTTCTTATATGGCTTGTCATGGGTGTTGTTTAGTTCGTACATTGCATAAAGGATTCTCCGGTGAACAGGTTTTAATCCGTCACGAATATCTGGCAATGCCCGGCCTACGATTATGCTCATTGCATAATCCAGGTATGACCGTTTCATTTCTTCTTCTATGGGTACCGTAACAACAGATGCGTGCATTCAATCCTCCAAAATAGATGTCTCAGTTGGAATTCGTTTCGATTTCATTTAATGTACCACAAACAAGAAGCTGTTGACAATGAGTGAGACATCATGGCAAATAAATAGTGATGAAATATGTATCATTATTAATAATTTTTCTACTTATGGGGACAATCCTCAACTCCTGTGGTCAGGAAACGAAAGGCCTTAAAGATGAGATCAAAATGCTGAAGGAAGAAAATGCATTTCTTAAAGCTGAGAATGTGGGGTTAAAAAAGGAGGTTGAGGAACTCTATAAGAGGCTTGAAGATCATGGGGTGACAAAGAACCTCCCGGAAGATAAAAAGCCGGCAAAGTAGAGAACTGATAACCGAGGAAATCCAGGTTGCTCGATTCACGTCATCCAATACCTTTCTTGGCATTCACATAAGGAACCAGTCGCTGGAATCAGGATTTTATGAGAAATATCGTACTTACAATTTCGTACGACGGGACAAACTATCACGGCTGGCAGTGTCAACCAGATGTTCTCACAATTCAGGAAATTTTTAACAATTCCCTCAAGAAAATTCTCAATCATGCAACTACAATCTATGCTGGCGGGAGGACAGACGCTGGTGTTCATGCCATGGGACAGGTCATAAACTTCCATACAGAAAGGACAATCGAATTAAGAAGCCTTATACAGGGTTTAAACAGCATACTTCCCAGGGATATAAGAGTGAAACATGCTCGAGAAGAAGACATCACATTTCATGCAAGATATTCGGCTCGTTCAAAAACGTATGTATATTGCATACTGAACACCCCTTATAATTCACCATTTCTCAATAGCTATGTATGGCATATTCATTACCAATTAAATACATCAGCTATGGATGATGCAGCGAAAGTCATTGTTGGAGAGCATGATTTTTCTGCGTTCAAAAAGAAAGACGAGGTCTATAAAAGCAATGTGAGGGAGGTATTCAGGGCAAATGTAAAAAGGAGAGGAAATCTCATATATTTCGTGACTGAAGCGAAAGGGTTTCTCAGATACATGGTAAGAAACATAACAGGGACTCTTGTTCTTATAGGATCAGGGAAGATAACAGTAGAAGAATTCATCAAGATTTTAAATTCGAAAGACCGGGAGAATGCAGGACCAACAGCACCGGCAAGGGGTCTGTTTTTAAGAAAGATAAAATACTGATGGCAAATTACGCGCTGATCGCTACCTCAAGTTTCGGATTGGAGTCTGTTGTAGCACAGGAATTAAGGAATCTCGGATATGAGGACCTTATAGTAGAAAACGGCAGAGTCATATTTAAGGGCAAAGAGCCAGATATTGCACGGTGTAATATCTGGCTTAGAACAGCAGACAGAGTGTTGATAAAAATGGCAGAATTCAAGGCGACAGACTTTGATGAACTTTTTCAGGGAACGTTCAATGTTGCTTGGGAAGATATCATTCCCGTGAACGGAAAAATGCATGTAACAGGCAAATCTGTACGATCAAAACTGGCGAGTGTCAGAGATTGCCAGACAATCGTTAAGAAGTCGGTCATCAAAGCCATGAACCGGAAATACCATTTGGCCCGGTTTCCTGAGACAGGGCCGCTTTATAGGATTGAAATTTCCCTGGTGAAAGATGTGGCAATCCTGACCATTGATACGACAGGGCAGGGGCTTCACAAGAGGGGATATCGCGAGGAGTCCGGTGAGGCGCCTTTGAGAGAGAATCTTGCCGCAGCTATTGTCCTTTTAAGCAGATGGAAACCAGAGCGAGTCCTTGTGGACCCGGTGTGTGGTTCTGGAACAATCCCTATTGAAGCAGCCCTTATTGGACGGAACATTGCCCCTGGATTAAAGAGAAATTTTGTATCTGAAAGCTGGCAGAATATGTCAAAAATAATGTGGGACACGGTAAGATCAGAAGCACGAATGAAAGAGAATACCACAAGGTTCCGAATACTTGCATCTGATAAGGATGGACGGGTACTGAAGAAAGCAAGAGACAATGCTGTGAGGGCAGGTGTAGGTGAGGTTATTACATTTCAACGACTTCCTGTAGAACAGTTCAGCTCACATAAGAAATATGGCTGTATCATATGCAATCCTCCTTATGGTCAGCGTATAGGTAATTCAAAAGAGGTTGAACAACTGTTTCGATCAATGGGGGAAGTTTTTTCCAAACTCAAAACATGGTCATTCTTTATCCTCAACGCCCATCCTGGCTTTGAATCATTTTTTGGCAAAAAATCCGACAAAAACAGGAAACTCTATAATGGAGACATCAAGTGTTATCTTTATGAATATTTTGGCCCGTTCCCTCCAAGAAAGCTAAAAATCACCGTGCAGAAAACAGAGGATATAGCGCAATAGCGAGTACTGCTGGATAATTGCGAAAAGATATTTCACTTCATTTTATCCCAATACCATGTCTATAACTGGGACTTGTACCGCAGCCATCTATTATGCATGTGCTTTGGTTGCAAGCCGTCGGAGTTTTCCCCGCCATTCGCAGTACCGTCATAGGGCTTCTTAAGGATAATGCAAACTAACAGGTGATTGGATACAACCCAGCTGTCGGCGAAGAGTGCCTTGATATTTCCTGCATTTGTGTGGGTTTGTCATTTGGGTGTAGTTGTGTATCCTAGTAGAATGTATTAAATGTAAAGCACTTCATACCTTCTTAAACAGTTCATCCCACAATTTTTTTGCTTCTTCCTTGCCTGATTTCTTCTGTACATCATCTCTGAACCGAAAAAAGTCACAGTAATTTGAGCGGTCTTTTTCTTTTACATATTCTGCCTGGGGTTCTCTGCACTTGTTCGATTTCGTTTCATCAAAAAAAGAGCAGTTTAAGCAGACGTGGAGATCTGACCCGCATACTTGGCACTCGTCCCGCCGTGAGATAAACTCCAACATTACGGGATGCTGGCACTTGTAACATGTTTTCATAATATATTCAGCAGGTCACTCAAACAATGTATGGTCTTTCCGTTGTCTGTATGTGATTGGTTGCTACTATCCTTATGATCAGGTACAAAGTGATAGGCGTCGATACCGAGTTGTGATGGGGTCTCGAAGTCAAAAATATGATGATCTCCCACATGGACAATCTCATAAGGAGATATGCTTAAGGTATCACAAAGCTTTTCGTAGAACCTTATTTCCTTTTTAACCATGCAATAGTCGGATGTTGCAGAAATGATGTGGGTAAAATAGGATGTAAGATTTGCATAGGAGAGCTCTTTTTGGACAAAAATTTGTGCAGCGTTTGAAGCAACAATCAGGGTATATGTGTTTTTCAGGGCTTCAAGGACCTCCTTTGTATCGGGGAAGACTTCAATATATGACTCAAAGCGGTCAAGAAGCGTTTTTGCCGAAACTGGCAGGTCAAACCTCTTGAGCCAATACTCTATATGGTACCACTTTATGTTGGCCTCACCAACCTCCTCATACTGGTGCCTGATAAGCTGCTCAGCTTCTTTGAATGGCATTCCATACTTACGGGAATATTCTTGGGGTATGCCATGGTTCCAGACCATATTACCATATTTTCCGTGGACCAGTGTTCCATCAAGATCAAAGGATATTATCTTTTTCATGGTCATAGTATAGCATGTTTGACTGATATTTGAGAAATCCGTGATGGTGGCCTGTAACACGTCATGGAATACAACGGAGATTACCGATTACACGTTACGGATCACAGATTTTACCGATGGCGAAATGATTATTAAAATGATATATTCGGGCACAGTAACGAAAAGGTGCATTGTTTGACTCGCAGTACAAAGTTTACCATAGGTCTTGCAAGTGGAACTCTTGGGGGCTTTTTCGGAGGTCTTCTTGGACTGGGCGGTGGAGTTATAATGATACCGCTCATGACGTGGCTTGCAAAAGTTACCCAACACCAGGCCCATGGTACCAGCCTTGTTGCCATAGTATTCACAGGTATTGTGGGTGCTGTTACCTATTATGGCCTTGGGGGAGTTGACTTGAAGATAGCCCTGATCCTTGCTGTGAGCGCCACAATAACAGCGCGCTTTGGAGCTCTCTATGCCCATTCTCTTCCAGAAAAAAAACTCAAAGTGGCATTTGGTTGTTTTCTCATTTTTGCGTCAATCTTGCTTGTTGTTAAAGGTTATCTTCCAATAACAACCTGGACCCCCGGGCAGTGGACATACATGGTTATTTTTCTTGCCATTGGATCTGTAACAGGTTTTGTGTCAGGAATGATGGGGGTTGGGGGAGGAGGAGTCATGGTGCCGCTTATGGTCGTTGTGGGAAACGTAGGACAACATATGGCACAAGGTACCTCGCTACTTGCTATGATTCCTGCCAGCATGAGTGGAGCTTCAACGCATTACAAGCTTGGTAATGTAAACCTTGATATTGCATGGGGTCTGGCCATGGGAGCGCTTGTAGGTGGTTACCTAGGTGCTCTGACAGCCAATCAACTGCCTGATATTTATTTGAAGATTTCATTTGCAGGGGTAGGAACCTGGATGGGCATGAAGTATATAAAGGCAGGGAAGATGATGAAAATTGAGAAGTAAGGCCAAAAAGAGAGGAAAGCAGGAAAGGTAGGAAGGGTAAAAAAGATTAAATTTGAAAATCGACACAAGAGGCCATATACCAGGATAAAGAACAGAATGCGAACAATGTACGAAACAATTTACGAAATGGCAAAGCCGTATCTTAATACACGTTATAATGACGTCCATGTGGAGCTTTCCTATGAATTTACAAAGAGATTACTAAAACATTACCCAGAGGCAGATGAAGACATTGTTTTGCCTGCCATTCTCCTTCATGATGTGGGATGGAAAATGGTGCCAGAAGATGAACAGGCAGGGGCGTTCGGTCCGGAAGTCAAAAAAAATGATGTACAGAGGTTTCATGAAATTGAGGGAGCAAAAATGGCAGGCCAGATTTTGAATGAGCTCAATTATCCTGGATCCAAGATACATGAAATAATGGATATCATTGATGGTCATGATACACGTTTAGAAGCTCTTTCACTAAATGACAAAATCGTTAAGGATGCTGATAAATTGTGGCGTTTCACTACTGCAGGTGTAAATTTAGATAGTTTCCGTTTTGGTATCGAACGGATTTCCTATATTAATTATCTTGAAAATCGAATAAAAGAATGGTTTTTTACATTAGCAGCGCAGGATATGGCCCGTGAAACGTTAGCCATAACGCGATCACAATTAAGCTGAGAGAGAGTTTTGTTTCTTTCGGATTTTTTTATGTTTTCGTATAGTCATTCATCCATTGTCTATCCCCTTTTTGCCTGGAATTCCTGATTCGCAGGGGACCTCAACCTGGCATAATCCGCAGCCATAAGCATCAAAACCGAACTTGCTCTTGATAAATTCATGTGCCACACCATGAACATACTGTTGGCATTTGTTCTTATCGTGTCCTTCTCTTGTAATAGCATCGGCAGGACATCTGAGGATACACTTTCCACATGTTCCTTCAGAGTGATAGAGGCAATAAGCGTGGGGATCCTCATAGGGTCTTTCAGTCGCTTTGATGGCTATCCGTGCGATTACAGAACCACAACGAACTGCTTTCCCGAGAGGGGTTATCAAACCATCGCACAATCCAAAGGTGCCGAGGCCTGCGGTATATGCTGCGTGACGTTCAGACCATGTTGATGCAAGCCCACAGCTTGTTGACACCATCTGTTTCCAAAGAGGAGAAAGCAGGGGTGCGCATGCTTTGATACCTTCATCGTTGAAGGATTTTACAAGATGAAGACGAAGCTTCATGTTATATTCTTCACCATATTTTCGTGACCGTGCCCACCGTTCTGAAGGAAGGCTGTTTTCTTTTCGTTGGTCCAACCTGGTCTGTTTGGTCTGAGGAAGAATCCAGCTTATAACTGTTAATTCGTCTGGTTTTACAGATAGAGAAGGAAATGTCAGTTCAAATATCTCATGAGGTGTCCAATAAAAATCACCGATATGTCGTTTGTATTCGTCCCACAATGGATCGTTTCCGTTTGCAAATCCAACGAGTGGTTTGTCCCATGCAGGTTCATTTTGTGGATTCATCAGGCTATTATCAGATGTTGTATTAAACTTCTCAATCACTTTTGTCACCCATCGGGCTGGATCATTCTTCATTATCAACCCCCTTTTTACTAGCAAGAGTAAACGTAAAGAGAATCTTTAATCGTATATTGTACAACAAAAGTAGTCATCATGAATAGTTTTGTGGAAATCTTAAAGGGTGTTAGGTTAGATTGAAAGAATGCAACGGTATCATAATTTACAAGGCAAGGCCCTCCTTTTTTTGTTTTTTTTGTGGTTCATCTGGTTTACAAACTTTACCACGAGGATAGCCTTTGCGCCTATACTGCCACTTGTGGAAGATGAGTTTTTTGTCAGCCATGCAAAAGCAAGCAGTATATTTGTTTTTCTATCCGTTGGATATGGTGCTGCAGTGATAGTGTCAGGACTTTTTTCCGGCAGGTTCGGATATAAAAGATCGATAGTGTTCTCACTTTTACTCTTGAGTCTGGTGGCTTTCTTAATTCCATTAGTTCATGAGTTTCGTATCCTTTATTTTTTTGCATTTATGCTCGGTTTTTCCGTAGGCTTCTATTTACCAGCTGTAATTCCGCTAATCACCGAGTATTACGCGGAAAAAGATTGGGGTAAAGCAATTGCTATTCATGATACAGGTGCCTCATGCTCGATCTTTGCTACCCCTTTTATCGCGCTTTTCCTGCTTCATTTTTTTCCCTGGCGTGGCATATTCATAGTTCTTGCATGCGTTTACGTGATATGCTCTGTTGTCTTCTTAATGACAAGCTCGGAAATTAAAGTGAACGACCCCCCAAAGGCTGTATTTACCAGCATTATGAAAATAAAATCCCTCTGGTTCATGGCAGTAATTTGGATTTTTGGTGCAGGGGCAAACCTTGGAATCTATTCCGTGGTGCCCCTGTACCTGACGAAGGAACTAAAGATGAATATAGGGTTTGCAAACACAATATTGGGGATATCAAGGCTGGGAGCCATTTTTGTCGCAATCGCATGCGGTTTTCTCATTGATAGGTTTAATCTTCGAAGAATCATGTTTTTCGTAATGATCACTACAAGCGTATTCACTGTTCTTATGGGCTTGTCATCTGTGAAATACATAGGATTTGTCCTGTTTCTACAGGCATTTGTTGTAACGGCTTTTTTCCCTGTAGGCCTCGTTGCACTTGCCAAGACCTTTAACCGAGAAATGAGAAGTCTGGCAACAGGAATTATCCTATCAGTAAGCATAGCCTTTGGAGGGGGTGTGCTTCCTTATTTGCTGGGAATATCCGGTGATATGGTAAGTTTTAGGCTGGGCATCACAATTCTCGGTATATTCGTTGGTCTGGCCAGTACACTCATATTTCATCTCAAAGAGCTTGAATAGTGTCGAGTTGCAGGGTATGGAAGACTGGATAATGTGATCTGTTTTTTTTATGGTATTATACTGCTGTCCAAAATAATCTAAATCCAAGCTCGGCCTCCAGGTAAAACAACGGTTTATGATGGGTGACTCATTGATTCCCGAATGAGGTGGGCCCTTTGTTATGTTTACCATACTTGCTCCTACTGCCCAATATATTAAAGTGGCAGCGCAGGCTGTTCTCATGCTGGCACCAGGGGAGGTATGTGATAGCGACTGTGCCTATTTGCTACTACAGCTTTTGATCTACATCATATGCCAGACGAAATACAGCCCTTCATTGTAATGCCTAGAGCATGTTATTCGTGAATATTTTTAACTAAAAAAGCCTGATGGACATTCTTACCCTGAATCCTGAGTATCTTTATGATGTGAGAAATAAGATGTTGCAGAGAACTTTATTTAATCTGACAGTAATGCTACATCATATAAATATATAACGATCTATGGATAATATTTTTGTACTTAAGCTGATTCTTTCATTTATTGTGGGAAGTCTATGGATAACCATGGTCACTATCCTCGCAGAGAAATACGGCACAAGAATAGGTGGTTTGATGGCAGGTTTGCCATCGACCATCCTGATCTCGCTTTTCTTTATCGCCTGGACGCAATCTGAACGTGTTGCTGTTGATGCAACAACTATTGTTCCAATCATTGGAGGGATAAATTGCATCTTCATTGTTGCGTATATCTTTCTTTTAAAGATCAACTTCTGGGTTGCCCTTGGAGGGGCTTTCCTTATTTGGACACTACTTTCTTTTGGGATAGTTCTCATTAATTTCAATAGTTTCCCGGTTTCAGCAATCAGCTACGCCTGTCTAGTTTTAATCACTCACTACATTGTTGAGAAGGTGCTAAAGGTAAGGTCGAAGGCAGGAAGGCAGATGCAGTATACACTATCCATAATGATTTTCAGGGGTGTTCTGGGTGGATTGGTCATCGTTTCTGCGATAATAGTCACCAAAATAGGCGGTCCGCTCATTGGAGGTATGTTTGTAATGTTTCCGGCAATGTTTGTGGGAATGATTTTCATGACATATTTTTCTCATGGCACCACATTTTCGGCTGCGGTCATGAAATCATCTATACTGGGAGCGATAAGTGTTGTTATTTATGGAATAATGGTAAGATACACATATATAACCCTGGGATTTATCGGAGGAACTGTGGTATCAATGGCTGTATCATTTGCAAGTTCCTGTGTCATACACAGATACTTAATGAGGAAAACGAGCTAACGTACTGGCTGAGAAGAAGAATTGAAACCCCATGACCTTTCTCATTGAGGTGCCAATATGAAAGCAGATAGTGAAACAGAAGCAGATGTTATGGATGTCCTGGGTAGATTCATCAGGGCTTACAATGATAAAGACATGGATGGTATCCTGAATTTGTTTGCCTCTGATCCTGATGTTGTATTTTATGGAAACGGCAAAGACGAGAAGAGTATAGGTATCAGTGGTATTCGTGAACAGGCCCAACATGACTGGGGTCAAGATGCATCCATATCCCTTGAGGTGCAATGGAGTTCGGTGTCTTCGGCTGGGTTAGTGGCATGGCTTGCAACGGATATTCAAATCCATGCAGAGATGAGGGGGATGGAGATGGTCATGCCTGCACGACTTACAGCAGTGCTGGAAAAACGTGACGATAGATGGTTTTTCATGCAATGGCACACTTCGTTGCCAACAGTTGAAGAACCAGAGAACGATTGAAAGAGTAAATCAGGATTAAAGGATAAAACGGATTACAGGGTTATCCTGTTCCCTAATGCATCGATTGTTTTTGCGTGATTTTTCTCCCTTACTTTGATAGACTCAATAAATATCGTGACGGGAGGTATATTTATGGCTGAGAAAAGTAAGCAGAAAAAAGAAGCTAAAAAGGCTCCCCAAAAAACCTTGAAAGAAAAAAGAAAAGCAAAGGAAGAGAAAAAGAATAAGTAGCAATATCTGATTAAAGGAGGAATTGTAATGAGAATTGTATTACTAGGAGCGCCTGGCGCCGGAAAGGGAACTATTGCGAAATTGCTGAGTGATTTTGATGGATCTGTACAGATTTCCACGGGAGACATCCTGAGGAATGCTGTCAAAGCAAAGACTAAACTTGGACTTGAGGCACAGGGATATATGGAGAGGGGCGAACTTGTTCCTGACAGGCTTATAATGGACATTATGGAAGCGAGGCTTCAAGAGCCTGATTGTGCAAAGGGCTATCTTCTTGATGGTTTTCCAAGGACCATTCCACAGGCTGAAGAACTCAAGAAACTCCTCACGAAACTTAATATGAAGCTTGATGCGGTCATCAACATCGATGTTCCAAAAGAAGTTATCCTTGATAGGTTGACCACCAGAAGGACGTGTTCTAACCCGGATTGCCAGGAAATATACAATATTAAAAGCAAGCCACCGTCACCTGATGGCAAGTGTCTCAAGTGCGGTTCACCTGCAGTACAACGTGCAGATGAAACTGTTGAGGCTATTACAAAACGTCTCGAAACATATAATGAAAAGACAGCGCCCCTTATTGATTTTTATGCAAAGGAAGGACTTTTAAAAACAATAGCTTCCCTGAGCAGCGATGAGATTGTAAGCCAGATTAAGGAAGCAGTTAAGTGATGGTTACAGTATAGCAAAGTGTTAATAGTTCAAACATTAGCGTTTAGTGTTCAGCAATTAGCTTAACAACATAAAAAGGCTGATTGCTGAACACTCATTGCTGATTGCACAATATCACATGAAATTTGGGTTTTCTACTTTTTTCTTCATACAAAAGTCAATCAATGAGGTTATTGATGACATTATCTCCTCTGGCGTAAGGACAATTGAACTGTCACTCGAGACACCCCATGTCCAAAAAATGGATAAGGACTTTGTTGAACAGATGGCTGCACTGGCTGGTGATGGATTAGAATTTTCCATTCATGCACCGTTCTTTGAGGTAAACCTTGGAAGCCATCAGCCTGAGATTCGCCAATTTTCGAGAAACAGAGTAAAGATGGCGATCGACATGGCCTATGCTATTGGTGCCAACCCTGTTGTTCTCCATCCTGGATATACATTCTGGATGGGAAAAATAAAGGATGTTGCTGAGAAATCCTGGAAGTTTTTTATCAAAGACATGAGAGCAATATTATCCTATGCACGGAAGAAGGGCGTTACCTTGGCCCTTGAGTCAATCCCCATGCATCTCTTCTTTTTCTATGATCTGCCAGAATTTAAAGAGCTGAAGGATGTGTTTCCGGATCTTGGCATGACCTTGGACACAGGTCATGCTTTTCTCACAAAGATTGCTAAAAAAGAGAAAAAACCTGAAGAGGCGATCATCAGTGATCTTAAATACCTGGGAATCAACAACATAACCCATGTCCATCTTCATAATAATAAGGGAAAACGAGACGATCATCTGTTTCCCGACGGAGATATGGATATTAAAAGGATGCTTAATTTTCTGAGGGAAGAAGGATATTCAGGCAAGGTCATTATAGAGAGCTATGAAATGGAAAAGAATGGCATCCCTTCAGTGCTAGAGAAACTCAGATCAATGATCAGCTAAGAAACTGACCAAAGTATTGTACAACAACGAGTTGCTGTTCATGCGCTTGTATGCTAACTTGACAGTGCAGCATGGGACCGACAATCTGAGATCCTGATATTGAGTGGGATCTGGTAGCAAAGAGATGAAAAAAGAATTGCAAACCAGGTCCATAAAGAATCAAAGTGCCCATCAATAAGAATCGAGAAGGTAGATTTATATCTGACGGTATTCTTTCAGGAAGTCAGCCATGTGCATGGCAACAGTTCTGATTTCTTCAACATTAGGCAGAAAAACAACGCGGAAGTGGTCTGGTTTTTTCCAATTGAATCCTGTTCCCTGAACCATGAGCACCTTTTTTTCCAATAGAAAATCTAGAAGAAACTTCTGGTCATCATAGATTTTATATTTCTTAACGTCAATCTTTGGAAAAAGATAGAGTGCTCCCATTGGTTTGACGCATGAGATGCCGGGTATGGCCTTAAAAGATTCATAGGCCACCTTTCGCTGTTCATACAATCTTCCGCCAGGGGAAATCAGGTCAATAATACTCTGACGGCCACCCAGTGCCGTTTGTATGGCGAATTGTGCAGCCATATTTCCACACATGCGCATGTTGGAAAGTGTGTCCAATCCTTCAGTGGTATAATCGTATGCTACCTGTTTTTTACCGCTGATTATCATCCATCCGGCTCTGAGGCCTGGTATGCGATGTGACTTTGATAGTCCATTGAAGGTAACAAAGAGGACATCCTTCGAGAGTGACGCCAATGGGATGTGTTTGGCGCCATCATAGAGAATCTGATCATAAATCTCATCTGCATATATTATAAGATTATGCTTCTCTGCCAGCCTGATAATCTTGATTAAAATGTCTCTGTGATATACAGCACCAGTGGGGTTGTTGGGATTAATCACAACTATCCCTTTTGTTTTTGCAGTAATTTTTGATTCCATATCCTTAATGTCAGGATTCCAGTCAGAAGACTCGTCAGTGATGTAATGGACAGCCTTTCCTCCGGAGAGATTGATGGCTGCGGTCCATAGCGGGTAATCTGGAGAAGGGACCAACATCTCATCCCCATTGTTGAGGAGTCCCTGCATGGCCATCATGATCATCTCGCTTACTCCATTGCCAACGTAAATATCTTCAATCTCCACATCTTCAATGCCTGTGAGTTGGCATTGCTGCATGATGGCTTTTCGTGCAGCGAAAAGCCCTTTTGCATCGCCGTATGATTGGGCCGACCTGATATTGAGAATCACATCGCGAATTATCTCGTCTGGCGCATTTATACCGAAAGCAGGGGGATTACCACTGTTCAGTTTGATAATGGTATATCCTTCTTCTTCGAGACGCTTCGCCTCTCTGAGCAGGGGGCCACGGATTTCGTAACATACATGGTCCAGTTTGTTTGATTTTAATATGTTATGCACATGATCCTCTTGCTGTTCTGATATTCAGATACAGAATATGTGCACTCATTATCTGAGAAAAAAGGCTGATTGTCAATAGACAGTGATGGGAAATACAGCACTGGTTTCAGAGCCTAAATGACATGCAGATGCGTTTAAACCAACATTTTTGGATCTAGTACTTATAAAGATGTTCCCTCGTCATGGGAAGAGAATTGTTCAGTCCATTGGTAAAAAGAATCTGGTAAAGCCTTATATCACCCCACCGAAAGGCAGCAGAACTGCCACGGAGGTACATGCGCCAGGTTCTGACAAGTCTCTCATCAAACATTTTTTTGATCTGGTCCGAGTTTTTTTCAAAACGTTTGGCCCACTCATCAAGTGTTGCCGAATAGTGGAGGCGCAGGTTCTCGATATCGATCGGGATAAGGCTTTTATCGCCCATGGTTCGAATTATGTGATCCAGGGCTGGTAGGTGGCCGCCAGGAAAGATATATTTCATAGTCCAGGGATCAAAAGGGGTGTCACGTTCTTTTCCTATGGTATGGAGTAGACCGATTCCACCAGGTTTCAATATGGACTTAGTTTTCTCCATAAACATAGGGATTAAGCCCTTGCCTACATGCTCGAACATGCCAATGGATACATATTTGTCGAATTGACCCTTAACATTACGGTAATCCTCCAAAAGGATGGTTATGCTCTTTTCCAGTCCTTCCTCGGCAACACGTTTTTTCGCGTAATCAGCTTGATGCACAGACAGTGTGCAACCCAATCCTTTAACCCCGTAATGATGGACTGCATACAGGAGCATACCGCCCCAACCACATCCTATGTCCACTAGAGTCTCGCCTTCCTTAAGGGCTAGTTTTCGGCAGATATGTTCGTACTTTTGTTGTTGGGCATCTTCAAGAGAATCATTCTTGTTTCTATAGTATGCGCAAGAGTAAGTCATGCTCTCATCAAGATATAGCCTGTAAAATTCATTACCTAGATCATAATGGTGGGCAATGTTTCTGGCTGAGCCCCTGAGGGTGTTGAGGGACAAAAGATGGTTCATGAGGGCTGCCATCCTTGTGCCAAAAGACAGCTTTATATTCTGAAATTCAGGGCATATGCCGAGACGGACCAGGTATACAAAATCTCCCTCTACATCGATGTTCCCCTCTACGTATTCTTCAGCAAAGCCCATAGAACCTTTTGAAAATATTTTTTTGATCGATTTCTGATGCTTGAAGATGATTGTGAAGGATGGTTCTCCTATTCCGAACCGTTCTGATTGATTATCCCAATAGCGTATTTCAAAGGGGATCTCCGGTAGGCTATGGCTTAGTGTCCGAAGCAGCTTTCGGAGGACTTCTTTCATCTACGTCACCCTTAAACATATAGCAAGGTTGGTTCATGCTTGTCAAATTGTTTGATAGCAAGACCTTGTTTTTATTGACATAAAAACAAAAAAGTGTTAATGTACGCCGTCTTTAAGTGGTTCAGTATGGTTTTCTCAATGGATGTTAAAAACAGTTTAGATACGGGTTATCTGTCACACAAGGTACAATGGTAGCATAAGGTCTCACGATGGGTTTGATTTGTTTGAATTGATTGCTAAATGGAAATGACAGTGCACGTTTCGAAACCACTAAATTAGTGGTCACAATGTTCGATAATATATTGATAAATTTAGATATGTAGCAGATCGGGAAGGGGAGTATGCCATGGATATAAAATTGCGGTGTCACCATAAAATCGTCCAGATGATCGATAAAGGGGTTGATATTCCAAATCCTTTCTCCATTGATGTAGGCCATGAGGTAGATGTTAATCATATATCAGGCCAAGGTGTCAAAATTTACCCCGGATGCAGGATTTATGGTGAAAAGACTGTCATATCGAATGGTTGCCAGATTGGTTATGAAGGACCTGTCACAATAGACGATTGTCAGCTTGGATCCATGGTTGAGCTAAAAGGAGGATATTTTAATAAATCTGTATTTCTCGAAAAGGCAAGCATGGGTTTGGGAGCCCAGGTGCGTGAAGGTTGCATACTTGAAGAGGAGGCAAATGGTGCTCACTGTGTCGGTTTAAAACAGACCATACTCTTCCCTTTTGTGACGCTTGGTAGTCTGATCAATTTCTGTGACTGTTTAATGGCCGGAGGAAAAAGCCGTAAAAATCACAGTGAGGTTGGAAGTTCTTATATTCATTTTAATTTCACGCCGGATGGAGACAAAAGCACAGCATCACTGATTGGTGATGTTCCAAGAGGCGTCATGCTAAATCAACCTCCCATCTTTCTCGGAGGGCAGGGTGGTATTGTAGGGCCACTACGGATGGGGTATGGTAATGTGGTGGCTGCCAATTCTGTGCTGAGAAATGATTTTCCGGAAGACAATAAACTAATAGTGGGAAAGTCATATTCTGGAAAGACAGTGAATTTCAAGCCCAGAGCATACCAAGGTCTTTCTCGGATAGTGGGTAACAATATTATATACATTGCGAACCTGATGGCTCTTGAACAGTGGTATATTCATGTCAGGCATTCATTTTTGGAATCACAGGAGTTCGGACAGCAAATTTTTTCTGGGTTGCTCGAAAAACTTGCTCTTGCGAAAAAAGAGCGGATAAAGCGATTGCAGGTGTTAGCAGAAAAGTCAAAAATAACCCTTAAAAACGAGAGCGAAGAAGGGTCAGATACAGTAGGAAGGAATGAATTCCACGAAAGATTTTCTGATATAGAGAGACTGTTTACAGAGGGAATATGTGATGATTCCGTGGAAAGGTATTATGATGACTTTTTTTTCGAGTTTGAAAGGTTAAGAGGAAAAAAAGAGGCAAAATATATAGCTGTTATACAGGGATTGCCTGCTCATGTCTCTAAAAAAGGTGTATTGTGGCTTCAAAAGATTGTCGATATTTTTTGTGAACGCGTGAAGGCAATTGTGCCTTCTTTTAAGCTGGTAGGTTGCTAATTATTCTTCAAATTGTAAGGAGGAGTTATAGATGGGTAGACTTTTTGGTACCGACGGCGTCAGAGGAGAAGCTAACCGCTATCCCATGAACGCTGAAATAGCCTTTGCGCTCGGGCAGGCTGTAGTCTACATTTTGAAGAAGGAACATGGACGGCCAAGAATAATGATTGGGAAAGACACCCGTATCTCAGGCTACATGCTCGAAAGCTCGCTTGAATCAGGAATAACTTCAATGGGCGGCTACCCCTATCTTCTTTCAGTATTGCCAACACCAGGTATTGCTTTTATAGCACAGAGTATGCGCGCTGCAGCAGGGATTGTGATTTCAGCCTCCCATAATCCCTACCAGGACAACGGTATAAAAATATTTTCTGGTAGTGGTTTCAAGTTATCGGATGAACAGGAAGAAACGATTGAGGATCTGATGCTGAGCAATACACTTCACACACTCGTGCCGCCTGTGAAGGATATGGGACAGGCGTTTCGTATGGAGGATGTGAATGGTCGATACATTGTATTTTTAAAAAACACCTTTCCTCGAGATTTATCCATAGAAGGGATGAAGATTGTCCTGGATACTGCAAATGGTGCTACGTATAAGGTTGCTCCGGATACCTTCTGGGAACTTGGTGCGAATATAGATGTCATTCACAACTCCCCAAATGGCATCAACATAAACGACAAGTGTGGGTCGCAGCACACAGAAGACCTGAGAAAAAGGGTCGTTGAAAAAGGTGCTGCAATCGGGCTTGCCTTCGATGGTGACGGTGATCGCCTCATAGCGGTTGATGAAAAGGGCCAGGAGATAACTGGTGATCAAATCCTGCTGATCTGTGCAAAGATGCTCAAAGATCAGGGTAAACTGAAAAACAACCTGCTTGTTGCCACAGTAATGAGCAACCTTGGGCTAAGGGTTGCCTGCAAGAGATATGGTTTTAAATATCACGCCTCTAAAGTTGGGGATAGATACGTACTCGAGGATATGATCAGGCTGGGCAGCATAATCGGTGGGGAGCAGTCAGGACATATGGTATTTCTCGATCATCATACAACAGGAGACGGAATTGTTACAGCAATGCAACTACTTGCGGCCATGGTCAAGACAGGCAAGCCTTTATCGGAACTTGCCAAAATGATGGATATATATCCTCAGAAGCTGATCAACGTGGACGTGAAAAGTAAGCCCGATATAAATACGGTGCCTAAAGTCATGAAAATAATAGACAAGGTCGAGAGAGAATTGAAAGACGAGGGACGTGTTCTTGTGAGGTATTCAGGTACCCAGAACATGTGTAGGGTCATGGTTGAGGGGCCTTCAGATAGTGTTACTGAGAAATACTGTGAAGAAATTGCTGATGTTGTAAAGAATGTGCTGGGTTGAGAAATTCTCATCAGTTTGGCTCATAAATCTAGGCCTGGAGGAGTAGTATGCCTATTGAGGTAGTCATAACGAATGATTTTGAACATCTCAGCAAGGTCGCAGCGGAAATAGTCAAGAAAAAACTGGTTGAATTGTTGAAAAGGAAGAAAGAAGTTGTCTTGGGGCTTGCAACAGGGAACTCCCCGACAGGGATGTACAAACATCTGGCGAGAGCGGCAAACAATGGGGAATTCGACAGCAGCAGGATACGAAGCTTTAACCTTGATGAATACATTGGACTGCCCGGAGAAAATGCCCAGCAGCGGGCCCTGCATCCTGAAAGCTACTGCTATTTCATGATCCAGGAGTTTTTCGGGCTTCTTAAGAAGAAATTTATTGAAACAAATGTGCCTTTTGGTTCGCTCATCGACCAGAAAGTACTAATAAAAGAGCTGAAGAGATATCCCCATGATTGGGCTTGTAAAGGCACGGGTGCAGGAAAATCGATCGTTATCAAACAAAAAACGGGATCAGAATACCTTTCATGGATAAGAAAGGAGATATTAAACGGATACATGCAGAAAATAAAAAAAGCCGGAGGCATAGATATTCAGATAATTGGCGTCGGGGGGCGGGGGCACGTGGCTTTTCATGAATCAGGTGTGCCTTTTGAGGGAAGTTCAGTTATGCTTGTCAAGCTTGATGATAACACTATTAAAGATTCCGTAACTGATGGACACTTCATCTCAAAAAAAGATTACCCAAATTATGCCATATCAATGAGTGCAGAGCTTGTGTATCAGGCAAGAAATGTAGTGCTCTTAGCAAACGGCGAAAGAAAAGTTGAGTCTGTTACCCGGTCACTCCTTGGAGATGTGAACCCTGAAGTCCCTATTTCCTATGGACAGAAATATGCTCTTAATGGTGGTAATTTGATCTACGTGCTTGACAAGATAGCAGGCAGGAACCTTATTGATAATAAAAGCAACCTTAAAAAAATGAATATAGTTTTAAAGGACCTAACCTAAGCTGCCAAAGTCCCGGCATACATTTAACAGAAAATAGATGAGCAACGAACAGGATGCCATAATCAATCTGATTGGCTCTTGAGGAATGCTTACAGAGCTTGAAGTTACGAAATGGATCGGTAAAGGTGGCTTGCTCGAATGGTGGCCATGTAAGGTTAGGGGGACCTCAAGTTTAAAGCTGTAGCAGAAGTATCCGGACATAGGGCGAAGATGGTTATGCTGGATGGGAGTTTGAATAAATTAGGAATAAATAGGAATGGATTTTTTTGTTCTGCAGAAGAGTTTGCCTGAGATTGGCAAATCACCGTGCAGCATAAGCCCAGAAGATAAACACAAAGGGTGATAAGAGCGTGGAAAGGGTAATGACACCCGATGCGAGATCAGTATCACCACCAAGCTGGTTGGCAAGTATGAATGATGTAGTGGCTGTGGGGGTGGCGAGAAGAATAATCCCTGGAAGGGCGTCAGTGAAGGGAATTGCATACAGATGGCAAAAGGCAAAAGAAAGGGAAGGAAGAACCATGAGCTTCATGAAGACAACAATCCCTGACAGCTTGAATGAGTTCCTGATAGTGTTCATTGACATGGAAGCACCAATAATAATGAGGGCCATGGGGAGTGCAATATTTGCAAGAATACCCATGGTTTTCATCAATAATATGGGAACAGGGATATCCAAATAAAGAAGAAACATGCCGAGGACTGTACCGATAATCAAAGGGCTTTTAACAACAGATGCGAGCGATTTCCATATGTTTTCGTGTCTGCGAGAAGCCCAGGAAAGTATTGCAATAGCTAGTGTATTGTTCATGAGTATTAGGAATCCTATGAGTATGCTTCCTCTCCTCATACCTTCTTCACCCATCATATAGTAGAGGACAGCCAGACCAATATACGTGATATTCCCGTGAAAAGTCGTTTGAACAAAACTCCCGAGAGTCCCTTTTTTTAAACCCATTGTCAGGGCAAGCAGAAAAGCAATACAAAGTATAACAAGGGTTGGGACTATGACGGACAGAATACTGGTTAAACTTACCTCTCTAATATCTGACTTGATGATTCCGATGAAAATGAGCACAGGAAGGCTGAAATGAAAGACAAATCTGTTGGCCTCCTGGATAAATTCACGTTTTAACAGCCCTCTCTGCTGGAGTATAAAACCAAAGATGATGATAAGGAAGATTGGTACAATTGTTTCAATGATTGCCATTATAAAACTGTTATAACCATTATGGGCCTTGAATTCATTTACTTTTGCTATTTTTTGTTTGGCGTAATGCACTGTTATAATAATACAGATTAATCGAAATTACTTATAAAAAGCAAAGCTGTGAAAACTTGCACATTCTGTTGGTTTGTATACAAGTATTTTCTTGACAAATTATGCGGAACAATATAAAAATTAGAGAAATTGTTCAAAATATTCAGAATCAAAGGGGGCATGAATGATTAAAGAATCAGTCATTGCAGAACTGCAAAAAATCGTCGGTAAAGAGAACGTCAAAACAGAGAAGGAGACGCTCAAGGCTTATTCTTACGACGGGACAACAAGCTGGGAACACGAGCCCGATGTAGTTGTTTTTCCTACCACTACTAAAGAGATTTCGGAAATCATGAAGCTCGCAAACAAGGAGAAGATACCTGTTACACCGAGGGGTGGCGGTACAAACGTAAGTGGCGGCTCAATTCCCATTATGGGAGGCATCATTCTATGTACCACAAAGATGAACAAGATTTTAAAGATCGATAAAGAAAACCTTACTGCTACTGTGGAACCTGGCGTGGTGCTTCAGGATCTGACCATCCGGCTTGGGAAGGAAGGCCTCTTCTTTCCACCTGATCCCCAGAGCTTTCTTGGCGCAACCATGGGGGGAATCATAGCTGAAAACGCAGGCGGCCCTGCATGTGTCAAATACGGAGTAACAAAACAGTATATCCTTGGGGTTGAAGTTGTACTACCTACTGGCGAGATTGTGAACCTTGGAGGCAGAACCCTTAAAAATGTTGTTGGTTACGACCTGTTGCATATTTTCATCAGCTCTGAAGGTACCCTGGGCGTTATTACAAAGGCTGAACTGAAGCTTAACCCCCTGCCTCAGGCAAGAAAGACAATCATGGGCGTGTATGATGATGTGGCCAAAGCAGGTGAGAACGTCTTCAGGATTCTTGAGAATGGTGTAATACCAGGCAAGATAGAGCTTCTCGATAACTGGGTTATCAACAGAATTGAAGAAATGATGCCCATGGGACTCCCGAAAGATGCTGACGCAGTTCTTCTTTTTGAGGTGGATGGTATCCCTGAAGCTGTTGAAAAAGAAACACAAAAGATCGTAGAGATTGCCAAGAAATATGGGGCAACAGATGTGCGCGTTGCACCGGATCAGGCTGAGGCCGATAAGTACTGGACAGCACGGAAAGCAGGATTTGCTGCTGTTTTTGGGAAAGCAAAAACAGTTTTTGCAGAGGATGTTACAGTACCAAGGGGGCAAATACCAGCGCTTATTAACAAGTGCAAGGAACTGGCAAAGAAATATAACGTTGAAATTGTAGTTCTTGGTCATGCGGGAGATGGAAACTTACATCCCGCAATCTTGACGGATATTAATAATAAAGAACATTATGACAGGGCAGTTAAGGCCATGGATGAGATTATAGAAGGTGCGGTGGATTTAGGTGGTGTGCTTTCAGGAGAACATGGGATAGGTCTCGAAAAACAGAGGTTCCTTAAAAGGCAGCTTGAACCTGCTGTAATTGATATGATGAAAAAGATTAAAGCGCTATTTGATCCTAACAACATCATGAACCCGGGTAAAATCTGGGAATAGCCAACAAGGGGGTTGAGCTTGGAAGATCTAAAAGAGCTGAAAAAGATAGAACAATATGCTGACCAGTGTATGAAGTGTGGTTTTTGCAGTTTTTTCTGTCCTGTGTACCAGGAAGAAAAGGAAGAAACAGCAGTGGCAAGAGGTAAGAACTATCTCACAAAGCTTGTGTTGAAGGGGGAGCAGGAATTCACGCCTAAAATGGGTGAAATTATAGGAAAATGCCTGCTCTGCAAGAGATGTGTAGCCATGTGTCCTGCAAAAACACAGATCGACAGGGTTGTAGTGGGTGCACGAGCCCAGATGGTAAGAAATAAAGGGCTACCATTTATCAAGAACTTTGCCTTCAGGAAGGTGATGGCGAATAGGAAAGCTTTCGGTCGCTATGTAAAACTTGCGTCAAAGTTCCAGTGGCTCATGCCGAAAACAGAAGGCAAGGTACGGCATTTGCCTGATTTCCTCAAGGCATTAGGGCAGGGGAGAAACATACCGGAGATTGCAAAGGTATTCCTGCGTGATAAGGTAAAAAGGGTCAATAAACCACAAAACGGCAAGGAACCGAAAATGAGGGTCGGTTACTTCATGGGATGCGCAACTGACTTTATCTATCCTGAATTAGGCGAAAAGGTAATCGATTTTCTCACGAAAAGAGGGATTGAAGTAATTGTTCCTGAAGAACAAAGCTGCTGTGGCGCTGCTATATACTTTAGCGGTGATTTTGAGACAGGCAGAATGCTTGCCGAACAGAATATCAAGGCATTCCAGGATGTGGATTACATTGTTACGGCGTGTGGGACATGCAGTTCCACCCTTAAGGATTACCAGAAATATCTGCCTGACAATGAGGACCAGAAGAAGAGATACGAGGCCTTCGAGAAAAAAATCAAAGACATGACAGAATTTGTTATTGATGTTCTGAAGATTCCACCCGAGGAATTCAAACTGAAAAAAGAGTTTGAGGGTAAAACTGCTACATGGCATGATCCCTGCCACCTCATCAGGTATCAGAATATTAAGGATCAGCCAAGGGCAATTCTGAAAGCACTTAAAGGCTTGAAGTATGTGGAGATGCCGAATGCTGACCTTTGCTGTGGCATGGGTGGTTCGTTTAGCGTATATCATTACGATATTACAAAGAAGATTGCTGATAAAAAGATGGATGGCATCAAGGCAACCGGAGCAGATATTGTTGTTACAGCTTGCCCTGGTTGCATGATTAACCTTATCGATAACACGCTCAGAAGCAAGATGCCGCAGAAAGTGTATCATCTCCTGGAGCTTGTCGAGTAAATGTAGCATCGGTTGGTTTTTGCATCATGAACGATAATATAATTGAGGAGGAGCAACTATGAGGTATGGACGCTGGATGACAGCAAAAGACGTGCTGAGGGTAAATGCCTTCAAATGGCCCAAAAAGATTGGTATTAAAGACTTGTACAAATCCTATACCTTTAAGGAGTGGGATGAGAGAGCGTGCAGGCTTGCAAACGCCCTTGCAGACATGGGAATGAAAAAAGGTGATCGGTTTGCAGTACTCGCATACAATTGCGTTGAATGGATGGAAATATACGCTGCTGCAGCAAAGGGCGGGTTTATCTGTGTACCATTGATGTTCAGACTCGCACCGGCTGAAATGGAATACAACATCAATCACAGCGAATGTAAGGTCTTTATCGTTCAGGGGGGTGTTGATAAGGCTGACGGTAAGGAGTTCCCATGGCCCAAAACAGTCACAGAGATGAAAAAGAACATCCCCACAGTAACCGGTTACATGGTTTTTGGCCATGACAACCCCAAAGTTGACGGTTTTGTATCCTATGAAGAAGCGCTTGCTAAAGCAAGCCCGGAAGAGCCGGCAACTGTTGTAACAGCCGATGACCCGTGGGTCATCATGTATACCGGCGGAACAACAGGGAAGCCGAAAGGCGTTGTAAAAACACACCTTTCGCTTTTTGCCCAGTACTTCATTATGATTTTCGACCATCAGTTTAATTTTGACGACACAAACCTGCTCGTTATGCCATGCTGTCATGTCAACTCTCTTTTCTATTCGTTCGTAGCTACCTGGGTGGGCGGAACGGTGATGACTTACAATATGGTCAGTTTCAATCCCGAAGACCTTATCAAGACATTTGCCGAGCACAAAGTCACCTTTACATCACTTGTGCCGACTCACTATATTATGATGCTTGCTCTGCCTGATGATGTGAAGAAGAAATATGATCTTAGCTGTGTAAAGAAGCTCCTCATCTCTTCTGCACCTGCAAGAAGAGATACAAAGCTCGGTGTTTTGAAAATGTTCCCCAACTCAGAGCTGTATGAAGCCTATGGCTCTACCGAAGCCGGCATCGTGACAGTGCTCAAACCGAATGAGCAGATGACGAAACTTGGTTCATGCGGTCGCGAAGTAATCGGTTCGGACCTGATCAGATTCTATGATGAAGACGGAAAGCTTGTTACAGAGCCCAACCAGGTGGGCGAGCTTTACTCAAGAAGCCCGATGCTTTTCGAGGAATACTGGAAAGATCCGGAGAAGACTGCTGAAACAATGAAAGGTGAATACTTCAGCGCAGGTGATATGGGATATAGGGATGAGGACGGATATGTTATCCTCGTTGACAGAAAGGCAAATATGATTATCTCCGGTGGCGAAAATATCTTCCCATCAGAGGTTGAGAACTGTGTCGGCGGAAATCCAAAGGTTAAGGATGTAGCAGTTATTGGCGTACCTCATGAGAAATGGGGCGAACAGGTGACAGCAGTTATTGTTCTTCATGAGGGACAAACAGCAACACCAGAGGAAATCACCGCATTCTGCAAAGGCAAGATCGCTGGTTTCAAGGTTCCAAAGAACATTATTTTCATTAAGGATGAACAGATGCCAAGAAGTGGTGCAGGTAAAATCCTCCATAGAATGTTGAGGGAGCAGTACGGAAAATGGGCTGACCATCAGTAAAATACTGGCAACTGAAGTAAAACGGGGGCAATTGCCCCCGTTTTTTGTTTCAATTTGATTACAATTCACCGATCAATCCAATCATCCAATATATAAACAGAACTTCTAACCCCTTACCCGGTTGTCACACACCAGGATATATGCTATATAATAGGCCATGGTAGCGACAGATTACTCTCTTTATTTGGCCGTCGGAGATCGTGTTTTTCACAAGAAATTTTTGCGATGGGGCATGGGTGTGGTTGTTGAAGAGAGAAGATCCCAACTCCCCGGTGGTTTCTGCTATGTTCGTATCAATTTTCAGGACGGGAACATACGTGTTTTCGATAACAACTTCAAAAGCAATGGCTGCTGCTATTACGCTGGTATCCAAAAGATAGATACTGAAAAGGAAATGAGAAGGTCAAGAAAGAAACAAGAAGCCCTCCGAAAAAAAATCATCAAGATGTTGCTCAAGACACGTAAAATGTTGAAGGCTCCAGGAGAGGATGGGGCCTGTGGAAGCCAATAGTTCGCAATGGGCAATAGGTGATAAGAAAATCATAAAGCGTGTAACCCCTGATCTGTTAAGGGTAATAGAACAAACAGTGAACTGAGTATTGAATTTAAAAGGGAGAATACATGGCGGAAGTCGAATTAACGCAACATGTGCGCGGGGCTGGATGAGCTTCCAAAATAGGTCCGGGTGACCTGGCAAATATTTTATGTGGGGTTGAGATTCCACAAGATGAAAATGTCCTTGTAGGTATTGAAGGATTTGAGGATGCAGGTGTATACAAAATTTCAGATACGGTGGCAATTGTCCAGACAATTGATTTCTTTACCCCTATTGTAAACGATCCCTATTCCTTTGGTCAGATTGCAGCAGCAAACGCATTGAGCGACATTTATGCCATGGGAGCTACACCGAAAACAGCACTCAATATGGTTTGCTTTTCACCGAAGAAGTTTGGTCTGGAAGTGCTGAGAGATATCATCAGAGGTGGCGTTGACAAGATAAAAGAAGCAGGTGTAAGCCTCCTTGGTGGTCATAGCGTGGAAGATGAGGAGATTAAATATGGACTTGCAATTACCGGGATTGTTCATCCTGACAGGGTCATCCTCAATGAGGGGGCCAGATCGGAAGATGTCCTTATCCTGACAAAACCCCTCGGGACAGGTATTCTTAACACCGGTATAAAAGGAAACATGATCGGAAAAGATACCATACAAAGGCTCATCTACGTGATGGCCTACTTGAACAAAAAAGCTTCAGAAGTGATGCTTTCAGTAAGAACTCATGCGGCAACCGATGTCACAGGGTTTGGTCTGGCCGGTCACTTGAAGGAAATGATTAGAGAAAATATAGGTGTACAGCTTTTTCCCCATAAATTACCATATTTTAAAGAAGCTACTGAGATGGCCAGGTCTGGTTTTGTTCCTGGTGGCCTGTACAGAAACCGTGATTTTTACAGGGGAAATGTTGTGACCCACGAACAAGGGTTTTTCTACGACATCATCTTTGATCCCCAGACTTCCGGCGGCCTGCTTATGGCAATTGATCCTGAGGATATCCGGTTATTTGAGAAGAAGGCTGCTGAAGTCAACCTCGAATTCTGGGTAATCGGTAAATTTATTGATGAACCAAAGGGTAAAATCCTATTGCGTGATAAAATATGAGGTCTTGGTGACGGGCAATGAGTAACAGGAAAGCCATTCATTTAATTTGCCTCATCATCTGATCCCATAATGCTCCAATGCTTTAGCCTACCGTCTGTTTTCTTCTAATTTAAGTTTTAATCCACTTACCAGCGAGTAGATTGGTTTCAGCACCCACAAAAAGGTTGCTTTACAGTTGTAGGGTATGTTTTTTATTATATAATGCAATCACAAGGAGGACTGGCTTCATGAAAAAGATGCTGTTCATCTGTGCTGTACTTCTCTTTTCTGTGTTCTACACCGGATTTTCTCTCGCGAAGGATGTTGTGAAAATCGGCCTTATTACCCCATTGACTGGAGATGTTAAGACTTTTGGTGAATCAACAAAGAATGCCTTTAACATTGCTCTTGAGGAATATGCAAAAACGGGAAAATACAGGATTCAACCGATCATAGCTGACGACAGGAATGATCCTACTGAAGGTGCAAACGCAGCACTGAAACTCATTACTCAGGACAAAGTTGCCGCCATCATTGGTCCTCTCACATCAAAGGTAGCTATACCAGTCAGCGAGATTGCAAACTCAAACAAAACCCCCATGATCTCGGGCACTGCAACGAATCCGAAAGTTACCTCCACTGATGGAAAAAGAAAACCCTATGTTTTCAGAGCATGCTATACAGACCCGTTCCAGGGCACAGTTGGAGCGAACTTTGCTATAAAGCAACTGAAGGCGAAAACAGCTGCTGTCTTGTATGACGTTGGAAATGACTATTCCAAGGGACTTGCAGAGTATTTCAAGACGACATTTACAAAAGGTGGTGGAAACATTATTGCCTATGAGTCCTATCAGAAAGATGATGTCGATTTCTCTGCCCTTATTACGAAAGTGGGAATAAAGAAACCAGAGATTATATATATCCCTGATTATTATAACAAAGTGGCTCTTATTGCGAAACAAATCAGGGAGAAGGGCTTAAAAAGTGCTTTGATCGGTGGGGATGGGTGGGATTCTCCGGAACTTATAAAGATTGCAGGCAATGCAATTGTGGGTGGTTCTTTTACCAATCATTACTCTCCTGACAGGAAGGATCCTGTTGCAGACACCTTTATTCGAAAATATAAGGAGAAATTTGGTATTGTTCCCGACGCCCTTGGAGCACTTGGATATGATTCAACAGTAATACTTCTGAAAGCACTCGATAGTGTAAAAAAAATAACACAGGAAGAAATTATGACAGCCCTTTCTTCTGTGAAAAACTATAAAGGCGTTACAGGCACCATCAGTTTTGACAAGAACGGAGATGCTATTAAATCTGCCGCTATCCTTAAAGTTGAAAAGGATGGATTCAAGTATTTGACAACCATAAATCCATAAATAGAGGCGAGAGGTTAGGGTACGGAGCTAAGTTTAAAACCTTGAACCTTTAACCTTGATCCTCGGACCACAGATATCCCAGTTGTGGAACTATTAGGGTACATATTCCAGCAATGCATAAACGGCCTCCAGCTTGGGGCTGTTTATGCACTTATAGCACTCGGCTATACGATGGTATACGGAGTACTGAGGCTTATTAACTTTGCTCATGGTGATATTTTCATGCTAGGTGCGTTTATTGCCTATTACCTGCTTTCCAGGTTTACTCTGCCAATTTATGTTGTATTTGTCCTGACAATGATTTGTACTGCCCTTGCTGGGTACATTATTGAAAAGGTTGCTTACAAGCCCTTAAGGAATGCACCCAAAATCTCACTTCTCATAACTGCTGTTGGCGTATCACTTTTTCTTGAATATTTTTTAAGCCTGAAAGCTGTTTTTACACCAAATTACATCGCATTCCCGAGGCCCTTTGAGGTGGAGGCCTTTGATTTGTCACTCTTTACAATTACCAATGTGCAATTGATCATTTTTAGTATAACGGGAGTTTCTCTGGGGCTGCTTTATCTGCTCGTTTATAAAACAAAACAGGGAACTGCAATGAGAGCGGTCTCCTATGATAAGGAGATTGCTTCTCTCATGGGTATCAACATTGATGCTACTGTTTCCCTTACATTTATTGTCGGAGCTTCGTTGGCTGGAGTGGGTGGAATACTTTACGGGATCGCATACCCACAGATTAACGTTTTCATGGGAGTCATGCCGGGCATCAAGTCTTTTATTGCAGCAGTGCTGGGTGGAATAGGGATCATTCACGGGGCTGTGCTTGGAGGGTTTATTATCGGCCTGTCGGAGGTTTTTGTTTCTGCATTTTTATCTTCCACGTTCAGGGATGGTGTCATTTTTGTTATCCTCTTCCTTGTGTTGCTATTAAAGCCTACAGGCATTTTCGGAAAAAGGATAGACAAGGTATGAATTTTTTCTGGGAAGCCCGCAAGGTTATCCTGTTATCAGTCCTTATTTATCTTTCTGTGAAGGCTATTTTTTTCTTTGGTTATGTATCACAGTACATCGAACAGATCACACTCTATGCCTTAATCGTTATCCTCGCGTCCCTTGGTTTGAATGTTATCTATGGCTATACAGGCCAGTTTTCATTAGGCCACGCTGCATTTTACGGCATTGGTGCTTATGTCTCAGCGTACCTGACCAAAATATTCAGCATAGAAAACATTTTTGCCTATATCCCGATTCTTTTTATAAGTGGTGCAGCAGCAGGGTTAATAGGCTATTTGATCGGCATACCAATCCTGAGGCTCCGCGATGATTTTCTTGCCATTGCAACCCTTGGTTTTGGAACCCTTGTAAGGGTTCTTCTGGATAACTCGGACAAGTTCTCAGAGGTTTTCGGCGGCTCACGAGGTTTCGTCGGTATCCCACGACTGACTACTTTTGAGCTTGCTTTTGTTATTGTGATTTTTCTCATTCTTATTACGCATAATCTAATTTATTCCCGATATGGTCTTTTTTGGAGATGTATAAAAAACGATGAGCTCGCATCTGCTTCCATAGGGATAAACACCTTTTCCATGAAACTCATGGCTTTTACATACGGTTGCTTTCTTGCTGGAATTGGTGGGGCTCTGTACGCAAATCTTTACACCTTTCTCCACCCGTCAAATTTTGATATTTTGAAATCAATCGATTTTCTTATCATCGTAATTGTTGGTGGTATGGGCAGTATTGCAGGGACTATCTATGCCGGATTGATCTGGGTAGGGTTCATTGAAGGCTTACGTATAGTGCTTCCAGCAGAGGTAGTAGATCTTAGGTGGGTTTTCATCCCCTTATTGCTCATTGCCCTTATGATGTGGAAACCATATGGATTGATGACAAAAAGCAGAAATTGAGAAGGGGAGATGCTGTGTTATCGAACAGAAAGGCATTAGTGAAAAATGAACGCACTGGAAGTTGAGGGGCTCGAGAAAAGCTTTGGTGGGGTAAAGGCTGTTGATGGAATATCCTTTGTCGTTGAAGAAGGAAAAACAGTGGGCATCATTGGACCCAACGGCGCTGGTAAGACCACGGTCTTCAACCTTATCACCGGTTTTTATCGCGTTGATAGGGGGAGAATACTTTTCTATGGTAAGAATATTACAAGAACTCAGCCTTACAAGCTCCCGCACTTGGGAATTGCCAGGACATTCCAGAACCTGAGACTCTTTTCGAACCTCTCGGTATTTGAGAATGTGCTATCGGCAATTCTTAAGAAGGATGGTTATAATGTTGTATCTTCTGTTTTCAGAACCGCCGATTATTTCATGAAAGAAGGAAAGGCAGAGAAAAAAGCAAGAGAGCTTATCGAGTTTTTCCAGCTATCCGGAAAAGAAAACTATCCAGCAAACAACCTTCCCTATGGTGAGCAAAGGAGACTTGAGATTGCCCGTGCCCTTGCATTACAACCAAAAATCCTTCTTGTTGACGAACCAGGGGCGGGTATGAACCCCAGGGAGGTGCAGGATTTGCTTCAAACTCTGAGAGAAGTGAAGGAGCGATTCTCACTTTCTATTGTTATTATAGAGCACCAGATGGGTCTTGTTATGAATATCTCTGATAAGGTTGTGGTTATGGATTTCGGAGAAAAGATTATGGAAGGCACACCGGGAGAGGTGAAGAAAGATAAACGAGTGATTGAAGCGTACCTGGGGGAAGAGTTTATTTGAGGGAAAAAGAGCAGACGGGAGAGGGTAAATTCGACATGTTGATGAAGATTGAAGGGCTTTCAGTGGCTTATGGGACTATTCGGGCGCTCGATGATGTAGTCCTTGAAGTGATGCCGGGAGAAATCCTTTCGGTGATAGGGGCAAATGGTGCCGGGAAATCGACCCTATTGAAAACGATCACAGGTATTACAAAACCTTTTGCAGGTACAATCGTGTTTAATGGAATGGCCATACACGGAGCGCGACCTGATAAGGTCGTAAAGCTCGGAATTACTATAGTTCCTGAAGGCAGACGCATTTTTCCTGATCTTACTGTCAAAGAAAACCTGGAACTTGGAGGCTATCCTATTACTGATCGTGCCCTGAAAACTGAACTCTTCGACCTCGTTGTGACAACCTTCCCGAGAATCAAGGAAAGGTTGAAGCAGCATGCAGGGACTCTTTCGGGTGGCGAACAGCAAATGCTTGCAATGGGAAGAGCGCTTATGGGAAATCCCAAACTTTTGCTTCTTGACGAGCCTTCTATGGGTTTATCCCCCATTATAACAAGAGAAATATTTTCGCTCATGCGACTTATAAACAGAGACAGAGGAATATCTATGATTCTCGTAGAACAGAACGCCCATATGGCCCTGGAACACTCAGAAAGAGCCTATGTTCTTGAGAATGGGAGGGTAACTATGAATGGGCTGTCAAGAGAAGTCAAATCCAGTCCTGGCATCATTGAAGCATACCTGGGAGTGTAAATGATAAAGCTCATAAGGATTTATAGAAAACCTTTCTTTTTGGCCATCAGTCTACAGCCTACAACTACTGCGGGGAATCCTCGGTGAAGGTAATCGATTTTACTTCAGGGTCAAACCCTTTGGGGCCTTCAAATAAGGCCAGAAATATCATTCGTACCCGTTTGCGTCAGATATCAGCTATAAACGCGGATGGCCTTGACCGTTTAAAAAACTATATTGCAAAGAAAGAAGGGATCGATGATGCTTGCATCTTGTTTGGATGCGGATCAACAGTCATATTGAACACAATCCTTGATCATATTACTCCGAAGAGAATACTTATTCCCTATCCTGTTTCCAAAAGGCACAGATCAGTCTTTTTGAAACATAGCCTCGAATGTGTGACAGTTCCTTTAAAAGCAGAAGAAAATTATGATCTCACCATTAAAGATTTTTGTGATGCCATGCATGGATGCGGTGCAGCACTTTTACCAAATCCTCACGATGTTACTGGAACAGTGATTTCAGATGGAGATATTACAAAAATTGCCGACAATGCGGACGAGCTCGGTATAAGTCTTTTAATAGATGAAGCATACAGCGGGTATGCGTCCCTGCCATCCCTGGCAGTTCGCGTTTCAAATTCAAAAGGAGCGGCGATACTTAGAACATTTTCAACATTCCACGCACTCGGCGGTTTGCGTTTAGGATACGTTATCGGGCCGCCAGATTTCATAAATCAGATTCGAGCTAAACTTGACCCTTCTTGGATAAATACATTAGCGCCATGGGCAGCAATTGCGTCTATGAAAGACAAAGGTTATCAGCGTAGAACCTTGCTCTTTTTGGAAGGTGAGAAAGCGTATATCCAGGATAAGCTATCTGGTACTAAGGACATGAAATGTTCTGTGAGTCCATCGAATATTTTGGTAGTGAGGCATCTAAAGGGGCCTGGTGATGTGCAAAAAAGGTTTGAAAGGAACAAAGTGCACATGAACACCTTTGTGGGTGAAGATGGAAATATCTGTATACCTTTTCCAATCCAGAATCACCGGTTAAACGCTTATTTCGTAAAAGTTGTTAAAAAAATGATGGGGGTGCAAAAACATGTTTCTGGCTAAAAAGTTACAGCATTTTCTAATAGCCTGTTTTTTTCTTTTGTCAGCCAGTACCTTTCTATCCTGCGTTGCTGAACATGAAATCAGGATTCTCCACATGAATGACTTCCATGGATTTGCAATGCCCTATAAGCCATATGGTTCTGATGAAGCCCAGGGTGGACTGGCATATCTTGCGTCACGGGCGGAGAATCTCCGAGCTGAAAAGCCTACACTATTCCTTGCTGCTGGAGATATGATCCAGGGAAACAATTGGGCAAATCTCTTCCAGGGCAAATCCTCCATTGAGGCGATGAATGTCATGGGCTTTGATGCCATGGTTGTGGGGAACCATGAATTTGATTTTGGCCAGGCAGTTCTCAGAGAGCGGATAGGAGAGGCAAACTTTCCTATTCTGGGTGCAAATGTTGTTGGGTTAAATGAGTTGAAGCCATATATAGTGAAAAATATGGACGGTATTACTGTGGCAGTTATAGGGGTTGTGACAGATGATACACCTGTGACGACCCATCCTAAAAATGTAAAAGGACTGAAATTTCTGTCTACCGAAGAAACAATAAAGAAATATATACAAGAGCTGAGGAAAAAAAGCGATATCATTGTTATTTTATCCCATGCAGGGTTCAGTGCCGATACGGAACTGGCGAGGAAGGTAGATGGTGCAGACATAATTGTTGGCGGGCATTCACATACGAAAGTCGCTAAACCGGTACCCATCAACAAGTCATTCGTGGTGCAAGCCTTTGAGCATGGCAAGACCCTCGGTGTTGTGGATATTACTCTCAAATATGGTAAAGTTGTTGACGTCAGTGGTTACCTTGAACCGATAAAACCAACTGGAAAACAGAATAAAGCAGTAGAAGCGATTGTTACAAAATACCAGCAGAAGGTCGATATCGTAATGAATGAGACAGTGGGAGAAGCACTTGTCGACCTCGACGGGGTTAATGTGAGGTTACAGGAAACAAACCTGGGTAATCTCATCACAGATATAATGAGAAGAACAACCGGTGCTGATGCGGCAATAATAAATGGTGGTACTATTCGGACCAGTATTAAGAAGGGCCTAGTTAAGGTGAGCGATGTCTATGCAGTTGTTCCTTTTGACAATTACATCGTTGCTATAAAGCTAACAGGACAGCAGATTCGTGATACCCTTGAGCATGGCGTGACAGGGGTTGAAGATGAAGAGGGGAGGTTCCCCCAGGTTTCCGGTCTTACATTCACCTATGACATTAAGGGCAAAAAAGGTTCACGCGTAAAAGATATCTTTATCGGTGGAATTCCTCTGGCAGCCGAAAAAGAGTATACTGTAGCTACAAATGATTTTCTTGCAGCCGGCGGTGATGGATATAAGGCATTCGGCGATTCAGTGAAGTCATCAAGGGATTATGCGGTTATCGGTGGCGCAATGAGAGGTGAAAAGCTCGTTTATATTGACTCAGGCAGATGGTTGCGCGATGTGGTCATCGACTACATTAAGACACACAAGGTCATCTCTCCTGAAATAGAGGGAAGGATAAAGGAGATTAAGGGATGAAAGTATATGTGAATGACCAAGAGGTTGATTTAGCACCAGGGATGACTGTGAGACATGCCCTGACTGCTGCTGGTCTGATTAATGAGATTGATAAGGGGAAAAAGGTCTATGATGAAATGGGCAATGAGATTGGTTTAGGCGGTGCGTTGACAGATGGATTGAGGATTAACGTCAGATGAACAGCAGGTCCTTCATGGCTCCAGATTCACTGTTCAAGGTTAGAAAACGGAAGATATTCTATGCTGAGTGATTTCTGGCTTTCATTCATTCCACTTTTCATAGCGTTTGACGTCTTTGGTGTTCTGCCGCTCTACATCAGGTTTATCCACAGGCTTGATGACTCAAGGCGGAAGAGGAATCTCCGTGATTCCCTAATTACAGCATTTTTCACCGCACTTTTGTTTGTTATCATGGGTAGTAAGGTCATGGAGTATCTTGGTATTTCAATAGAGGATTTTCTCATTGCCGGAGGAATCGTGCTCTTTATTATTGCGGCCAAGTACATCATTGTGGGCCAAGATGAAAATCTGGAAGAGGACGAGATGTACGGTGTGGTGCCTCTTGGTGTGCCCCTCCTTTCTGGCCCGGCAGTACTCGCAACTTCAATTATTATTCGGAACCAATATGGCTTCACATATTTTTTCGTTTCCCTGGCGTTGAACCTCGTGATCTGTGCAGTTGTACTCAAGTTTTCCCAATATATAATCAAGTATCTGGGTAAAAGGTTTGTCGAGGCCTTATCAAAGGTATTCAGCCTCATTATTGCCAGTATCGCCATCATGTTCATCAGAAAGGGTTTGCAAGGGTTATCTTAGATATATAGAGCACCTTAGCATGATAATTCCCCTGAAATAATCTGTAAATACATGATAGTGTGCCTTGAATTCGCTATCCCGATCTTTACCAATCGCTTTGTCGCAATTCTAGTCGTTTCAGCAGGTGGAAAAATACATCAAAAATGGAAGTGAAAACCCAGCATCTCCTCTCAGCAACATAATGTATGCCAGATGGAGACGCCCAATTTGTTCCTTGATGACCTATCTGCCAGTCAATCAAAAAAACCGTGTTCAAAATAGCCTAAATTTTAACGAGGGTATAGTTTCGCGAGCCTAAACCCATATTTTCGGCATGATCAAGCTGATACTGCCAATCGATTGTGGGAAAAAGTGCTCGCCATTTATCTTCCCCGGGCTTCAAGATCTTTTTTAGGGCGGTATTCGGGATCGATGTTTCGTTGTTTACCAGGTCACAGGAGGCTGCATCAATTGCAACGGGATCAACAGAAGCGAGTATACCAATATCCTTCACAATCGGGGCATCACTGTTGGAATAACAGTCGCAAGCCGGACTGATCTGAATAAGAAAATTTATAAAAATCGATTTCTTTTTCTTTCCTGCCAATGCAGCAGCTGCATACTCAACCATTTTTTTTTGAAAGATATCATCCGGCTCATTCCATTGGATGTCAATGGCTTTGTATGGACAAATGAGAATGCATTCTCCACAACCTGTGCAGATATCACTGTTTATAAGAGCCTTTTTCTTTTTTATTGTTATTGCATTTGCAGCACAATAACCAATACAGAGCCTGCAGGCTTTGCATTTCCCGCTGTCAACTTGTGGTGCTACCGAACTGTGTTGAATGAGCTTACCCTCACGTGTTGCACATCCCATGCCTACATTTTTCAATGCACCGCCAAATCCTGTAAGTTCATGGGCTTTAAAGTGACTAACAGCAATAATGCAGTCAGCCTCGACTATTTCCCGGGCTATAATAGCTTCTCGGAGAACCTCACCCTCTATTGGAATCTTCACGCCGCTCTGGCCTTTCAGTCCACCTGCAATAATCAAGGGGCATCCAACACTCGAATAACCGAAACCATGTTCTATGGCTATGTTGAAATGACTGACAGCATCACTTCGAGCCCCAGAGTAGAGGGTGTTCGTATCAGTAAGAAATGGTTTGCAGCCGAGCTGTTTAATTTTGCTAACGATTGTTCGTAGAAAAAGCGGTCTCAGATAAGCGGTATTTCCCTGTTCGCCAAAGTGAAGCTTTATGGCAACTAGGTCATCCTTTTTAATGATTGTATTGATTTTTGTGCGGTTGAGAAGATCTGATAGTTTATCAAGAAGGTTTCTGGTGGGCGTTGTACGCATATTTGTAAAGTAAACCGTCGGCATATCAGCTCCTTTTTTATTTAATTTACTGGAAAAGTATGTTAAAAATAGTGCGGTTTTGTCAAGATAAAGGAGGTTGGTTAGTATGTTAAATCTATCTGAAAAACACAGCATGATTCAGAAGATTGCTGAAAAAATAGCTAAAGAAAAAGTCGCTCCAAGAGCAAAAGAGATTGATTCAACTGGTGCATTCCCGTGGGATCTGATTGATGTCTATAAGAAACATGGGTTTTTGTATCTCATGCTTCCTGAACGCTTTGGCGGCCTTGATGGGGATATTACATCCCTCTGCCTGGTTACTGAAGAGCTTGCCAAGGTTTCAGGTGCATCATCGCTCATTCCTCTGGCTCATCACGTGGGCGTTATGCCGATCATGGTAGCCGCAAATGATGAACAAAAGGAATATCTTTATAATAAGATTATTGATCCTGAAAAGATGTATATTGTTGCCTTTTGTCTCACGGAGCCACAGGCAGGATCAGACGCATCTCATATGGCCACGAGCGTTGTAAAGGATGGCAATTACTATTATATGAATGGCAAGAAGTCTATGATTACGAATGGTGCGAACGCAGATCTCTATACAGTGTTTGCTACAACAAACCCAAAAGCAAGGACCAAAGGTATATCTGCGTTTTATGTCGAGCGAGATTATCCCGGGGTAATTATAGGAAAGAGTGAGGATAAACTTGGCATGATAGGCTCAGATATAACAGAGATAATGTTTGAGAATGTCCGTTTAACGAAAGACAATCTTCTCGGCAAGGAAGGACAGGGATGGGACATTGCCATGTCCACACTTAATCTTTCACGACCGGCAGTTGGCGCTCAAGCTGTTGGTATAGCCCAGGGTGCCCTCGATTTTTCCGTAGAATATGCATGGAAAAGGGTTCAATTTGGCCAAAAACTTGCTGATTTTGAAGGAATCCAATTCATGGTTGCAGACATGGCAACCCAAATAGAGGCTGCACGGGCCCTCGTATATGATGCCGCTCACCTGCTCGATATGAAAGTATATGAAAGAGACAAGATGAGTGCCATAGGTGTCGACAAATTATCTGCTATGGCAAAGGTTTATTCGGCTGATGTGGCCATGAAGGTAACCACTGATGCGGTACAGATCCTTGGAGGTTGCGGATATACGAAAGATTACCCCGTTGAAAGAATGATGCGTGATGCAAAGGCAACGCAAATATATGAAGGAACAAATCAGGTCCAGAGAATAGTAATTGCCAGGGATATTTTCCGTAAATTTATGCCATAGGAAGCTTTTAACTCGGATGTGAGGCGGTTAGCGTGACAAAAAGGAGGACTTTAATATAGCTGACTTTTAAAAGTCGAATACTGTTTTACTCAGTGCTTTTAATAATTCCACCGCCGACAACTACATCTTCATTATACAATACAACAGATTGTCCGGGTGTAATTGCATCAATGCATTCATAGAACTCAACCCTCATAAAATCGTCTTTTAGTGAATAAGAACATGGCTGTTCTTTTTGTCTGTATCTGACTTTTGCAGTTATACCGGAAGAAATATCCGAAAGAAGGTTTGTAGGTGTGGCGGTAAGGCTTTTTCTCATGAGATGATTTTTTGAGCCCACGATCAGACAATTTTCATGGGGCCGTATTTCTATGACATAAAGAGGTTCTTTATATGGTATATTTAATCCTCTTCTCTGCCCTATCGTGTAAAGGTGGATTCCGTCATGATGGCCCATGAGCTTTCCTTTAATCGAAAAAATGGGCCCCTTTTCTAAGCGCATAAAATTTGAAAGAAAGGAACGGTATTGCCCATTTGGTATAAAACATAAGTCCTGACTTTCCTTATACATGCTTGTATTCTTCCAGCCCATTTCCCTGATAGCCGGGAGTATCTTTGATTTTGTGTACACACCAAGAGGCAGAAGAATCCTGCTCAACTGGTCTTTCTTTATTGAGTAAAGGAAGTATGATTGATCCTTTGATTTATCAGTTGCCTTGCTAAGAAAATAGTTGTCGGACATTTTCTCAATTTTCGCATAATGACCGGTGGCTATGTAGTCTCCCCCAAGCGCCAAAGCCTTGTAAAAAAAAGCAGAAAACTTGATGAACTGATTGCAGAGAACACAGGGGTTCGGGGTTCTTCCTGCCCCGTATTCTTTTATAAATCTCTCAATAACGAATTCTTCGAACTCCTTTCGCAGGTCAATAACATAATGAGGTATGTTCATTGTGTCTGCTGCCTTTTTTGCCCTTAGGACTGCTTCGTTTGAGCAGCATGTTTTTGAGTTATTTATTGTGCTTGTATGGTTTGGCAAAAGCTGAAATGTTATACCAATAACTTTGAAACCTTCCCTTTTTAAAAGGTAAGCAGCGAAGGAACTGTCGATGCCGCCACTCATAGCTACAAACACTGTTTTCATGGCATAAGATTAGCATAGAAATGAATCGAATTGAAAGTTAGCGAGAATTATAGTATTCTGTACTTTAGGAGGAAATTTTGATGAACAAGAAAATAAAAGTCGCCTTGAGCATTTTATTTGTTTCAATTTTTATTCTTGGATTTCTTATAGGAGCTCAAGGTAAACGGACAATTTCCAGCGGGGATGATCGCGAGATATATCATTATCTAAGGACTTTCTCTGACGTTATAGATATAGTAAAAAAGAATTATGTTGAGGAAGTCAAAGATAAAGACGTTGTATATGCTGCCATAAAAGGCATTCTCGAATCCCTGGATGCACACTCATCCTTTCTTCCTCCTGAGATGTACAAAGAGATGCAGAGTGAGACAAAGGGAGAGTTTGGGGGAATTGGGATTGAGATTACCATAAAAGACGGATTTCCAACAGTCATAACACCCATCGAAGATACACCGGCATACAAAGAAGGTTTGAAAGCAGGCGATCATATTATAAAAATTGACGGTAAGCCCACAAAGAACATGAGCCTTGTAGATGTTGTCAAAATGATCCGCGGGGCAAAAGGTAAGCCGGTTACATTAACAGTTGTTAGGGAAGGCTTCACAGCCCCAAAAGACTTCCGTGTTGTCAGGGATATAATTGTTGTCAAAAGCGTGAAGTACAGGATGCTTGAAGATGATTATGGCTATATCCGTATAGTTCAATTTCAGGAAAGAACTGCGAAAGACCTTGAAACCGCCTTCAAGGAACTCGTAAAAAGCAATAAGGACAAGCCTGTAAAAGGTATTATCCTCGACCTGCGAAATGACCCTGGTGGCCTGCTTGAGCAGGCAGTTGAGGTTTCAGACAAGTTTATTGAGGAAGGTCTCATTGTCTACATTGAAGGGCGTAAAAAGGATGACAAAGCGATGAAATTTTATGCTCGAAAAAACAATGATTATTTAGGGCCGCTTGTTGTTCTTGTTAATGAGGGAAGTGCAAGTGCATCTGAGATTGTTGCTGGCGCTTTGCAGGATTATAAGCGGGCTATAGTTGTCGGCACAAAAACCTTTGGGAAAGGGTCTGTTCAGACTGTATTCCCGTTGGGTGATGGATCTGCGGTGAGGCTTACAACTGCCAAGTACTACACACCGAAAGGCAGATCAATACAGGCAGAGGGAATAACCCCGGATATTATGGTTGACAACAACATAGTTAGAGGAAAAGACAAATTTACTCCGATTAAGGAGAAGGATCTATCAAAACATATTGAACCAGAAAAGAATATGAAAAAAGAAGATGAGCCGAAAACAGATAAGAATCAAGAAAAACCTTCTGACACGGATGATTTTCAACTTTACATGGGTCTTCAAATGCTCAAAGGCTGGGAGGCACTGCGAGGAAAGTAGAATCTTAAATTTCCAGCTTGTTCTCTTTACTATTGGCTAACAACCTGTTTTTGAAATCTTGAGGAATTCTTTTTGGTTTGCCCATTCCATCCACACAAACCATTTTAGTCTCGCCTCTGGTTGTGATTTTACCACTTTTAACTACTTTATGGGTAAGGATGAAGTGGGCGTTTCTCACTTCCTTTATGGCTGTCTCAACGTGAACAGTCTCTCCGTAGTGCAATCTTTCGATGAGGTCCACATGGACATTCCGTATAAGGACATAGGTCCCGGTCTTTTCCCATTCAGGAAGTGAAATGCCTATAGAGACTAAATATTCGTACCAGGACTTTTCAAAAAATTTCAAGTAATTAGCAAAATATACCACTCCTCCGGCGTCAGTATCCTGGTAGTATATTCTTGTTGTGTACATGAACACTTTATTATCATGATATACAAGAAAGGTCAATCAACGCCTTGATATTCCCATTTCCTTGTTTTATATTAAATCACATTTTCTTGAACAAAATTGTCAAGTATGTGTGTCTTGAAATTAATGAATGTAAAAATGGGGAGGCATAATGAAACCGATTGAAATTAAACCTGATATTTACTGGGTAGGAGCAATTGACTGGGCCGTGCGTGATTTCCACGGTTACATTACTCCTCATGGTACAACATATAACAATTATCTGATCAAAGATGAACAGGTTACAATCGTAGATTGCGTAAAACATGATTTTGTATCCACGTCATTGGCTAACATCAAAGCTGTTGTTGATCCGACAAAGATAGTCAACTTAATTATAAACCACATCGAGCCTGACCATGTGAGTGGAATCAGTGAAATAATGTCTGTTATGCCTCAAGCGGTAATCTATATTTCCGAAAGGGGAAAGAAAGGGCTTGAAAGATACGCTGATACCACAGGCTGGACCATAAAGATAGTCAAATCAGGGGACAGTTTAAATATCGGTAAATATACGCTTAGTTTCCTCGAAACACCTATGCTTCACTGGCCTGACTCTATGGTGACGTATATAAAAGAGGCGAAGCTTCTCATTTCCCAGGATGCATTTGGCCAGCACCTTGCCACTGCACAGCGATTCGACGATGAATTTCTTAGCTGTCACTCACTTTTTGAACTTGAGGATGCAGTAAAAGATTATTATGCAAACATCCTTATGCCGTTTGGCCAACTTATCAAAGCAAAGCTTGCAGAGATTGTTAAATTGGGCCTCGAGATAGATATGATTGCCCCTGATCACGGCATTATTTGGCGCGAGAACCCAGGAAGGATTCTACAAATGTACTCAGATATGGCTGATGGAAAGGCTGATCTGGCTGTATCAATAATATACGATACAATGTGGCACAGCACCGAGATAATGATCTTTCCCATTATGGAAGGCATTAAAGATGAAGGCGTGCCTTGCAATGTCATAAAGTTGCGTGCTACTCCCACCAGTGTTGCAGTTAAAGAATTTTGGAAATCGAGGGCAACCCTGATCGGAACACCTACAATTAACAATGTCATGTTTCCTTCTGTTGCTGAATTTCTTTACCATTTAGGGGGTCTGAGGCCAAAAAACAGATTGATGGGTGCTTTCGGTAGCTTTGGTTGGGGAGGTGGAGGCGTGAAAGAAGCAACTGAATCTATCAAAAAAACAGGGCTTGAAATAGTAGAACCAGGCCTTCAAATCATGTATAAACCGACAGATGAAGATAAAGCTAAATGTTACGAATTCGGAAAGGATTTCGCACGTAAAGTAAAAGAGTACCATAAGAAATTTGAAAAATAGGGAGGAAAATCTATGTGGAGATGTACGGTTTGTGGTTATGAATATGACGAGGCAGTGGAAGGTACACCCTTTGAAAAGCTTGATGATGACTGGCACTGCCCCATTTGCAATGCACCAAAAGATGCGTTTGAAAAAGTAAAATAATCGGGCTATTAGATTAGAGTATTCAGTTTTTTTAAAGCTAACCGCTAATTTGCTGATCGCAGAATTAATATTGTATATGGAGGTGTTGTCATGTCGAAAACAGAAGATGGTTTGAAAGAAGCATTCGCTGGAGAATCACAGGCGAACAGGAAGTATCTTGCCTTTGCAAAAAAAGCTGAAGAAGAAGGATATAAACAGGTTGCTAAACTGTTCAGAGCAGCAGCAGAAGCCGAAACAGTTCACGCTCACAACCACTTAAGAGAATTGAAAGGCATCAAAAGCACAAAAGAAAATCTGGAATCTGCAATTAGCGGTGAATCCTATGAATTTCTCACCATGTATCCTGCAATGATTGCGGATGCACAGGCAGAAGGGAACAAATCAGCAGAACGCAGTTTTCACATTGCCAATGAAGTAGAAAAGGTACACCATAATCTATACAAGAAAGCCCTGGAAGAGTTAGGTAAAAACAAGGAAACAGACTACTATATTTGTAAGGTTTGCGGGTACACCGCAGAGGACGAGGCCCCTGATATCTGCCCGGTCTGTGGTGCAAAAAAGGTGGCATTCTACAAAGTAGATTAAGAGATATGCATGAATCATCGGGTTCCGAGGCGATAATCTCAAAACTGGGTCCCGGAAAATTGAATCAAGGCTAAGCAGGTTCATTCGTTGAATATTATCGCATTCAATGGTAGTCCACGTGCAGGAGGCAACACAGAACTTCTTCTCAGTGAGACTTTAAAGGCAATTGATCCAGACCTTCACAGAATTCAGCTTTTCAGGCTTAATCAGGTGGATATTAAGCCATGCCAGAATTGCGGTGGGTGTGATGATACTGGCATCTGTGTCATCAAAGATGCCATGGATGATATCTATGAGGCAATTCGTTTGGCAGATAGAATTGTCCTCGCCTCGCCGATTTTTTTCTTTGGTCTTTCAGCACAGACAAAGATCATGATTGACCGCTGTCAGGCTTTTTGGTGTGAGAAATATCTTCTTAAAAAAACATATACATCAGAACCGCATGGGAGAAAGGGACTTTTGTTGCTCGTGGGAGGCATGAAGAGCGATACAGGCATCAGGTGTGGCGAAGCAACGGCCAGGGCTTTTTTCAGGAGCATAAGTGTACCGGAACACGAAACGCTTGGTTTTCTGAATGTTGATGCCAAAGGCTCGATTGTTGATCATCCAACTGCGTTCCAGCAGGGTTTCGAAGCCGGAGCCAGACTTGTAAAGTAACACAGAGTCATTGACATTACCCGGTTTGCCATAGTATAAACAAATTCGTGTCTTATCTCTGCCGTATATCTAGAAAGGCTCTATATGAATAGCGAACTCTTTTCGGTTATCTCGCTTAACGAAGGTGAAGAAGGTGTGGTTAACCTTGTGTCAGGAGGAGAATCACTAACCAGCAGGCTGGCAGGCATGGGGATAGTGCCTGGTACAAGGATAAAGATACTGCGCAATACAGGTAGCCTTATTATTGTTCTTGCCACAGATACGAGAATTGCCCTTGGACGTGGTCAAGCAGAAAAGATCCTGGTTGTAAAGGTGAAAGATACCCATGATCTCCAGGAAAAGGCAACACGAAGAAAGCTACTTGTTGCTCTTGCTGGTCAGCCGAATGTGGGTAAGTCAACTGTTTTCAATGTGTTAACAGGTCTGTCTCAACATGTTGGAAATTGGCCTGGAAAAACCGTTGAAAAGAAAGAAGGGATTCATGTATCAGGGGATACTGAAATACGAATCGTCGATTTACCAGGGACTTATAGCCTTAGTGCTTTTTCAGAAGAGGAAAGAGTAGCAAGAGATTTTGTAATTCACGAACACCCAGACATAATTGTTATACTTGTCAATGCTTCAGCCCTGGAAAGAAGCCTTTACCTTCTTTCAGAGGTTCTTTTGCTCGATACCCCGGTGATTGTTGCTGTCAATATGATTGACGTTGCTGCAGATCAAGGCACCAAAGTCGACATCGAGGCGTTGACCAATTCACTAAAGCTGCCTGTTGTGCCAATGATTGCGGCGAAGAACAAGGGCATTAAAGAACTGGTTTCTGAAATTGTTCGGGTTGCTGACAACAAAGTAAATTACGATGTGAAGCTGCCCACAGTTTCAGCCGATCATATGGAAATCTATCTGAAGCTGACAGAACTTCTTAAGGGGTATATACCTGTTCCTTACACGGAGAGATGGCTTGTAACAAAACTTATGGAAGGTGACCCTGAAATCACAAAATTATTAGAAGATATCGTGCCGATTGGCACTTGGACCCAAATTCAATCACTACTGATCAAACACGAAGATGCTTTAAGAGCGGTTGTTGGGGGAAGGTATGACTGGATAGAAGAAATTGCCCGCTCCTCTGTCTCAAGGTTCAAAAGAGGACAGATATTGATGACAGATCGTATCGATCACATCTTGACACGGCCAATTATCGGTATCCCTGTTCTTCTGGGTATTTTAGCCATTATATTTATGGTTACGTTTAAAGTGGGTCTTCCCATACAAGAACTTCTTGGAACACTGGCTGGAAAAGCAGGTCAATGGCTGGATGGAGCATTAACACAGGCCCCGTGGTGGGTAAGAGGCCTCGTTGTGAATGGTGTCCTTGGCGGCGTTGGTTCAGTTCTGACCTTTGTGCCTCTTCTTGTCATTTTTTTTGCAACAATGGCTTTTCTTGAAAGTGTAGGGTATATGGCGCGAGCTGCATTTGTGATGGATAGGTTTATGCACCTCATCGGTCTTCACGGGAAGAGCTTTCTTCCCATGTGTCTCGGCTTCGGATGCAATGTGCCATCAGTTTTAGGAGCACGAATAGTCGAGTCAAAAAGGGCCAGACTTTTAACAATTTTTTTGACACCATTTGTGCCATGCACAGGGCGATTGGCTGTACTCACATTTATTTCTGGAGCAATATTCTATGACAAGGCTTTAATGGTTACGTGGTTTTTAGTAACATTGAACATTGTTTCACTGGGTGTTGCAGGAATGTTGATCAGTAAATTATTTTTGAAAGGAGAACCTGTTCCGTTTATCATGGAGTTGCCTTTGTACCATAAACCTGACTTAAAAACGATTGGAATCGTGATATGGAACAGGACCATGGCCTTTGTAAAGAAGGCAGGGACAGTAATTTTAATATTTTCAGTTGTTTTGTGGGCTATTTCTAACATTCCCGGTGGTAAGGTAGAGCATAGCCTGCTGGGCTGGGTAGGGCATTTTATTGAGCCAATTGGTCGGCCATTAGGGCTTGATTGGAAACTGATGGTTGCCCTTCTTTCAAGTATCGTGGCAAAAGAAAATGCTGTTGCCACTCTCGGTGTCCTGTATAATGTTGGCGAACAGGGGCTTCAGGGGGTGTTGCCCTCTGCAATCAATCATGCATCGGCCCTTTCTTTTCTGGCAGTATTAATGCTTTTTATACCATGCATGCCCACAATTGCTGTTATGAAACAGGAAATGGATAATCTCCGTTGGTTTGTTACTTCCTTCGTATTCATGGTGATGTTATCTTATATTATCGCCATGTTGATCTACAGGTTAGCCCTTCTTGTTGGTGTTTGAAATAAACACGCCTGTTTTTCTACCATTTATATTAATTTTATGCAGTAATCCAAACAGGGTCCCTGATAAAGATATCCTTCAGTCAGACGTAGAGGATCATAATAATTTTGTTGTTGTGAACATTTAATCAACTTATATTATTAGCAAATTTTAAATAAAAAACCATACATGCCAAGAGGGTATCATGAAGCATGTTTTAACCATTATTATACTATTGATCTGTTCAACCCATAGTTACGCAACGGAATATACTCTTGAGGATCTTTATAAAATTGCCCTGGAGCGGTCAGAGATTATTAAGATTTCTGCCGAGGACCTTGTTATAGCCGAGAATATGAAAGATAAAGCAATGTCTTTGTTGATGCCAAGACTCACAGCGGGAAGTAGCTATGTTCGATTTAGTGACAGCAAACTAGCCGATAACAGGTCTTATTTGCAGCCCCTTGACAGGGCAAGTTTTGAATTAAGGCTTGATCAATCTGCCTCTCTGGGCGGAAAAGAACTGACAGGTTTAAGAATAGCAAAAGAAGGCATCGAAAAAAGTCAGAAGGATTTACAATCTGTAAAGGAAGAGTATATGCTCCATGTTACTACTGCATACTATGATACACTCAGAACAGACAAACTTTCCCAAATCGCACAGGCGAATGTGATAAGGGTCAAAAAGTATCGGGATGCTGCTGCAACCCGTTTAAAAGTGGGTGAGATTACAAAAACCGTTTTACTGAGAGCGGAGGCCGAGCTTTCAGGAGCTCAATCAGAACAGATACGGACTGACAACAATTATAGGCTTGCCAGGGCAATTCTATCGAGAATGGTAGGTATCCAGGGAGAGTTTCGGTTAAAGGAAGGAACAGAAGAACTGGGTGTGCTCAGTGATAAATTGAATGAATTTACTATAGAGGGTTGTCATACAATGAGCTTAGACTGTCTTAAGGAAAAGGCACTTTCTGAACGAACCGATCTACAGGCTGCTCAAATCCAGAGAAAGATAGCAGAGGATCACGTAGATTTTACAAAGGGGTCATACTGGCCAACCCTCGCATTTGAAGGTGTTTTCACAAAAAGAGATGAAACCCGCGAGACAGGCGGGCTTGTGAAGGATTCAGCATATGCAGGATTGAGGCTCAGTTTCCCTTTTTTTGAAGGTGGTTTAAGGGTTGCAGAAGTCCAGGAGGCAAGTGCTAAAAAAAGACAGGCGGATTATGCATATGCAGATTTGAAGAAAACCATTGAAGTAGAGGTAGAGACAGCGTACCTCGATCACATAACGCAGCGAGGGCTTTTGAAATCTCTCACAGATCAGTATATCTTTGCAAAAGAAAATTACAATTCAGTATCAAAACAGTTCGATTATGGCCTTGCCAGCAGCCTCGATGTTCTCGATGCCAATACCGCCCTCCTGGATTCCGAGCGCCAGCTTGCAAACGTCATGTACCTTTATCAGTTTTCTGCATTGAGATTGAAGCGAGCTACAGGAATATTGCTGAGTACTATCTTGAACCCAACGAGTGAATTGCCAGAAAAAAGGAGAATACTATCCAATAACTCAAAGGAGAAATCATAAATGGGAAGGTCTGCTAACATATTTCTCTGTTCTGTAATTATCAGCAGTCTTGTTGGGGCTGTGGCATGTCAGAAAAAAGATACCAAGACCCTTGAAGAAAAAGTCTTCAACGTACAGACACAGGATGTCGTACAAAAACCACTTAAGCCATTCATTGAATCTATTGGTACGCTCAACCCCTTTGAAGAAGTAACAGTGAGCGCCGAAATCGAAGGAGTTATACGAAGCGTGAAAGTTGAGGAAGGATCACAGGTCTCAAAAGGAATGCTTTTAGCAGCAATTGACGATTCTGATTACTCCCTGGAAGTAAAAAGGGCAGATGCAGTTTTCAAACAGGCTGAGGCTACGTTAGAAAACACAAGGCTGGAGTTTAAGAGAAAAGATGTGCTTTACAAAGAAGAGCTAGTAACAAAACAACAGTACGATGATGTTACGACAAGGCTCTCCCTTGCCGAGGCAGAAGTTGAAAGGGCGAAAGCATCCCTATCTCTGGCAAGGCTTAAACTCTCAAAAACAAAAATAACTTCCCCTCTTGCATGTGTAATCAAAGAAAAACGGGTTTCTGCAGGTGATTTTGTTAGAAATGGAACCCCCTTGTTTATAATTATACAGCCGAACCCCCTCAAGCTTCGATTCACAGTTCCAGAAAAGGATGTTGGAAGACTAAGGGTAAATCAAGAAGTTATGCTGAGGGTAGATGGTTTTGCAGAGGCTGAATTCAAGGGCAGAGTGAACATAGTTTTTCCAAATGTTGAAGAGAAGACAAGAACGCTTCAGGTGGAAGCCCTTGTTCCAAATAATAATGGTCTTTTAAAGCCTGGCCTTTTTGCGAAAGTCATTCTGTATACTTCCGGTGAGCGCGACACAATTGTTGTTCCTGTTACAGCCTTGCTTTACGAAGGTGAAAAGGTAAGGGTGTTTGTAACGGAAGGGGATCGCGCTAAAGAACGTGTGGTGAAATTGGGAAGCAAATACGGTGAGTTCATGGAGATTATCGAAGGAGTTAAAACAGGTGAGAAGGTTGTTTTCATGGGCCAGCAGAACCTTTCCGAAGGGGCAAAGGTAAGCATACAGCAGATTAATCCTCAGAGGGCTGAATCTGACAATGCAGGCCATCTGACATCCGCAGAAAGGCCTCCACAGGGTTCAGGGACAAACAAATCTCAAGAAACCAAGAATGAGAAATAATAAATGAACTCTATCCATAATTACTTACAAGATTCAAGATGGCGTTGTCTTTGCGTTGTTCGCCGAACCCAGAGTCCTAAACCCTTGGCTATCCCCGGGAGTTTTTCATGTGGTTAGCAGATACTTCTGTAAAAAGACCTGTTTTTGCCACGATGCTTGTTCTTGTGCTCGTGGTGCTCGGGATAGTTAGCTATCCGAGTATTGGGGTTGATCTATTCCCAAAAGTTGACCTCCCAATTGTAAATATCACTACGCGATTGAAGGGCGCCAGCTCTGAGATTATGGATATCGACGTTACGGATAAGATTGAAGAGTCTGTAAATACAATCAATGGTGTAAAAACTATAAGTTCAACGAGCACTGAAGGTTCATCCGTAGTTACTGTCGAATTTGTATTAGAACGGGACATTGACCTTGCAATCCAGGATGTTCGGGAGAAAATCTCGGTTATCAGAGCGAAACTCCCCACGGATATCGATGAACCCATAGTGGAGAAAGTGGACCCAGATGCCACACCTGTGATGTGGTTTGCCCTTTCAGGAATGCGATCTGTCAGGGAACTTTCAACCTATGCTGACGAGATACTTAAAGAACAACTCCAAAGAATTAGCGGAGTTGGTGCATTACGTATGTACGGTCTTCGATTACGGCAGGCAAGGATCTGGCTTGATGCTGATAGGCTCCATGCATATGGTGTTACAGCCCAGGATGTCATGCACGCCCTCCAGAGAGAGAACATCGAATTACCGGGTGGTCGCATAGAAAGCGACACCAAGGAGTACACTATCAAAGTCAAGGGAGAATTTCCAACTGTACAGCAGTTCAATGATATGATTGTGGGTTACTATAAGGGCTCACCGATCAGAGTGAGGGATATTGGCCGCGCAGAAGATGGCATGGAGGAGAAGCGCTCTGTTGCACGATTTAACGGCATTAACTCGGTAAGTATAGGAATACAAAAACAGTCCGGCACCAATACTATTGAAGTTGTTGACAGAGTAAAAAATGAACTGAAAAACATAACAAAAACTTTACCGTCTGGTATGAATCTCTATATTGCTTTTGATCAGTCAGGGTTTATCAAAAATTCGATTAATGAGGTTCAGCATCATCTTATATACGGCGGGATCTTTGCCATACTTGCTGTCCTCATATTCCTGCGTAACATTAGAACAACCTTGATAAGCGCATTGGCCATTCCTGCCTCGGTTATCTCAACCTTTGCGATTATGAATGCCTTTGGTTTTACATTCAACAATATGTCTATGCTTGCTCTTTCTCTTTCCATAGGTATTCTTATTGATGATGCCATAATTGTTATTGAGAATATTCAGAGGCATATCGAAAAAGGTATGAGTCCGCGGGAGGCATCTTTTTTTGCAACCTCAGAAATAGGCCTTGCGGTTTCTGCAACTACCCTGGCAATTGTTGTTATCTTTATACCTGTTGCATTTATGAAAGGAATTATTGGACGATTCTTTTTCCAGTTCGGACTCACTGTTGTGTTTGCGGTGATGGTTTCCTGGTTCATCTCCTTCACCCTTACCCCTATGATGTCATCCATATTTCTTAAGCCCCATATGCAGACTCAGACTGTAACAACTTCGGCAAACATAGTGAAGTTGTTACCGAAAAATGACCGGTTGCAGCGATTTCTTACAGCGCTATCAGATAAAATTGAGGTGCAATATCTTTGGCTGGAGGGCTATTACAAAAAGTTTCTGGCCCTTGCCCTTAATCACAGATTAATAGTCTTGTTCATTGCGTTGATCACATTTGCAGGTGGGCTGGGTCTTACCAAATTTATTGGTAAGGAATTCGTACCCTCTGAGGATCAGAGCCGATTCGTTATTCGATTACAGATGCCTGTAGATTATTCTGTTGACGAAGTGGATCGTATGGGAAGGCGAGTGGAAGAAATAATAAGGAAATTTCCAGAGGTTACCTCTCTTTTATACTCCCAAGGCGGTGGGTTGACAAGGGAACCCAACAAGGCCAACGCCATGATCAACCTCAAGCCTAAATCACAGCGAAAAAAAAGCCAGGAACAGATCAAGGCAGAAATGCGAAAGGCGATAAGGACGATTCCCGGTATACGAGCGTCAGTTGAAAATGTATCAATGATTGGAGGGGGCCAGAGGCAGACCAATATTATCTATAGTATCCGTGGGAGGGACCTCAAAAACCTTGAGAATTATTCCCGTGAAATTATGAGTCAATTTTCAAAGCTCCCCGGTATTGTTGATCTTGACACTTCACTTGAAACAGGAAAACCAGAAGTACGCGTCTTTATAGACCGTGACAAAGCTGCTGATCTGGGTGTTGATGTTGCGAGCGTTGCTGAAGCGGTCAACTTTCTTATAAGTGGTGAGGTCGACGTTACCAAGTTTAAGGATGAGGCGAAAGGCCGCCGCTATGATGTTCGTGTAAGGCTTAGCCCTAAGGACCGGATGAACCCTGATGACCTTGGTAGGCTCTATGTCAGGGCAAAAGATGGGAGGCTTGTTCAGGTTTCAAACCTAGCCTATTTCCAGGAGGCAGGCGGATCAAGCATTATCAACAGAGTTGATAGACAGAGAGCTATAACACTTTTTGCTAATCTTGAGGGTAAACCACTCGGGCAAGCAAAAGACGAGTTGGATAGCATTTCAGGAAAAACTCTGACCTCTGATTATTCCGGGCGGTATAAGGGACAGGCTGATACCATGGCAGAATCTTTTGGTTATCTCATGTTTGCTATGCTTCTGGGAATTGTAATGGCATATATGGTCCTCGCTGCACAATTCGAGAGTTTTGTGCAACCAATCATCGTATTACTTTCAATGCCCTTTTCCTTTATAGGGGCCTTTGGGGCACTTTTCCTGTTTAATCAGACCTTGAATATATTCAGCTTTATCGGCCTTATATTGCTTATGGGCCTTGTCAAGAAGAATGCCATCCTGCTTGTTGACTATACGAATGTGCTGCGGGAGAGAGGTTTGGCATTGCGAGAAGCAGTAATTCAAGCGGGCCCTGTTAGGCTTCGACCGATCCTCATGACAACGTTAGCGATGATTTTTGGTATGATGCCCATAGCAATCGGGATAGGAGAGGGGGCGGAGACCCGCGCGCCTATGGCCATGGCAACAATTGGCGGTCTGTTAACATCATTATTGCTGACTCTGGTTGTTGTCCCTGTTGCATACGACCTCTTTGAAGAATACAAGGAAAAAAGAATGACAAAGAAAGGCTTGAGAGAGACCAGGCCATGAGCAATCCTGGTGTATTGCAAAACGATACAGGCGAGGGAGCGACCAGAGATTTCTTTAAAAGCGCAGGCTTCGATAACTCGGTGAGGCAGATGGAAAACCTATGAGCCTATTTTTTATAACTTTTTTTCTCATATATGGAGGGATTCACTTCTATGTTTTTATGAAAGCCAGGGCAGCCTTTGCCTCCGGGATAACAATAAATATAACAATAGGCGCGATTATGCTTTTCATGATTCTTGCCCCGGTGATAGTCCGGTTGACTGAAAAGGCAGGCCATGAGGAACTTGCCAGGATACTGGCGTTCGTTTGCTACACATGGATGGGTGCCATATTTATATTTTTTTTGACAGGAATCATATGCGATTTATTTCGGCTAGCTTGGTATACATCAGGGGTATTGTGGTCAAGAGATTTTTCTCATATTGTATCCTCACATAGATTCTATTTTTTCTTATGTCTGGTCGCAACAATCTTAGTTGTAATATATGGCATATTTGAAGCACGACAGTTAAAAATTGAACATCTTGTCGTATCCACGGATAAAATACCATATGAGGTTGGTAAAATAAGGATTGTTCAGATCTCTGATGTTCATCTTGGCCTCATAATTGGTGAAGAAAGAATCAAAAGCATTGTCAAAGCAGTTCAAATGGTAAAGCCTGATATCCTTGTTTCAACAGGAGACCTTGTGGATGTACAACTTGACAATATTGCTGGTCTGGCAGCCTTTTTTCAACAAATCCATACACCATATGGAAAATTTGCAGTAACAGGGAACCATGAATTTTATACTGGAATTGACCGGGCACTCGAATTTACAGAAAAGGCAGGTTTCAGAATTCTCAGGGAAGAGGCTGTAGATATCCACGGTATTGTCACCATAGCCGGGGTTGATGATGAAGCCATAGGGGGTTTGCAGGCAGGTAGCAATGTATCAGAAGAGAGATTATGTGCAGAGATTAATAACTCACAATACGCAATACTCCTGAAGCACAGGCCGGTGCCGTACGCTGGATCGTTGTGTATTTATGATCTTCAGCTATCAGGCCATACCCATAAAGGTCAGATATTCCCCTTTTTTCTCATCACCCGATTGTTCTTCAGGCAATATGCAGGATTCTATAGATTGGACAATGGTTCTTTTCTATATGTGAATAGAGGTACAGGAACGTGGGGACCTCCCATACGATTTCTTGCACCTCCGGAGGTCACTGTAATCGACATTGTTCACAAGGCCGATTAACTCAAAAAAATATCGCTCCACAACATTTTTTTCTTGACATCATATTAAACCATATTTAATCTGTTAATTAATATTTAACGTTAAGGATGCCTATGGAAATTGGATTAAAGATGAAGGAGTTAAGAGAGCTAAGAAAGCTGAATCTCAAGCAGCTTGCTGAACTTGTTGAATGCACTCCATCATTGCTTTCTCAGATTGAAAGGGGTAAAGCCGACCCCTCCATATCCATGTTAAAAAAAATTGCCAGGGCATTGAATGTCAACATCGTCGATTTTTTTATGACAGACTTTACGCACGGAGACATTGTAACAAGGTCACAGGACCGTGTTGTGATGCAGCTAAAACGTTGGGATGCAAAAATTCATTCCCTCGTGAAAAGCGTGGTTAACAAGAAAATGCAACCCTTCTACACTGTTATCAAACCGGGTGGTGGCTCACATGGCATGTACTCTCATGATGGTGAGGAGTTCGGATTTGTTGTTAAAGGTGAGTTAGAGCTTATGTTAGATGACAAGATTTATAAGGTCCACACAAATGAAAGTTTTTATTTTTCATCGCAGATTCCCCATGATTGGGGAAATAAAGGCAAAGAAGATGTAATCGTAATCTGGGTAATAACACCGCCGACCTTCTGAATAAGGTCGCATGGTTCGAGATTCGGAGTTGTGGGTTCAACTCAGAGTAACACAATATTAAAAGGATGGAGGAAGATATGGCTATTCTGCCTGAGGTAAAAAAGCATTACGGACGGTTAAAGTTTTTTATAAATGGTGAATGGATTGAGTCCAAGTCAAATAATTGTTTCGAAAATACCAATCCGGCCACTGGAGATGTCATTGCAGAGGTTCCTGTAGCCACAGAGGCAGAAGTTGAGGCAGCCATAAATTCAGCATGGAACGCCTTCAAAAAATGGAGTAACATGCCCTTCAGAGACAGGGCAGATTATATAAACAGACTGAGAGCCAAATTTGATGAACACCATGAAGAATTGTCCCGTATCTTGTCCCAGGATCATGGAAGAGGTATAGATGATGCTCGTGGAACAATCGACAGATGCATCGAAAATATTGAATCTGCATCAGGAGCGATGTACAGCCTTTACAAAGGGGAACATGTGGAACAACTTGCTACAGGTATTGACTGTTATTTGATGTGGGAACCGGTCGGTGTTTTTCTGATCCTGACGCCGGGCAATATTCCAATGCATGCGTGGTCCTCTTTTGTACCATATGCTTTAGCTTGTGGTTGTCCAGTTATTGTTGCCCCCAGCTGGCAATGTCCTGTGGCATCAGAGGCAATGTTTAAGATAGCTGATGAAGTGGGCTTTCCGCCAGGGGTGTTGAACCTTCTTCACGTAGGAACGAATTTTGAACTTAATTCCAGGATAATATCTGACTCAAGAGTTGCCGGTGTTGGATTTATTGGTTCCACTGCTGTTGGGAGAGAGCTCTTTGAGCTTTGCGGTAGACTTGGGAAGAGGTCATCAATAAACGGAAACGGGAAGAATCATATTGTAGTTGCTCCTGATGGTAACCTTGATGCTGCAGCCAATTATCTCCTCAGAGGCTGCTTCGGCATGACCGGGCAACGGTGCCTCGGTTCGGATAACGTGGCTGTTATAGGCAACATCTACGACGATCTCAAAGATAAATTTTTACAGGCTGCCAAAGCAATGAAGGTAGGTTTCGGATTGGACGAAACAAGCGAGATGGGACCACTCACAACGCTTTCCAATAAGAAAAAGGTCGAGAATTTCATTGAGAAGGGTCTCAATGAAGGCGCAAAATTGATTCTGGACGGTCGTGAGCTCAAAGTCAAGGGTTATGAAAATGGATATTTCCTTGGCCCTTCTATTTTTGAAGGTGTATCCCCATCTATGGAAATAGCGAAAGAAGAATCCTTTGGACCGGTTTCCAATCTCATCCGGGCCGATTCTCTTGAGCAGGTAATTGAATGGATCAATACTAATACGGAATTTGGTCACTCTGCATGTCTCATCACAGAGAGCGGGAAGAATGCCCGAAAGTTTATACGTGAATGCAATGTGGGAAATGTGGGAATCAATGCCGGAATACCACAGCCTTACGCATTCTTTCCTCTTGGGTCTAAGCGACAATCATTTTTTGGTGTAGCAAAGTCAAGGATGGATTCTGTAAGGATGTTTCTGGATCAAAAGACTGTGACTTTAAGATGGGTTTAAAAAAGAGTAGGGTTTAGGGGTAATTATATAGGTGACATCGTTTTTTAAGTTTGGATGCCATATCTAGGGGTAGAATTGATGGTTGAGTTTAGGCAGACAGAGAGGTATTATTAAAGATTAGTTTTAATAAAATTTAAAAGGAGGAAAAAATGTGTGACGAATGCAAGGAGCTTTCAAGAAGGAATTTCTTAAAAGGAGCACTCATCGGTGGTGCAGCCCTTGGAATGGGTATGTTCAATGGCAAACTTCTCCATGCACAGGCAACCAATATAAAATTCAGTACATGGCATCCACCTGTGGGGAGAGAGGTAAAGACAGTATGGACCCCTATGCTTGAGGAATTGAAAAAGAGAAGTGCCGGCAAGATTGGTTATACAATGTATGCTGGTGCTGCACTGGGGAAAGGGCCGGAACACTTTGACATTGTTGCCAAGGGACTGTCAGATATGGGTTATTTCACGGCTACATGGACACCAGGGCGTTTTCCGCTTACAGACGTGCTTTCTCTGGCCGTATGGGTTGATGGTAAGGATATTGCTGCAGACATCGGAAATGCAGTCTATAACCGTGCCTTAAAGGATGAGTTTAAAAATGTCAAGATGCTGGAATTGAATGGCTGTATTCAATCCTTCATCTGGTCCAAGAAACCAGTCTCTAAAATGGCAGATCTCAAAGGTTTGAAACTAAGATCACCTGGTGGACATCAGACAAACTATATAAAATCTCTCGGTGCAGAGCCGGTCTTCATACCATTAGGAGACGTTTACATGGCAATGGAGACGGGAACGGTGGACGGTATTGTGACATGTCCTCCTTTGATCCAGGGCTACAAACTCTATGAAGTTGCAAAACACGCAACGGTTCTAACCTTTGGTTGCGTATCTGAGGGCACAGTCATGAACATGAACTCATGGAACAAACTTCCAGCGGACCAGAAGAAGCTTGTAGAAGAGGTATGTACAAACCCATTCAGAGTGACTGGCGGCCTCAACCAGGCTGATTATAAAGTCATCATGAAGGAATTGGGTGATAAAGGCGTTAAGTTCATCGACCTCCCGAAAGCCGAGGCAGAGCAGTGGTACGCAAGGTTCCAGGATGTTACAAGGGCCTGGGTGAAAGATCTTGAAGCAAAGGGGCTTCCAGCGAAAAAGGTTGTGGCAATTATGAATGAAGAATGCGAGAAGAGAAAAGTCCATCTCGTTGCATGCCCGCCGGAATTTAAAAAAGTCTGACAGTAAAGGTTTGACATGGAACAGTTAGAGGGTTTTAAGAGGGTAATAAGACGCATCACCTATTCAGTGTGTGCAGTTGGCATGTTCCTGGCCATACCGCTCATGCTTATAACAACGTCTGATGTTATAAGCCGTGGTTTCTTTAACAAACCGATACCGGGTACCCTGGAACTCTCGGAATATATGTTGTCAATTATAATCCTGCTGGGTGCTGCATACACCCAGCAGGTTAAAGGTCACGTTGGTGTCGATTTTCTGACTAAGAGATTCTCCAAAAGGACACAGAGTATCCTTGAGGTCTTCACTACCCTTGCAAGCATGTTGATTATAGCGATCATGATCTGGCAGGGGTACGTTGAAGGTATTCATGAAAAGACCGTGTCGGATATGCTCAGAGTACCCCAGTGGCCTTTCAGACTTCTTGTTGCAGTGGGTGGATTTATGCTCTTGTTAGAGCTTTTTATTGATCTTTTCAGCGCAGTAGCAAGAGTGAGGAGGAAGATAACTGAATGATTGATCCTATTACTGTAGGTATCCTTGGGAGTGCCCTGGTTGTTATTTTACTTCTTCTGGGAATGCCCATTGCATTTCTCATGATGTTTGTTGGGTTTTTTGGTATATGGACCCTGACTTCTTTAGAGGCAGCCCTCCCGGTGGTGGCAAAAACGGTCTATGAAACTGCTGCAAATTACCCGTACACAATTATTCCGCTATTTATACTGATGGGAGGATTTGCTGGCAGCGCTGGAATCACCAGAGAGCTCTATGAAACCTTTGACAAATGGTTCAGGCGTCTCCCTGGCGGTCTGGGTGTTGCCACCATAGCTGCTTGTGCAGGTTTTGCAGCAGTTAGCGGTTCCTCTGTTGCCGCCGCAGCAGCGATGGGAAATGTCGCGCTCCCAGAGATGAGACGATTTAACTACCATCCCAAACTGGCTACTGGCGTTGTGGCTGCCGGCGGAACTCTCGGTTTCCTTATTCCGCCAAGCCTCGGTTTTGTTGTTTACGGAATGCTCACTGAACAGTCAATTGGCAAGCTTCTGATTTCCGGTATCATGCCAGGGATACTCCTTTCCCTTGCCTATATAGTAGTTGTCGTAGGGCAGGTAAAGATGAATCCTTCTCTTGCACCCATGACGCCCGGAGAAGTGACGTTAGGGGATAAACTAAGGGCGCTCAAAGGGATTTGGGAAACACTCCTTGTGTTTTTCATTGTTATGGGTGGGATTTACCTTGGTTTTATCAATCCTACTGAAGCAGGAGCCATAGGTGCTACAGCTTTGTTGGTGATTGTATTGATAAAGCGGAAACTTAGTTGGTCAGGTCTTTTTAACTCACTCCTGGAAATGGCAAGAATTTCTGTTATGGTGCTCTTCCTCGTGGCTGGTGCCACTGTTTTCAGCTATTTTCTGGCCCTTTCTACGATACCGACAGTGGTTTCTTCATGGATTGCGGGTCTTGCCGTCTCAAAATACGTAATCTTGACAATTATTATTGCTATATATTTTGTGCTAGGCTGTTTTCTTGATTCTGTCTCTATGATGGTACTGACATTGCCGGTCATCTTTCCTGTTATCGTGGCTTTGAACTTCAATCCTATCTGGTTCGGCGTTGTGGCTGTTCTCATGATGGAAGCAGGCCTCATTACCCCACCGGTAGGTCTTAATGTGTATACACTTGCAGGTATCGCAAAAGATGTTCCCATGGCAGAGATATTTAAAGGTGCGACTCCGTTTCTGCTTTCGATCATCGTTGTGGCGTTTATCCTTACTATATTTCCTCAGATTGCTCTGTTCCTTCCCAACTTTATGGGAGGCTAATGAAATGACTGCTTTTAAATCATAACTTTTAGTGTTGAGTTAATAACGATTCAATTAATTTAAAATATGAAGAAAATAGACTTTACATTAAATGGTAAACAAACAATCCTTGACGTGGAGGATAACGAGACGCTACTTCACGCTCTTAGAGAAAAGCTCGATATAAAAAGTGTCAAAGAGGGCTGCTCCATTGGGGAGTGCGGGGCATGCACAGTTCTTATTGACAACGAACCCCACTATTCTTGCCTTACTCTGGCTTCTAAGGTTTCAGGCCATGATGTAAAGACCGTTGAGTTTCTTGGAGATGAGAATCTGCTTCATCCTCTGCAGGAGGCATTTATAACATATGGGGCTGTTCAGTGCGGGTACTGCACACCTGGAATGTTGCTTGCAGCTTACAGTCTCCTCTTGAAAAACGAGCACCCCACTGACACCGATATTAAAGAAGCTATCAGCGGCAACCTGTGTAGGTGCACCGGATATATCCAGATTGTGGAGGCAATTCGAAATGCTGCCGGACTTTGCAAGTGTAATTCCTGAGTCAAAAGAAGATGCTTTAGCTTATTTGTCGTCTCTTAAAAGTGCAAAAATTTTTGCAGGGGGTACTGACCTTCTCGTCAAGATGAGAAGGGGCGAGTCGTACAGTCATATTGTCGACATCACCGGAATTCACGATTTAAAGGTTATCTCTGATCATGATGAAATGATCAATATTGGTGCTCTTTCAACACACTATGAGATCAGCGTGAATCAAATCATCAGTGAGAAGGCGTTGAGCCTTGCTCAGGCATGCGGATGGGTAGGATCTCCGGCTATCAGAAATATGGGCACTATTGGCGGAAATCTTGTAAATGCATCTCCTGCAGCAGATTCCCTTGCACCTCTTTTGATTCATGACGCTGATGTTGTACTCGAATCAAAAGATGGAACCAGAAGGATGAGGCTCGAAGATTTTATTCTTGCACCCTACAAAACAGATATTCAACCCCATGAGATCCTCACCTTTATAACGATAAAGGGCTTGCCAGGATACAGGGAGGGTTACAAACGTGTAACCAAACGGGCAGCGTGGGCAATCTCCAGATTATCTATTGCCTGGGCCATCCAGGAAAAAGGTGGATTTTATAAAGATGTAAAGCTGGCCATCGGCTCGTGTACTCCCATGCCCTTCAGGCCGAGAAAAGTTGAGGATTCACTAAAGGACAGGGCAAAGGATGAAAAAACCATACAGGTTGCAGTAGGTGAAATCATTGATGAAATAATAAAGGTCTCTGGTATGCGACCTTCATTCGTTTACAAGATTCCCGTTGTGAAGGCTCTCTTAGAGGATATATTAAAAGGATAAAGGGTATTATGGTCGGTTCTAACAGGAAGCGTATTGACGTAATTGACAAGGTTTTGGGGAAGCCTGTTTTTGCAGGAGACATGAAGGCAGACCGATTGCTCTTTGCTGTTGTGTATAGGAGCCCAAGACCCCATGCCTGGATAAAAAGTATTGATGTGAGCGGAGCGCTTGCCCAGCCAGGTATTGTAAAGGTCATAACAGGTGAGGATATACCCGGCAAAAAGCGATTCGGCGTCATCAAGAAGGATCAACCCTGTCTGGCAGAGGGCAGGGTCAGATACGTCGGGGAACCAATTCTCCTGATTGTTGGTGAGACTGAAAATGCAGCACGAAAGGCCATGAGTTCTGTGAAGATTCACTTCGAGGACATTGAAGCGATCCGTGATCCCTTTACAGCAGAAAAGTCAGGTACGCTTATCCATGAAGACGGAAACCTGCTCGGCCATCGTAAAGTTATCAAAGGCAATGTAGAGAGGGGATTTGCAGAATCTGATGTGATTGTTGAGCATACTTACAGCACGACATGGCTTGATCATGGTTTTATGGAGACCGAAGCAGGCGTTGGTTACCTCGACGATGCCGGGCGGATTGTTGTCGTTTCCTCAACCCAGAATATCCACTACAAGATGAAAGAGATTTCACGGGTCCTGGGGATATCCGAAGACATGGTCAGAGTTATCCAATCCACCACCGGAGGCGGTTTTGGTGGCAAGCTCGATGTCACTGTCGAGCTTTTCCTTGCATTAGCAGTGTATTACACAAAAAGACCGGTTATGATGCGCTTTACCCGGGAGGAGAGTTTTGTCTCGAACACAAAAAGGCATCCTCTCTACATCGAGTACAAGACTGGCGCTAAAAAGGACGGATCGATCCAGGCTGTCAAGGTGACCATCATCGGTGATACAGGTCCCTATATCTCCTATGGCGAAACAGTCTGTCTCCGTGTTGCAGTGCATTCAACAGGCCCCTATGAAGTTCCAAATGTTCACGCTGACAGCCGGATGTTTTACACAAATAATCCTGTATGTGGTGCCATGAGAGGCTTCGGAGTGCCACAGCTTGCCTTTGCCCATGAATCACAAATGGATGCAGTAGCTCGTATCCTCAATATGGATCCCCTTGATATCCGGCTGAAGAATGGGCTTAGGAAGGGATCGAGTACGGCAACCTCCCAGATTCTTCATGACAGCGTTGGTTTCATCGACACACTCAAAAAAATAGAGCCTTTCTGGAGAGAGAGAAAAAAATCGAGCCATACAAGCGGATTCGGAATTGGCTGTATGTTTTACGGATGCGGCAATACAGCTATTTCAAATCCTGCTAAATGCCATCTCAGGCTCACTGAAGACGGAAAGATCGCCCTCCACTCGGGTGTGTGCGAGATTGGCCAGGGATCAGACACGATACTATGGCAGATTCTCCTTGAAACGCTAAAGATTGATGAAAAAAATGTTGTCCTTGTGCGCGGCGATACCGATACATCTTCAGACGTTGGTTCTACTTCGGCAAGCCGCCAGACCTACATATCCGGTAAAGCGGTGTATGAAGCAGCAAGAAAATTGAATCGTTATCTCGATGAAAAGGGGTATTATCGCGGCAGAAGCCTCGGTGATATCTGTGAAGAAGCGATGACAGAGAACAACGTGATTTTCGATGGATACTTTGATCCCCCGACAACACAACTCGATAAGGAAACATCTGAAGGCGCCCCGTATGCCACCTATGCATTCGCAACCCACATGACAGAAGTAGAGGTAGATGATAAAACGGGGGTCTGCCTGGTAAAGAGGGTACACGCTGCTCATGATGTGGGCAGGGCAGTCAACCCGCGACTGGTAAAAGGACAGGTCTATGGTGGGGTGGCCATGGGAATCGGGCTTGCCCTTATGGAGGAATTCATTCCCGGCAAGTCAGAATCACTCGATAACTACTACATGCCTACTTCTATGGATATGCCGGAGATTGAGGTGTTCATCGTAGAGGATGAGGAACCGACAGGACCATTCGGCGCCAAAGGGGTGGGTGAGCCTGCGCTCATACCACAGGCAGCGAGCATTATAAACGGCATACAGGATGCTGTTGGCGTTAAACCCTCGCAACTGCCCTGTCATATAGAGAGATTGAAAAAACTGATTGAAGACAAGAAGAGTGAAAGGAGGCAGGAGCCATGAGTGTGCTGGTAATAAAGAATATTGGTACAATTTTTACCGGAGATATTGAATCACCATCCATAGAGGGTCCGGTAGGGATTATCATAGAAGACGGCAAAATCAGGGCGATTGAGAAGGAATCTCCTGTTTTGGCAGACAAAGTCATTGATGCAAATGGAATGACAGTCTGTCCGGGACTCATTGATTCCCATTCTCATCCGGTCTTTGGTGATTTTACACCACGGCAGAGCCAGCTTAACTTTATCGAAAGCAGCCTCCATGGGGGTGTGACAAGCATGATCTCTGCCGGTGAGGTCCACCTGCCGGGCAGACCCACTGATCCAAAGGGAACAAAGGCCCTTGCCCTTCTGGCACAGAAATCATTCGCAAAAGCCCGTCCTGCCGGTGTGAAAGTTTACGGTGGCGCCCTCATTCTTGAAAAGGGTCTCGTAGAAGATGACTTTAAAGAACTTGCAGCAGATGGGGTGTGGCTTGTAGGAGAGATTGGACTTGGCAGTGTAAAGGCAGCACAGGATGCAAAAACAATGGTAGAGTGGGCAAAGAAATATGGAATGAAGGTTATGATGCACGTTGGCGGTACGTCTGTTCCCGGCAGTTCAACTGTAACGTGCGAAGACTGCCTTGTCGCAAATCCAACAGTTGCATGCCATCTTAACGGAGGTCCTACAAGCGTGTCTGTTGATGAGGCACGACAGGTGATCGACAAGACTGAATGTGCAATAGAAGTAGTCCACTGCGGAAACCCTTTGACCGCTTTCGAAATAGCCCGCTATATGAAGAACAAAGGGATACTGAATAGACTCATCATTGGAAATGACGCTCCGTCAGGAACAGGAGTGATTCCTCTCGGTATTTGGAGAATGGTCAATTTTGTTTCATCTCTTTGCGGTATCCCAGCAGAGATCGCTATTTGCTGTGCAACAGGAAACACCAAGACTGTATATGGTTTATCTCATGGTATGGTAAAGGTTGGAGACTATGCTGACCTTCAGATAATTGATGCGCCTATGGGCTCAGCAGGAAAGGATGCAAGGGAAGCGATTGAAGTAGGTGACATACCGGGTATAGGCATGGTTCTCATCGATGGGATTGTCAAAACACAGGTTAGCAGAAACACACCGCCGCCGGTGAGGAAAGTAATAGCATAGAGCGTAAGCAGAGGGCATAGGGAAAGTACGGCAACAGAACCTGCAGAATTGCAGCTCTAATCTCTCGGTTCTCACATCTCAGCGAAAGAGGTTTATTATGAAAATAGATATAGAACGATGTAAGGGTTGTGGACTGTGTGAAGAGGTGTGTCCGCTTAATATTATTACCATTAAAGATAAAAAGGTTCTGGTGGGTGGTGGCTGCGTTGAATGTAAAACATGTCAGAAGGTCTGCCCGGAAGGTGTTTTCAGTGTTATAGATAATGACGACAAACCAATGTGCACAAACTGTCCGATCATGTGCAGGATACCAGAAGGAGCTACAGGTGCGTGCTTGCGCTATTACAATGCAAAGGGTGAGATTCTGAGAAAGGGCAGGGTACACACCTACGATGAGGTTCTCAACCTTGTTGGAGCAGATGAAGATTCATTGATACAAAAACCACTGATCACGGGTATTGGCTCAGGTACAACATATCCTGATTTCCGACCTTCCCCATTTATTGTGAAAGGCGTAAGAGACGGGATCGATATAGTTACTGTTGTGACCGAAGCGCCCTTAAGTTACAGCGGGATGAAGCTCAAGATAGACACAGACCTGTACCTTGGCCAGGAGTCAAAAAAGGTCTATATCCGAAGAAAAGGCAAGAGGCACCTGGGTCATCTTTGTACAGAGGAATACGGTTCAAAGATACTTTCTCTTGGGGGAGTAAACATTCTTACATCCAAAGACGGACTTTTCGCAGCAAAGACTTTGTTTGAATTCCTTCAGGGAAAAATAATAAAGGTTGAGGTTGAAGACGGTCCTACCCTGGAACTTGCTCTTGGCAAAGCACCAAAAGTTAACGGTCAATCCGAGGAAAAAATGAGGGTAGGGTGCGGAAGTGCAGTGTCCGGCCTTTTTGCACCGTATATGGAAAAGGCAGCAGACGAAGTTATTGTTCTTGATGGTCACATTACAGGACTTTTCAGCGAACACCCGGCAGGCAGATATCTGAAGAAGAAGCGGTCACCTGTATCCATAAAAGGCCAAAAAAGCACTGACGGAAGGTATTTCCTGGGAAAAGGAACAGGGTGGGGCGGTACCGATATCCAGGAGCCTCTTGATGTAATAAAAGAGATTGATCAGAAGAAATGCAAAGAAGGCATGACCCTCCTTATTACTGAAACCACTGGTTGGCGATATGCTTATTTTCGTATGATAAAGGGTGAATTTAGGGAAGAGCAGCCTGACGATGGAGCTATGGAATTCATAAAGGTTTTAAGAAGTTCCTGCGAAGTGTCAAGAGTAAGCGCAATTTTTGCAGCCGGTGTAGGTGGCTCTGCGAGGGCAGGGGTAACAAAAAATCCAATCAAATTGACAAAAGCAGTCCATGAAGGGAAGGTCTCTCTGACGATCGGTGGTGCAAAGCCTTTTATCTTCCCTGGCGGGGGTATAAACTTCCTTGTTGATGTAGAACAGATCAAATATGGTAGCGTCTATGTTTCACCAACGCCATCATTTATTCTGCCTGTGGAGTACACAATGTCACTCGACACGTTCAAGAGCATTGGCGGCCACATCGATGCTGTAAAGCCGATAGAAGAAGTGTTGAATGAAGTAAAAGATAAAGCAACTTCCTGATCTTTATTATGTTTATAGAAATCGGTCCGGCAAGCCTTGTAGTATATGGTGAAAAAAAGGGTATGCCATACGAATTTGACAGATCCAGGCTTGAGGAAAAGATTCAAAATATTTTGAGAGATATTCGGGAGTATCTGCCGGTACTGAAACAAAAAGCATATAAGATCAAAAACACGAAACATATGCCTGATGTGCCTCGAAAGATGGTCGAAGCTGTTAAGACAATAGATGAAATGAGCCTGACACCCATGGCAGCCGTTGCCGGCTCTGTCTCAGATGCTCTTAAAGAGCATATCAAAGGCGAAGGGCTTGATATTATTTCTGTAAATAATGGTGGGGACATCTCAGTTTTTGATCGTTATGAAAAAGGGCTGAAAGTCGGTATTGGTGACATTCACACAGGCAGGACCACTTCTTATACCCTTAACATTAAGGGATTTTCCGATTACGGCCTGGCAACGAGCGGTTTTGGCGGAAGAAGCCTCACATTGGGGCTGGCAGATAGCGTAACAGTAGTTGCGGCAACAGGTGCAGTGGCAGATGCAGCAGCCACGTTTATTTGCAATAATACCAGCATAATTACTAATCAGGTTCGTCGAATAAAGGCGTCCGAGATTGATCCGCTGACAGATATTCCAGAAGAGTATGTTACAGTTGAAATTAATCAGTTATCTGAAGGTGTTATAAACGATTCATTGGAAAAAGGATTGCAATTGGCTTTCAAGATAAAAATAAAAAAATATATTTATGATGCCATTATCAAACTAAAAGATCATATCGTCACCACGATCAATGGTGGCTACCCCATTATTTTGGAGGTGCATAATGGAAATTAGAAAGATTGTCACAGTTGTTGAAGAGATCTATGAGGAAGGTGAGAAAAAGCTCGATAAGCCAATCCGTAAGGTTGCCGCACTTGCAGTGATTAAAAACCCTTATGCAGGAAAGTACCAGGAAGATTTGAACGCCCTTATCGATTACAGCGAAGAGCTTGGAAAAATTATCTCTGAAAAAGCAGTTGAAGCACTCGGTAAAGATGTGGAAGTCCACAGTTATGGAAAGGCGGCAATAGTGGGCGAGAAAGGAGAGCTCGAGCTTGCAGCGGCCCTTTTACACCCAAAGCTGGGAACCCCTCTCCGTACAGCTACAGGGGGTGGGAAGGCAATCATTCCTTCTGTGAAGAAGTTGGGCAGTATGGGAGACAGCCTCGATATTCCCCTTCATTACAAGGATGCTGCTTTTGTCCGGTCACATTTTGACGGCATGACGGTGTCAATCAGCGATGCGCCAAAATCGGATGAAATCGTTATTGCAGTTGCAGTTACTGATGGCGGCAGACCCCATCCCCGTGTCGGCGGACTCAAGAAAGATGAAGCAAAGAAGGAAGACGGGCTGAGATAGGCCAATACAAGGTTAATGGTGCAAGGTGAACAGTATTTCCTGTTGAAAGACCCGGGGAAAATCGGTATAATCAACCCCGTGCCCCCGTAGCTCAGGTGGATAGAGCAATGGATTCCTAATCCATGTGCCGCATGTTCGAGTCATGCCGGGGGCACTTTACTATCAATAAGTTACAAATCATCTTCATGCAGGCCTTTACGAATAGCTAAATGAGTGCTTACCGACCCCCAAGGTTCTCCCATCCCTATTCCTGTAGCCGGTAAGCCAGTCATGGATGGTCTGCCTACTTACGTGAAATTCCCTGGCTACCACTTCGGGATTCTTTACACCTAGCAGCCTCACCACTGTTCCTGCCTCCAGTTCCATCAGCGTTTCGTGCTTCAATAGCCACGCATCCATTGTGCTGGCAAGTACACAATAACAGACGCAGAAATGTCAATGCAATTTATGGAATAATTAATCTAGGACTCCACACGGCGTAATCCAAATATCATAGGGCACTTTTTTGGGAATCTTAGCACTCCAGAGAAAATTCCATGTATCAAATCCGGTTGGGTCCGAGTACGTGCCATATCCGGGTACTGATGTGAACTTATTGTTTATTACAGTTACATAAGCAAAGTCATACTCATAACCATCCTCAGAAAAAAACTCTACATAACCAAAAAAGTTTGAGTTAGTTCCGGATAGCCAATAAAGATTACCGTATATATCTGTATAGTTTCCGCGTCTATCATATGATCTAAGTTTTATAGTGTCTGGAGCGCCAGGTTCAACTTCCATGCATACATAGCTCTTATAAGACTCATTTCCACCCTTTGTAGGAACAATGTTTGAGCCGTCAATACCGGCATTTATCATGTTACGGAATTTTGTGGAATCCTGCAACCATAAGCCGTCAAACGAAGTCAGGTTTACCTGAGCCTGAACAGTATAGGCGCCAATCATCAAAAGAATTGCTAAAAAAATTGTGATGCAGAGTGATTTTTTCATGTGAAACCTCCTCATAAATAATTTTTTGTCTGCTGTAAGTGATTTACAGCTCTTTTCATGTACCCTTGCTTCTCATACCTTCCAATATGGCACAGCACTATTAAACAGAATATGTATCCGAGAGTCAATACACATATCGATGAGGGAGCAAGCTTGTGTGTGTCTCAGCCGAAACGACCTTACCCCTGTAAAGTGTACAAATTTCTTTAGAGAACCAGGGTGTTCACTCTCCCTGTTTATCAAGGAATTGATCTGTTTCCACAAGAGCAGGTCAATATAAAATTTGCTTGGAAATTGGGTCCATATGGTTTTTCTCCCTCTTGTTCTGTGATTTGTATAAATTTAAAAAGCTGGTTTCATGTTAAAATTGGAGCTATGTCAGGTGATTGGGTCAGCGGGTTCTCTCCATAACGATTGTGATCTTCAAGGGATATGGTGAAGGAAGCCTTCACCAAGGGATTGGGGAGATCTTATCGCCGGCGTGTCCATGAAGGCCAATGCCTGTTCGTCTTCCTTGTAAATCCAGTATAATCTGTCCTGCTTCATTGACCGGGAAATTTAAACGGACGGGCTATTCAAAAATGGCTTTGGTAGTGCTATTGAAAATGGATTATGCTAACCTTGTGCAACAGGAAACAAGGCCATTGGTTAAACTCAACAGAAAGGAACCTCGCCGTGGTAAAGATAACGCATTCCAAATATGGAATGGAATGAGCAGCAGGGTACACAAGTGACAGGCCGTAATTCGCTTCAATACAAGTGGGTGATCTTCATTGTGCTTGCAGTCCAATACCTTTTTGGCTATTTCCACCGCGTTTGTCCTGCTGTTGTAGCGCCTGAACTCATGAAGTCATTTGATATAAGCGGCATGGCGCTGGGGGTTCTTGCCTCTGCATATTTCTATCCCTATGCAGCAATGCAGATACCGGCAGGCATTCTCTCAGATGCCTGGGGAGCTAAAAAAACAGCAATAATGTGCGCCCTTATTGCGGGCATAGGATCGGTTCTTTTCGGTCTTTCCCACACCCTCGGTTTTGCCATTTTCTCTCGCATCCTTGTAGGCCTCGGTGTTTCTGCCATGTTTGTTACATCCCTCAAGATATTTGGCAACTGGTTTAAACCTACTGAGTTTGCCCGTGTTTCCGCTCTTTACATTGCAGCGGGAGGGGTAGGGTGGTTGACGGCTGCCACTCCCCTGGCTATTTTTTCACAGTATTTCGATTGGCGGTGGGCATTTATTGGGCTCGGAATAATTACCCTGCTCCTTACCTCTCTTATGAGGTTCACCGTTTCAGACAGACCCGATGAAATCGATCCCGGGACTGTTGTCGACACAGGCAAGGTTCAGGGAAACAGTATGGTGAAGATTGGCCGAGATCTGCAAATGGTCATGAAAGAAAAGTATTTTTGGCCTCTGGCTGCCTGGATGTTTTTTGTAGGCGCGGGTAGTTTTGGCTTCGTAAGCCTGTGGGCAGGTCCTTATCTGATGGATGTCTACCGGTTCTCAAAGCCTGCTGTGGGAAATATCCTTTCCATGTTTCCTCTCGCCATGGTTTTTGCCGGACCTTTTCTGGGTTATGTTTCCGACAAAGTCCTTGTGAGCAGGAAAAAGGTCATAGTGGCCACTTCAATAGTGTACGTTGCGTGCTGGCTCATGATGCTTTTTTGTCACGATTCACTCCCCCTTTGCTTGCTTTATTTGTTTTTTTTCTTCCTGGGTGCTATGGGCACAGGTGTTCTGCCCATAGGATATGCAGCCACAAAAGAACTTTTTACTGGAGAAGTAGCAGGCATTTCAATTGGTGCGGTAAATCTCTTTCCTTTTCTCGGGGGTGTGGTAGCCCAGCCCTTAATAGGGTTTATCCTTGACAAGGGGGGGAAGATTGGAACCCATTATCCATCCTCTGCCTACCATTCAGTGATACTAATGTACGTTTTCATAAGTATCTTGAATCTCATTGCAGTTTTTCTCACAAAGGAAACGCTCAGAAAGCAGTGACCTCAGAGGTAAGACCGTATGTTCAAAAAGCAGACAACAGAATATTTTACCGGCAAAGAAGCCTGATTCCAAGCCATGCTCCACCTTTTTGGGCCGGGGAGGTTAAAATAAAAATTCATGAAAAGGTCTGGTATTTCCTTATTGACATTTTCTTTATATTCGTTTAGGAATGTTGAACACATTAAAAGGAGGTGATGAGGATGGCCGCAAAGATTGACGAAGATGCCTGTACAGGATGCGGGACATGCGCTGATGCATGTCCGGTTGAAGCCATTACCGTTGATGATGTTGCCAAGGTTAATGCAGATCTTTGCACCGACTGCGGAACATGCATTGACGAGTGCCCTGTAGAAGCAATAAGTAAGGCTGATTAAACGTTTGAAAATTGCTCAACGCAAGACCTCATGCAATCCGCCCCTCTGCTGTGTGAATACAAGTACGGGCGGGTTACCCCCGCAGATCATATAATAACGGAATATATGAAAATCAGAGACTATGATAGGCTTGAGAAGTTTTACCGAGTGTGACTGTATGGTTAAGCCACTGTTATTACTTCATAATTGATCCATTGTCATAGGATGTTAAATAGATGGCAGTATTTTTACAAAATAGTACGATTAAAAATGTATACTGTTCCACTTATTTATTCTTAAGTTTCATCAATCATAAGCGACAATAAAAATACAGAACATTCCACGGGCCTCAAGGCATTGCTTGTCCTACCGTAGCTTACCCCTCGGAAAGCAGCTTTGGGGCCTTAAGTTTATTTTGATTGTTTCCCCCCGCCCTTACCTTTCCAGTTCTTCACGTCCCATCCCTTACTTCACATCAACAATTTCCAGCTTATGGTTTGCTCTGGGATTTCGCGGAGATGGTCCTTCAATAAGAATCACAAAGTCTCCGCTTAGGCTCTGAGATTTAACCCATTCTCTGGCGTATTCTGTCCAATTATGTTTGTTCTCCGCTTCAAGAATGGGGTGCACTCCATAAGAAAACTGAAGAGCCTGACACGTGGCATCTTGTGATGCTACTGCAGCTATCCATATCGGTAATCGGAGACGGGTAAGCCTTTGGGCAGTACCTCCGCTGTGGCTCGGTATTAATACAGCGGTAACAGGCATTTGTTGAAGCGCACTCTCTACAGACAAAGTAATAAGGTCACCTCCTGTAACTTCATTGCCGGTGACAATAACTTTCAAAGCTTCTCTAACACGATGGCCAGGCCGAGAAGGCTCAATTGCAACGGCTATTTTAACCAGCATTGCCGTAGATTCCACAGGAAATTTTCCCATGGCAGATTCACCAGAAAGCATGACACAATCTGTGCCGTCAAGAATGGCATTGGCAACATCCGTTGCTTCTGCGCGAGTTGGGCGACTATTATCTGTCATAGACTCAAGCATCTGAGTTGCAGTTATAACCGGTTTGCCTGACATATTAGCTTTCCGCATGAGCTGCTTTTGAACAACAGCGATTCTTTCAATAGGTATTTCAACGCCCAAATCACCTCGGGCAATCATTATACCGTCGGCAGCTTCCAGAATTTCATCAATATTGTTCAAAGCACCTGAACGTTCTATTTTTGCAATGATAAAAGGAACGCGTCCACATGCTTTGGCAGCTTCCCGCACCAACACGATATCAGATTTTGCTTCGACAAAAGACTGGCTGATGGCATCCACTCCATTTTCGATTGCAAATTGGAGCCATTCATGGTCATGCTCTGTAAAAGCACTTATGCCAAGATCGATATTAGGAATGTTCAAACCTTTACGGGATCGGAGCTCTCCACCAACAATGACCTTACACACAATATCGGCGTTAGATACTTTTATGGCTTCGAGCTGAATAAGACCATCATTTAAAAAAATAATATTACCTGGTCTAACAACGTCCGGGAGCCGGTCAAATGTCACTGATGCAATGCCTGCACTGCCCAATATTTGACGCGTTGTTAATGTGAACAAATCCCCTGAGGTGAGATGTACCGGATCAGGAGAAATCTGTCCAATGCGCATTTTAGGACCCGGCAGGTCAGCCATGATGGCGATGGGTGTACCAACTGTTTTGGATGCCAATCTGAGGTTTTCAATGGCTTGTTTGTGTCCTTTGCGGTCACCGTGGGAAAAATTCAGCCTTGCTATATTCATCCCAGCTTCTATCATTTTTTTCATAACCTCTATAGAATTAGAGGCAGGCCCTATGGTACAGACAATTTTTGTCTTATTTTTCGGAAGCGCCATGTTTATCCAACCTCCCTGCAATTAAAAGTTCTATCACTTTCTGTTTTTAAAGACAATGATTACGAATTTCTCAAGCTCATTTTAATCGTGAACATGGCATCCCTGCTACATTGTATGATAGACTTCTCACAATCAGCTTAATTATAAAAAGAAAGGAGTTGCCGGCATGAAAAACTCTCCCCTTGCAGGTAAATTACCGCCAGAAGAAATGCTTGTAGATTTGAAAATGCTTGAAAGAGAGTACTACGAACGTAAGCCGGATTTAAAAGATCCTACTCAACTTGTAAGCTTTGGAACAAGTGGGCACAGGGGATCATCGCTTTCCGGCACATTCAACGAGGCCCATATTCTGGCAACAACCCAGGCCATTTGTGATTACAGGAAAAGCAAAGGGGTTGATGGCCCGCTCTACATTGGCAAAGATACTCACGGATTATCAGGGCCTGGACAACGAACGGCTCTTGAAGTGCTAGCAGCCAATGGAGTGGAAACTATGATCCAGCGTGATGACGGATATACCCCGACCCCGGTAATTTCCCACGCCATTCTTTCCCATAACAAGAACCGGAGTGAGGGCCTGGCAGATGGTATTGTCGTAACCCCTTCTCATAACCCCCCGGAAGATGGAGGTTTTAAATATAATCCACCAAACGGAGGTCCAGCTGATACCCAGGTGACCCGATGGATACAGGACCGGGCGAATCTTATTATGATGGCTGGCAACAAAGAAGTGAAGAGGATGTCCTATGAGTCAGCCCTTAAAGCCTCTACAACGCACTCTCACGATTTCGTGACTCTCTATTTAAAAGACCTCATCAATGTTGTTGACATGGACTGTATAAGCTCCTCAGGTGTTGCCATGGGTGTCGATCCCCTTGGAGGGTCTTCTATCCAATATTGGGAGCCGATTAAATCCCTGTACAAAGTGAATATTACTGTTGTTAACGCAATGGTCGATCCAAGGTTTAGCTTTGTGCCCGTTGATCATGACGGAAAAATAAGGATGGATTGTTCAAGCCCCTTTGCCATGGCAGGCCTGGTCAGCCTTAAAGACAGATACCAGGTTTCTTTTGCCAATGATACTGATGCTGACCGGCATGGGATTGTTACTCGCTCAATTGGCCTCATGAATCCCAACCACTATCTTGCGGTAGCAATTTATTACCTGTTGACACATAGGCCTCAGTGGCCAAAAGAGGCGGCTGTTGGAAAAACGCTGGTCAGTAGCAGTATCATTGACCGTGTTGTTGCAACCGTGGGTAGAAGATTGACCGAGGTTCCTGTGGGCTTCAAATGGTTTGTCGAGGGTTTGTTCGAAGGTTCATGCTGTTTTGGCGGTGAAGAAAGTGCTGGTGCAAGCTTTCTGAAAAAAGACGGAACTGTCTGGACAACTGACAAAGACGGCCTTATCATGAATCTACTTGCAGCAGAAATTACAGCCCGCACAGGTAAAGACCCGGGAGAAATCTATAAAGAACTAATAGAGCAATTGGGATATTCCTGGTATACGAGGGTTGATGCACCGATATCACCTGATGAGAAAGCCATCATGGCAAACCTGACTGCAGAAATGATTGTTGCAAAAGAGATTGCAGGAGAACCTATCACTGAAAAGCTGACGAAAGCCCCGGGCAATGGCGCATCAATAGGTGGATTGAAAATCCTGTCATCAAATGGCTGGTTCGCGGTCAGACCATCAGGAACAGAGAATATATACAAGATTTACGCGGAGAGCTTCAAGAGTGAGAGCCATCTCCAGACTATTGTAAATGAAGCGCACCAGATAGTTAAAAACGCTTTAACCGGAAAAACAAAAGGAGCATGAGCATGGAAACGGGCAATCTACCCTTGAACAAAAGACCGGCATGGAAAGCGCTTAAAACTCATTACAGAGAAATACGAAGGCAACATCTTCGTGAGCTTTTTGCCATTGATCCTGAGCGGGGTAATTACATGTGTGCTGAAGGCGCAGGAATCTTTCTTGATTACTCTAAAAATCGTGTAATCAGCGAAACTATCAGGCTTCTTGTTCAATTAGCCGAGGAATCCGGCCTGCAAAGCCGCATTGAAGCCATGTTTAGCGGTAAAAAGATCAATGTTACAGAAAATCGTGCTGTTCTTCATGTTGCGCTGCGGGCACCAAGAGGATCATCAATAATAATGGACGGAAAAAACGTGGTGCCGCAGGTCCATGAAATCCTCGACAAGATGTCTGATTTTTCTATCAAAATACGCAATGGCTCATGGCTGGGGTACACCGGAAAGCGAATTCGCAATATTATCAATATTGGTATCGGTGGCTCAGACCTGGGGCCTGCCATGGCTTATGAAGCACTTAAATATTATAGTGATAGAAACCTGCAATTCAGGTTCGTTTCAAATATAGATGGTACAGACTTTGCCGAGGCAGTAAACGGTCTTAATCCAACAGAAACCCTTTTTATTGTTTCTTCCAAGACTTTCACAACCCTGGAAACAATGACAAACGCGCATACAGCGAGAGCCTGGTTGTTAAAAGGGCTTGGCGGTGAAGAAAGATCAGTGGCAAAACACTTTGTTGCAGTATCAACAAATAAAGGGACAGTTGAAAAATTCGGCATCAATCCCGAGAACATGTTTGTTTTCTGGGATTGGGTTGGTGGCCGTTACTCTTTGGATTCAGCTATCGGTCTTTCAACAATGATCGCAATTGGCCCTGAAAACTTCCATTCACTCCTTGATGGTTTCTACCAGATGGACAGACATTTTCGCACTGCCCCGTTTGAGCGAAACCTGCCGGTACTTATGGGGCTCTTGGCTATCTGGTACAACAACTTTTTTAGAGCAGAGACTATGGCAGTTCTCCCTTACGAACAGTATCTCAAACGTTTCCCAGCCTATCTTCAACAGTTGGCCATGGAAAGTAACGGCAAACAAGTAACCCTTGACGGGGCAAGGGTTGTTTATCAGACCGGCCCAATCTATTGGGGTGAAATAGGAACGAACAGTCAGCACTCTTTCTATCAGCTCATACACCAAGGTACTAAACTTGTCCCCTGTGACTTTATTGCTTTCAACAAGACTCTGAATCCTATTGGTCGTCATCACGATATACTCATTGCCAACGTTTTTGCACAAAGTGAGGCCCTGGCTTTTGGGAAAACGTCAGAAGAGGTTAAAGCTGATGGAACACAGAAATGGCTTGTACCACACAAGGTTTTTAAAGGGAACAGGCCTTCGAACACTATTTTGGCTGACAGGCTTACACCTGATACACTCGGAAAGCTTATTGCCCTTTATGAGCACAATGTTTTTACCCAGGCTGCTTTGTGGAACATTAATGCATTTGATCAGTGGGGGGTAGAGCTTGGAAAAGAATTGGCACAGCGAATCATTCCTGAACTTGAAAGCATAATTGAGCCTGCACTTGCCCATGATAGTTCAACAAATAGCCTGATTCGTCAATACAGGAAACGAAAGCACCTACAATAACTCTTTGTCTGATGCAATATGTTGACTTGTGATATGATTTACCCTATCATTCATCATCGGTAGACACAAATGAGTGAGACAGGTGAGCCGAGAGAAATTAGAAATTTTGGCCCAGAGCTCGACTTTGTAAAACCAGACAATGATGTCCTTATTGTGAAGTTATTCGGGACCTGGAAGATAGGGAGTCAGGTTCCGGGTTTTAACAGGCTTACCAAGGAATTGGAAAAAGACTCACTTATAAGGAAAATCAGGTTTGATTCCAGTGGTCTTGGCCGCTGGGATAGCATCCTTATCACATTTTTATTAAAAATAGCCAACTATTGCGAACAGAAACAGATTGAGTTGACAACAGAAGGTTTGCCGGAAGGTGTGATTAATCTATGCAAGCTTGCATCATCTGTTCCTGAGAGAACAGCGATCAGAACAAGTCAAATTAAGCTTTCACTGACTACACGAGTTGGAATTCATGTTGCGAGAATCTGGGGATCAATAGCTGAAACAATTACTTTTGTCGGTGAGATAGCAATAGATTTTTTCAGGTTTCTTACTGGTAGAGCACGATTTCGATGGTCAGATCTTTTACTTATAATACAGGAATCAGGGGCTCAGGCCCTTCCCATTGTTTCGCTTATCAGCCTTCTTGTCGGGTTAATACTTGCTTTTGTGGGTTCCATTCAATTGAAGATGTTTGGAGCTCAAATCTACATAGCAAATTTGGTTGCAATCGCTATGGTGAGGGCCATGGGAGCCATTATGACAGGTATTATTATGGCTGGTCGAACAGGAGCTTCTTTTGCGGCCAGAATAGGGTCCATGCAGGTGAATGAAGAAATAGATGCCCTGAAAACTGCCGGATTGCCACCGATGGAGTTTCTTGTACTGCCAAGAATTATCGCCCTCGCTGTTATGATGCCCCTCCTTACATTATATGCTAACCTCATGGGCATTCTTGGGGGCATGATTGTTGGTGTGGGAGGGTTTGATATTGGAATCCGAGAGTATCTCAATGCAACAAAAGGTTCTTTAACGCTCACTACAGTTGGTATAGGGTTGTTCAGCAGTTTTATTTTTGGTATCCTTGTGGCTACAGCGGGATGCCTCAGAGGAATGCAGTGCAGTAGAAGCGCATCAGCAGTTGGAGAGGCTACTACTTCAGCGGTAGTAACGAGCATTGTGAGTATCATTATTGCTACAGCAATTATCACGATAGGATGCAACATCTTGGGTATATAAAAGACAGTTAATGGTTAACGGTGATCAGTGATTGGCGAAGTTCAAAAACAGAACAAAGATAAGGCGGTCTTTGAACCAATTATCGTGGTTGAAGATCTTACCATGGCATTTGGTGACAATGTTATACAGAGGGATCTTACATTTACCATAAACAGAGGGGATATTTTTATTGTAATGGGGGGGAGTGGTTGCGGCAAAAGCACTTTAATGAGGAACCTCATAGGTCTCCAACGTCCTGCCAGAGGAAAGGTATTTTACGACAAAGAAAGTTTCTGGGACATTGAAGAATCAGAAAGAGAAAGAATCTTAAGGCGCATAGGCGTTATGTATCAGGGAGGGGCTCTTTGGAGTTCCATGACTCTTGCAGAGAACATAATGCTGATCATTCAGGAATATCAAAAAATTGATCATGATCAGGCTCTGGAACTCGCTTCGTTAAAACTGGCTCTCGTAGGACTTGCAGGCTTCGAAGATTACTACCCTTCTGAAATAAGTGGTGGAATGAAGAAAAGGGCGAGTATAGCCAGGGCAATGGCATTAGATCCGGAAATTCTTTTTCTTGATGAACCCTCAGGAGGATTGGATCCTATCAGTGCCCGGATGCTTGATGATCTCATTTTGCAACTCAAAAGTAGTATGGGAACAACAGTAGTCGTTATCACCCATGAACTTGCAAGTATTTTTAGCATAGGGAATGATTCGGTTTTTCTCGATACGGAATCAAAGACAATTATTGCATCAGGTAATCCCAAGAAACTTCTTGAAGAATGTGATAATGATACTGTAAGAAGATTTCTCACGCGGGGTGCCTCAGAGCCTCGTATTCAAGCCATTGGCCGAGCCTAATGGATGTGGTGAAGGAGATTGTATGAGCAAACCTGCAAGCAAAACATTGATTGGAGCCTTTGTGCTCGGAGCAATAGCATTGGGGGTTATTGCAGTGATAGTCTTAGGTTCTCAGAAATTTTTTACCAAGAGGTCTGTTTATGTAATGTTTTTTGAGGGGTCGGTTAAAGGGCTGAATGAGGGTTCACCTGTCAACTTTCGAGGGGTGAAAATAGGTTCTGTCAAGGACATTGAGCTAAAATTTGATCCAAAAGACCTGATTTTTTTAATCCCGGTGTATGTTGAAATTGATCCTACTAAAGTAACTGGTTCTAAGGGAACTATCGGGAGTGCTGAAGTCTGGGAAGAACTTATTCAGAAAGGACTGAGAGCACAGCTTGAGTTACAGAGTTTTGTAACAGGCCAACTCATGATAAATGTTGATTTTTTCCCAGGCAAACCAGCACGATATGTGGGGATGGATAAAAGGTTTCCTGAGATTCCTACAGTCTCATCCCCCCTCGATCAACTTTTGAGAACAGCGGAAGAACTTCCACTCAAGGAACTCTTTGATAAGTTATTGAAATCGATAGAGGGAATAGAAAAAGTTGCTAACTCACCCCAAATCGGATCGAGCCTTGAATCTTTATCTGAAGGTCTGAAGGAATCGCGCAAAATTCTCGGAAAAATAGACCAGCAAATTGGCCCCATGATGACTAACCTGAAAGAAACTTCCGATTCAATCAAGGCCTTTGCCGATAAGTCTCAAAATGTCCCTGGTGCAGTGGAGAAGACGCTTTCCACGGCACGTGCCTCTTTGGAACAGGCAGAGAAAACTTTTAGTTCTGTTCAAAAGCTTGCATCAGATAATTCAGCCCTTATGTATCAGATAGACAATGCTCTGAACGAAGTATCCAAAGCCTCTCGGTCTGTTCGATCTTTATCTGATTACATCTACAGGCATCCCGAGTCCCTCATTAAAGGCAAAAGAACCTTAAAAGGAGAATGAGTATGAAACAGAAGGCTGCTCTCAAAACGCTTGTACTGGGGAACATCCTTATGGCCCTTCTTTTAACCGCTTGTGGATCATCCCCACCAGCAAGGTTTTATGCGCTTACACCTATGCCTCCACAAATATCAGAAGACAAGACAATACTCCATGACAAGAACAAAATTATAGCCATAGGACCCATTGAGATTCCAGAGTATCTTGACAGAGCAGAGATTGTGACACGGGCCAAGGAGAATCAACTCATGATTTCGGAATTCGACCTGTGGGGTGGTTCCATAAAAACGGAGATCTCGAGAGTGCTTATTGAAAATATCGGATCCTTGCTTGACCGCGATGGCCTTGCTGTAGTTGCATGGAAAACTACCATGCCAGAATCTTACAGGGTTCCAGTAATTTTATATCGATTCGATGCTGTTCAAGACGGCAGTTTGACCCTTAGAGCACAATGGGCAGTGTTTGATAAGGATGGAAAAAGTCTTTTGTCTTTCCAGGAAGCAATTGTTACTAAACCTGCAAAAGGGAGCGGATACGATGTCCTGGTTGCTTTAATGAGCGAAGCCCTGGGGGATTTGAGTAAAGCCATAGCTGAAAACCTCAGATTTATTAAAAATAATTTGGTCATTAAAAAGTTTTAAGAAAATATTGCTTTTATCGAATAGTAGGATATAATGTAATGTAAAGTCTTTTTTATAAAATACACCCAGGCACACTAGGGAGAGGTAATGAAGCCTGGGAAAAAACTAAAAGAAGGAGGATGTATGAACAAAAAATCTTTAGTTGCATTTCTGTTTCTTGTTGCCGTTGGTTTATTGTTTTCAGGTTGCTGCCAGATAATGGGCTCTTTAAAACCAGCTCCGGCAGGCCCATGTGTTCCATACGAAGGCTGCTTTAGTAAAGATGACTGCAAGCCTGGCCCATGCGTAGAACGTGATGGATGTTTCTTTCCTGTAAAATGTCCACCTCCACCACCTCCTCCACCACCAGCTGAAAAAATCCAACCTCCCCCACCACCTCCTCCTCCACCACCACCTCCTCCACCACCACCACCTAAGAAAGACCGCAACTAAAGCTTCATAGGTGAATTGCCCCGCTGATTGTTAAAAAACATGAGGCGGGGCCTCTTCTATCAGTTGGTAAAAGAGAATGCATACTGTTACTTAATGGGTAATTACATGGGAGCCAAAAGAAAAACCAACTTGAGAATTTGTGATTGCTGCGATATTGATAATTTTTCAAAGGAATTTGTGCGTGGCAAAGAATAGCAAATTTTTGGGCTTTTACGCGCTGGTCTTTTTTTTAATCCCTTTTTCTGTTTTGGCAGTAGATGCCGATACGCGATTGTCAGATCAGAGCGGAACATTGACTGGGCAAAACATTGAAATAGCAAGTCTGTCTGTCGAAACACAACCAGTGTTGGACAAGCCCCTGCCAAAAAGAGCAAACTTTGAACAGGAAGAGGCATCTCAAGATGCGCGACACGTGGCAGACTGGATTGTGGACTCGGGTAACAATCGCGGAATGCCCTTTGTAATCGTTGACAAGATAGGCGCTAAGGTTTTTGTATTCCATGCTGATGGTCGGCTTCGTGGGGCAGCCCCCGCACTGTTAGGAATGGCTGTTGGAGACGATGCAGTACCGGGTATTGGTAACAGGAAGATGTCTTCAATCCGTCCAGAAGAACGTACAACACCTGCGGGTCGTTTCGTTTCTTACATGGGCATCAATTTCTATAGAAAGGATATTCTCTGGGTTGATTATGAGGGTGCTATGTCGCTTCATCGGGTAGTTACAAATAAACCGGAGGAACGCCGCTTGGAACGCCTGGCCACTCCAACACCCCTCGACAACCGTATCTCTTATGGATGTATCAATGTGCCAGCAACATTTTTTGATAAAGTCGTGAAACCAGCTTTTGCCGGGGTGATGGGAGTTGTTTATGTACTGCCTGAAGTAAAGTCAAAAAAAGAGGTCTTCGCATCATATTATGATGTCGAATGAGTGTAAACACCTGTAGAAAAAGGCTTTAATTATTTATCCTTTTCAGTGTCAATCTATAGTCATCCCTATCAATGTTCAAAGTCTCACCTTCTATTTTCCAGAGTGTAACAGCAGTAAGCCCATCCTTGGTAAGAACAAGGGTGGAATCGAGTACGCGATACCGATGGGTATCTGTATAGATGGTACCGTTTGGTAGTTCCGCAGATTCAACAAGAACACCACTTCTTTCAAAAAAGAATTCCGTGCCTTTTAAAAAATTCTGAATGTTTGGACTGACGTTCACAACGCGCCATCTGGTGTTTCCGAGTGATCCAGTATCCCTGCTCGATGAAGATTCTCTTAAACCAGAGATTTTGCCATATATTATTTCCTGGATAGCGCTTGCATAGGGAGTAGACTGTTGGTGGTTAGTTGTAGCGCAAGAAGAGAACATAAAAGCAAAACCGGTCAGAAAGAAAACCAATACGTGGGTATAACAATATCTTGATAACTTCATAAGCACTCCTTCAAAAGAGTTGATGATGTGAAGCCTAATCACGATGTCTGATGATAATAAACTCTTTGGGTTACGATTTCAAGAGATTCCAACGGAAAGGTCCCTTTATTGATCCATTTGCAGTTAAATGCATTCATCGCTTAGCTTTGCGCAAGAGGTGTTTTGCTGGGATAGTGTCCCATAAAGAACTGGTTGTGTTAATATCTGAAGAATTGATTTCACATGAAAACGCTGTGTATTATATCACACACCTGAATGCTGCACAGAGCGCATACAAAGACAGTATTGCCAGTGATTCGACTCATAGTGTTATGCGTGACCATAACCGGTTGGATAGGGTTATTACATGCTGACCAAGTTAAATACCTGACAGTTAATGTGGAAGGGGTAACAGGCAAGGAACGTGAAGCCGTTGAGAAAGCGATGGAGATTCCACAAGACTTGATACGAGATGGTATTGTGGATGATAGCTGGCTAAAGCGCCTTGAGCGGCAGGGGCCCCAAAAAGTTCGGCAAGCCCTCCAACCTTTTGGATATTATACACCGGATGTGGCTGTAAAGCTTGAGTCATCAGCTGAAGGCTCCTTCCAGTTTTTTATATCTGTCAAAAGTGGAAGCCCTGTGCGAATAGGAGCTATTCGAATTGTTGTGCAGGGTCCTGGTGCGCAGGAAAAGGTAATCAATGATCTTATTGCCGAATTTCCATTACACAAAGGGGACAGGCTTCGACAGGATGTATATGAAGAAGGTAAAGAGGTTCTCCTAAAGAAAGCAATCAGTATCGGTTATCTGGATGCGACGTATGTGAAACATTCAGTACAAGTAACTTTAAGAAAGTTATCAGCAGAGATTGAGCTGGTTTTAGAAACCGGGTTTAAGTATTTTTTTGGTGATATTACTTTTACTGGCGAATCTGGTTTCCCTGAATCTTTTCTTATGAGACACCTTGCATTCAAAAAGGGAGAACCATTTTCACAGGAAAAAATAGCATTGACCCAGGTAAATCTGGTCAGTTCGGACCGCTTCAGACTTGTCAATATAATGGCAAAACAAGAAGAAGCAAAAGATAATTTTGTACCTGTAGAAATTGCTTTAATTCCGTTAAAACAAAAACGAGTAAAATTTGGTATTGGTTATGGAACTGACACAAGGATCAGAGGGCAGATTCGTTATCAGGATTTCAATATCCTAGGCACAGGGCAATTCTTTGATATGGAATTGAAATTGAGTGATATTTATCAGGCTATTGGTGCCCGCTATATCTTTCCAAGCAGGTTTGATATCAAAAGTCTAACGTCTATAAAACTTGGTTATGAACACGAAAAGACTTCTGATAAAACGGTTGAGTTTCTTGCTCTTGAGGGCGCCCTGACAAGGGCTTTTGGAACGGGGGAAAAGACTGCGGGCAAGGAAAGATTAGGTTCAATCTATTTGAGATTGCAACAGGAGGACTCAAAGGCTGGTATTGAAAAAACAAATGTATTTCTTTTCATGCCAGGTGTTCAGTTTTCCCATCACCAATATGATAATGTTATACGGCCTACGAATGGATTCAGATATAACCTTGAATTGAGAGGCACAGATCAGTTCCTGGGATCAGAAACCGGTTTTTTGCAGTTCCTTGGAAGAGGAGAATACCTCATATCTCTCCCCCAAAGAGTCACCCTTTTAACGAGGATGCAGGTTGGAGCAACTACAGAAAATGAGCCTGCTCAGGACCTTCCCATATCTGTTCGTTTTTTCGCCGGGGGCGATACCAGCGTTCGCGGATACAGGTACCAATCGCTTGGACCGACAGATGCATTTGGAAATGTTGTTGGAGGCAAGCATTTGCTTTTTGGAAGTGTGGAACTGGAGAAGGGCATAGGGAAAGACTGGGGTATAGCTGTATTCTACGACATCGGGAATGCTTTTAATTCATGGAGAAAAATCGATTTTGCTAAAGGCACAGGGATAGGTGGTCGTTACTATACATCTATCGGGCCCATAAGGTTGGATATAGCAAGGCAGATTGGAGTAAGAAAGCCAGATTATCGGATTCACCTTGTTGTGGGGATCGGGCTATGAGAAAACTCTATAAAATATGTTTTATCTTTTCTTTCATTGTTTTGCTGTTGACAGGATGTTTTACATGGCTTCTTGTTACCAACCAGGGAGCCAAATTTGTCATTAACAAGGTGATACAATTCATTCCGGCTGATGTCCAAATCAGCAGTATCAACGGTAATATTGTTCGGGGGCTAGAGGTTAAAAATCCCACCGTGAGGCTGATGTCCTGGGAAATCACAGCCAAACGTTTCTATGTCCGTTGGAATCCCTTTCACATTTTAGGAGGATGGATTGGAGTTCAGGTGATTGGGATCGAGGAGCTCTCTCTCAATGATTTATTCCCCGAAGTAAGAAATCCTCATGATTTAACGTGGCCCAAGGTAAAAGGGATATTGTCATGGACCAAGGCAAGGGTCAAGCTGTTGTATATTACAAGTATTAGCTACAAAGAAGCAGGACGTGAAATACAGCGCATTGATGGCCTTAGTGCCCAACTCATATGGTATCTTGGAAGATTAAACATTCGATCGTTTTACTCGAAGATAGCAGGCGGGGTTGTGGACGGTTCAGCACGGGCAAACTTTACAAATCCGAATTTTTCAGCAAAGTTTTTTATGAAATCTACCCGACCATATCTTGGTCTTGATGAGTATCGCTTTATATTGAACCTTAAGGCAGCTTCACGTCCCCTGCAAATGAGTGGACCAATGACCATCATCGGCATGTCAAAAAATGATGAACACGTAAAGTTGGCGGGCACAGTGGCCATTTCAAAAAAAATAATAAGTCTTGATAGAATCGACTTCAAAGAAATGGGGCGGCCAGGATCGATCAGTGGAAATGTATCGTTGGATCTATCTGTTGCGGAAAGACCATACGAGCTGAATCTCAGCTTGAATGATATAGACCTATTAAAGAACAAGGAGGCAATGGCTTGTATTTCGGGAATTCTGACAGCAAAGGGTAATATATCCGGCTATAGTGGTTCTTTCAGTATAAAAAACATTGCTGAATCCTGGAAAAACCTTACCCTTGAAGGACAACTCAAAGGTAATAACCAAGAACTAAAAATCTTCGAGATTAAGGGTAGGGCATTAAAGGGTTCCGTCACTGGTAAAATCACTGCCTCATGGTCACATGCACTTAAAGTCTCAGGTATGTTGAATGCAAGAAATCTTGATCCTGCCCTTATCACGCCTGATTGGCCCGGGATCGTTAACGCTGATTTTTCTTCTGAACTCACCTTTACACGGTCCTCATATCCAGAAGGCCAAGTGAAGGCAAATTTTCTCAGAAGTACAGTACGAAACAGGCCTTTGACCGGGAATATTGAAGTACAATGGGCCAAAGGTCTGCTTTCTGTAGACCAGGCAGAACTTCATGGAAAGGGATTTGATGTTAAGGCACACGGAATACTGCAAAGGAAAGTGGATTACAATGCAAAAATTACTGATCTCGGTGGTCTGATTCCCAGTGCAACCGGACGTTTAACAGCATCTGGCTGGTTTCGATGGGCCAATGATCGATGGGGAGGAATCGTAACAGCCGAGGGTTACACCATAGGCATCGGAGGGTTGAAAGCCGATTCCGCGTTAGTAAGCATCAAAGTGAATGAGAAAGAAGGTGATGTTCTAAAAGCGAATTTGCAGGCAGGCAATGTCAATTACGGTCCCATCAACCTTCGATCAGCGCTGGTCACGATAGGTGGAAAACTCTCAAATCATGACGTATTTATCTCACTTAAAGGGCCAAAAAGTAATGGTGAAATTGCGGCAAGCGGGGGATACCATGAAGGGGAATGGAGTGGAACCCTTTCTAAAATGGAAGGGTGGGACGCTCTTGCCGGAGTCTTCAATGTTTTAAGACCCGTTGCCCTAAATATTTCACGAGACCGAGCAGCTATGTCCCCAATGATTCTTTCAGGCGCCTCGGGCGAATTGGCCGAAATTTCAGGAGCCCTGACATTTAATCCCATAAGGGGGAGCTTCAGTATACGATGGGAGAAACTTAGACTGGAGAGGGCAAATCAGATTTATGGTGGCATCAAAATAGGCGGAACTGGATCCGGGTTTTTACAAGGTCAAATTTTTGATAAGGAACGCATGAGATTGGTTGGGTCAGGGACAAACACTTTCAGTATAGCCAGAGGACCTATAACGCTCCATGGTTCAACAGTATCAAAGATCGATTGCGGTGAAAATGGTATCAGAGCCTCATTTGATGTGGGTTTTGCCAATGGGGGAAAATTTGAGAGTCAGTTCGTTTCAAATGGGCCTGCTTATTTACGAATGCCTGAATCTGGGGAAATGAGAGCAATGTGGCGTGACATTGATGTTACCATCCTTAAGCCATTGTCACCACACGACATAGATATCACCGGCAAGGTATCTGGTACTGTTCAGGGAAGGATCAGTGCAGGCTCCCATTTTGAGATATCAGGCAAAACAGATGTGACAGATAGTTCCATCACGTGGAAAGGTGAGGGGGGAGTAATAACTTCTACAGCAGAATATGCAAGCGTTCATTTCAATTGGAAAGATGAAGTGCTCAAAGGAAGAGTCGATGTCAAATTTCCCAGCCATGGAAAAGTAAATGGTAATTTTGATCTTCCTGTATCAGCGCATTTCCCGGTGAAAATTGCAAGGACGAGTGCAGTCAACATGCAGTTAAGCGGTGAGATTCGTGAAAAAGGTATTATCAGTTCAATCTTTCCGGGGCTTGTTGAAGAAAGCAAAGGCCACCTAATTTTTGATGTCACCCGTAAAGGTACATGGGATATGCCTGATGTTGAAGGGCAAATAAAGCTCAGAGACGCCACTGCTTACTTACCAGGGACAGGGATCAGGGTTGAGGGGGTTACCGCGAATGCTACATTTGTCCAGGATCGAATCGAACTACGGTCATTCACAGGGAAATCCGGGTCAGGTAAGTTAGAAGGTTCAGGAACCTTCTGGTTTAAAGGTTTTGGCATTGCCAGGTTTAAAACATTACTCACAGGAGAAGGTTTTCAAACAATCTATTTACCTGAACTCCAAGTATCTATCAGCCCTGACCTTATCATTGAGGGGGAGGGCGACAAGATGATGATCAAAGGTAAGATCCTTATACCTGATGCCCTCTTAAGAGATGTCGGCAATAAGACATCTGTCCGTATAAGCGATGATGTCGTCATTGTTGATGCCCCACGAAAAGAGAAAAAGCCACTCAAAAGCGACATCGAAGTGCAGGTTTCTGTGGTAATGGGTAAAAAAGTCCATGTTCAGGTTTCAGGCCTCGATGGTCAGATACAGGGAAATGTGAACCTTACAGGACGACTTCCAGACAAATTGCTCGGAAAAGGAATGCTGAAAATTGCGGGTGGTAAATATAATAGCTATGGAATCAAGTTAGATGTGGTACGGGGGAATATCATGTTTGACAATAAACCTGTGGATCTTGCCTTACTGGATATAATGGCTATCCGAACGTTCAATCCAGGAAAGTTTGACGAAATAAAAGCAGGGGTCACAGTTACAGGAACACCCTTATCCCCCCTGATTAAGCTTTATTCTGATCCTCCTATGACAGACACGGATGTCCTGTCTTATCTGGTCCTTGGCAGGCCAACTAAGGCGGGTGCTGAAACGCAACAGACTGCCTTACTCCTGAAAAGCGCAAGCGCTGTTCTTGGCGTTTCAAAATCCGGCGGAATCCAGGACCAGATACAGCATCTGCTTGGAGTTGATACCTTAGAGGTGCAGGAAGGTGCAAACCGTTCATTTACCACGTCAAGAACATCAACTGTCACAGGATCTACCCTTAATAATTCTCTTATGACTGTAGGAAAGTATCTCTCACCAGACCTGTACATCTCATATGGGCGTTCCCTGTTTAGCGACCAGTATCTTGTATCTGCACGTTACAGTCTGTCAAAAAAGCTGGAATTGGAAAGCAAAGCTGGCATGGAAACAAGTGTCGATCTTTTTTACAAAATCGAATTTGACTGAATCTGTGTGAAAGGGTTTTAACAGCAAACCAGGTCGCAGATTATAAGTAAATTACTCAAAGGTTTTCATTAATTTTCAGGATGAAACGATAGCCTCGGGAATTAAGGACTACACCGTTTTGGGTAATCTGTTCTACCTTCAGGTCAGCATTTATGGACTGGCCTTCTCTTAAGATACTATTATTGATGACCACAAATCTCGACTGCATGTGTTCATTATATGAGTGCACTGTCATTTTGAGTTCGGGAAGACCGGCTCTCGTGTCGGCAGGCAGCTCTCCGATACTCAGTATTTTTCCACCTGTCAAAGCAGGTTTGATAGCCTTTGAAGGTTTTTCTACGTTCGCTTCACGCGGAGGCGATGGTTGTAGAGGCTCCGTCTTTGTTGGAGATGGCTCATGGGGTGTTTTTTTTGGTAAATCTGACCGAGTCTTGAGCGGTGAGGGCTGTACCAAGTCCTTATTCTCCGTGATTGTTATGTCTTTTCTGGGTTCCATTGGTAGTTGCCCACTTTTTTCATCAATTGCAGTCGATGGCGCTGGAGTTGCCGTCTCAACCTTTGACAGGTTTTTATATCTGGTTGAGACGACGGTATTTGTCCACGGATCAACCCTGAACAGCAAGAAAATAAACACTACATTAACAAGAATGAGACCGATAACGATGTAAGGCCATAGAGTTCTCTTCTTGGTTGCAGGTTTGTGATCTCCCTGAACGGTTAAGAGATTCGGCATCCGTTCTCGTTGGCGATCCCTCTCAAGTTTCTTAAGTGCCTCAAGGATATATGACACTTTCAGTTAACTCCCTTTCAGTGTTAGCGCTAACTGTAGAAAGCCAGCTATCGTCAGTGCAATCAAAATGGCGATGGTAAGCCAGATATAGATCTTTCTCACTTGCCACCTGTTTTTACCTCTTACAGAGACCTCTCTTGCTGCTTTAGCAAGGGTACTCTTGTCAACCTTTGCCTTCCCTTCTGTATATGCTCCGAGAAGCGCTCTGTCGCATATTAAATTAATGATCCTCGGTATTCCTCTGGTCAGGTTGTAAAGCATTCGGATAACAGAAGGCGGAAAAACTTCTCTGTGTGTGAGCCCTGCCACAGCCAGACGGTGCTTTACATATGAATCTATTTCATGCTTTCCCAATGGACCGAGATGGTACTGGGCTGTGACCCTCTGGGAAAGTTGACGTAACTGAGGCTTGGCAAGGGTTTTTCTCAGTTCAGGCTGTCCTAACATTATGATTTGAAGCAGTTTACGCTGGCTGGTTTCGAGATTAGTGAGTAAGCGTATCTGTTCGAGAACTTGTACGGTCAGGTTTTGTGCCTCTTCTATGATAAGAATCGCCCTTCTGCCTGTTTCGTGGATATGAAGAAGAAAATCATAGATATCTGCCACAAGATCTTTAGTAGTCTCGTTACCTCTTGCGTGGGCAATCCTGAATTCATCGCATATCGCTGCAAGAAGTTCCACGGATGACAAGGTTGGATTCAAAATAAAAGCAACCTCGCAGTTTTCAGGTATTTGTTCCAGTAAGCATCGGCACACAGTTGTCTTCCCTGTGCCAACCTCACCTGTAAGTAAAATGAATCCACCATCGCTGTTGATTCCATAAATCAGATGGGCTAAGGCTTCACGGTGACCTTCACTGATGTAAAAGTAGTGAGGATCAGGAGCAATAGAAAAAGGTGTTTCTTTTAACCCAAAATATTCTCTGTACATAACACTCAACGTTCATTAAAGATTAATATATGAACAACGGGAAAGCAAAATTTTTTAAACTGAGCTATACTTAGAGGGCGAATATTTTATTGAGGAGTATACATGAGACGGAAATCATTTTCAGTAAAGAAAAGAAGATGGCCTGAAAAAAAAGATAGTGGTAAGGACGTTGATGAAATCGTACGAGAATTGAAAGAAAGTGCAGTACCAAAAAACGATTACAGAGAACGGTCCTTGAACATTCACGGGCTCATTTGCGCAAAATGCGCGAGAGAGTTTGATTATAAGGACAGGCATCTTCTCACGGTTCATCACAAGGATGGAAACCACAGGAACAATCCACCAGATGGATCAAATTGGGAGAACCTTTGTATTTATTGTCATGATGAGGAGCATACCAGGGGACTTCTCGGTGATTATTTCAGCGAAGGGAAGTACCCATAGGGACTGGTCATTAATGGGGAAGGCCAAACTCTTTCAGCGAGTGGCTGGGTGAAATAATATAAGAGAAGAGATCCCCCGGGACAGTGCAAGGATGAATCGGGGGGGATCAGCGCACCGTGAACCCCGGGGGGAGTGGACATCGTGTTAACGATATAATATATCACAGTTGACAACAAAATTCACTATAGCACAAAATATAATCAGCCTGGAAAAGGGGAAACCCTTCAGTTTGAGAGCTAAAGAAGTGGAGTTATGAGTTATCTTCCTCCCGGGAGCCAGGCAGGTGTATCAGGTGTTCTACTGCGTGAACCCTCAGGGCTGCTTGGTGCGCCTTCAAGGGTTGTTCTTTTGCACTCACCATAGGAATCCTTGCCGCATTTCTGCCTATCAGTCCAGGTAGCACCTGACAGATTTGCACCTGCCAGGTTAGTGTCGGACAGATTTGCATCAGAGAGGTTTGCATCAACCATAAAGGCATCAGCAAGATTGGCACCTGAGAGGTTGGCGTTGGTGAGAAATGCTCCTGATAGGTTGGCACGTGATAGATTGGCCCCGGAAAGGTTAGCATGGGAAAGGACAGAGTTGGACAATTGAGAACCAGAGAGGTTTGCACCTGATAGATTCGCACTATGAAGGTTGCAAAACTTGCACTCATTAGACTGCAACAGTCGGGCGAGGTCCTTTTCATTGAAAGCGAAGGAAGGGCTTAAAGAAAAAAAGGCGAGGAAAAGGGTGGAGCTGAAATAAAAAATGAAATTACCCATCTTTAGATTTCACTCAGAATAATCATTATTTAAAAAAATATGTAAACCATGCATTAACAAAAAATACTTATACAAGCTGGCAATTATAAAAAACATGTAAAAATATAACCCGTTACTTGGAGAATGTTAACACGAAAAAGAGGAAAAAGGAAGCTGAAAGGTGATGCTCTTTTCGAGATAAAGAAGAGCTATTGGGTATGTAACCGGAAGGACCTTATCAATATGCCTGAAATAGAGAAGTGTTTAAAACTGTTAAAGGTTCGTTATTCTGAGAAGTTAAAGATTTAATTCTATTGATTTTTGGTTAACATATTTGAAATCATGAATAGAAGAAAAAGGGAAATTTTGTCGATATTGACTATAGGTTAACGATAAGATTTATAATTTCTTTAAAATTGCTTGTAACTCATTGAATTTATTCGCGCCCAGCAGGATTCGAACCTGCAAGCCTTTGGATTCGTAGTCCTATTTATGGTGTTTTTCATAGTATTCACTAAAATTCACTTGACATCATTTTTATAATCATTATAATGTACTTATAAGCCAATGACACTTTTTAACCTTCACTCAGAATCACCATTATTCACAAAAAATGTTAACCATATGTTAACCAAAATTGGGTTTGGATTGTTAGGTTTTACAATAAATCCTGTTAGGGGGTAAGCCATGACCATGAAAAATGGTAACACGAAAAAGAAGAAAAGGGAACCGGAAAAGTTTATCGGTGTGCAGGAACGCCCTTCAAATAAAAGGACGCATAATGGTGAACCGGATGTCTGCTACTTCATATATTATCGCAATAAGGATCAGAAACTAATCGGTGAGAAGGTAGGGTGGGCCTCAGAAGGGTATACCCCGAAACTGGCCTCCATCGTTCGTGGCGAGAGGTTGCGTTCTCTTCGCCACAGTGAAGAATTACCAAGTGAAAGGCCCAGAGCCCCATACTTCAAAAATGTGGCAAAGAAGTATCTGGAATGGGCAGTTGATAACAAAGCGGGTGGGGGGTTTGACGACGAGAACCGATATAAAAACCACCTTGCCCCGCGATTCGACGAGAAAAGACTTTCTGAGATATCTCCCTTAGACCTTGAGCGCATGAAAAGTGAACTCATAAAGGAAAAGAAGGCTCCGGCAACTATAACGCATTGCTTGAAACTCTATCGCCAGATTTTTAATAAAGCAGTAGCATGGGGATTACACCAGGGGAACAACCCTGTTAAATCTGTGAAAATGCCTACGCTTGAAAATCAGCGCGAAAGATTCCTGTCACATGACGAGGCTCGTTTACTTCTGGATGAATTGAAAAAGGTTTCTGAAACAATCCATGATATAGCATTGCTTGGCTTATACTGTGGAATGAGAGCAGGGGAGATATTCGACCTAAGAGGAAATGATATTGATTTCACCAATGGTATTATCACGATCCTGAACCCAAAGAATAAGACGACGCGAAAGGTAGACACGAACAACACGGTTCAAGAAATGCTACTCCGACGGAAACCAGATAAGCCCACGGATTATGTCTTCACAAAAAAGAACCATAAAAAAGAAGGTACTAATGACAGGATCACCGAAGTCAGCCAGACTTTCGCGAAGGTAGCAGATAAACTTTTTAATGTTGGTGTGAAGGACAGGCGACAACGGGTTGTGTTCCATACGCTGAGACACACTTTTGCTTCATGGCTTGCATTGAACGGGGAAAGTCTGCTTACCATCAAGGAATTGCTTGGACATAAGACATTGGCCATGACTCAGCGCTATGCTCACCTTATGCCGAGCGAGAAACGGCGTGCAATACTAAGGCTTGAAGAAGCGTTTCAGGAGAAGGTTAACGGCAACGTGATACATTTACAGGACGCATGATGAACTTTCGAGAGGATAGGGTAGCTCCCGACAAGCCTGTCACTCCTGCCAGGTTTCCTCTCACTAACTTGCAGGGGAATGTCAGAGCAGGAGATGACAATGGACGAGAAAAAATTATCAGTTGATGAACTTATCCTTGGCCTTGAGAGGAAGGAAGATTTCACCGAAGAAGAACTCAATATTATCTTCAACACCCAGGCAAACGCTGCAAAGATATGGTTGAAAAATCATGGCTTTATTCCTGATGTGTCGAGGGCCACAGTTAAAGCGGACTTAGCCAGATTTGAAAAAGATATTGAGGGATTGACCATAGACCCTACATATCCAGGTGCTTTGTTTTGGAGTATCGCATATAGCGGAATCGCTGCATATGTATTATCGAGTAAGAAAAAAGAATCACAGAAACGTAATCCAAAAGATCGTCAGAAGTACATAATGGATAAACTTGTCAAAACTTATAAAGATATTTGGGGATTGATGAAGATGGGAGTGTTAGAAAGGGTTGATCTCCGGACAATTCTACCGCTTAAGAGTGGCCTTTTTTCAGAAAATACAAACCCAGGTAAACCTATCAATGCACTTGCTACCGTTATGGCGTTAGATTTAGTTGATTTTCATATTCCTAAGAAAGCAGCAAGCAGTTTGGTTTTCGACTTCATAAAACTCTACTTTCCGGATGAAAAAATATCAGATGAAGAAATCATCCGGCGCAACCTTTATAGAAAGCAGTATCCTTCCTCAGTTTTAAATTTCCCTGTGCAAAAGGGTACACCAAAAAAATAACCTTTCTGCACATCCTTAACTAATGATTCGTGCCGTATGCTAATGACATGGCAGGCGCGAACATTATAAAACTTCTTCGAGTTCTCAACGGTTTAACCCCAACAAAATTATCTGAAAAAACAGGCATACCGCGTTTCGTGCTTTACGAGTATGAACAAGGGTGGAGGCCTATCCCGGCGAAAGATGCTGTGAAACTTTCAGCAGCCTTTGGAATACCGCTTGTCGTGGACGAAGAAACGCCCGCTAACGAACCGCAATCTAATGGAGGTAATGATGGAAAATGAATTGGCAGTTCAGGAACCAACAAACATTTTTAAAATGGATAAAGCAAAATTAAAAGGAGGCAAAGAGTGAGTAACAAGATAATCCCTGTGGCCCAAACGCCGCAACAAGTTTCGGTTAACTATGGCATTTCAACGGGAACATTGGCAAATTGGAGAACACAGAAAAAGGGGCCGAAATACTTCAAGGTTGGCTCCGGAAAAATCCTTTATAGAACCGTGGACGTGGAAGCTTTTTTGTTCTCTTGTCCTGTTCTAACGTCGGATAGCATGGAGCGTTAAGTATGGACATTTACCAAACGCTCGACGTATACCAGGCTTCCTATCTGCAACATTTCGGTTTCCAAATTAGCATGAAGGAAAATTTGAGGGGCCGGATCGTTTTTTCAGCACCTCTTACGGCTGAGTTGGAAACGGCCTTGACTGAATATCCTACCGCTTTTGTGCCTGCCAAACAATACGCAGATACAATCAAAGAATTGAAGCGCCGGATGTATTCGGCAAAAGACAACACTGAGGGGGAAAGATTAGGGAAAGATGCCAAACGAGAATAATCTAAAACCACCGCTTTATCCTGAAAACATTCCGTCACCACTCAAACAGTGGCCTAATTGGGTATGCTGGACTGAAGAAATTAAAAACGGTGAACCAACAAAGCCTCCGTTTGATGTAAGGACAGGCAAGAAAGCGAAATCTGATAATGCGAATACATGGACGACTTTTGAAAATGCTTTTGAGTATTACCAGGAGCATTCTAATAACGGTATCCGTGGAATAGGCTTCGAGTTAGGCCCCCCGAAGTCTACTGTCTATGTCGGTATCGATCTTGACCATTGCAGAAATCCTAAAACGGGTGAGATCGCAGCCTGGGCGCAAAAGATCATTGACAAACTGGCTTCATATACTGAAGTAAGCCCTTCAGGAGAAGGGATACGAATCTGGGTGATTGCCGTCTTACCGGAGCATGGGCGTAAGAAAGGCAACATTGAACTGTATGACGGTGATCGGTATCTAACGGTTACAGGCAATCATCTTAAAGGAACACCACTCACAATTGAATGCAGACATGATGAGATCGAGGAACTGCATAAGTCTGTGTTCGGAGAAAAGAAACCTGAAGAGCAACCTCAGACCGAGACTATCAAACCCACTTTACAAATAGAAGATAACGAACTTCTCCAGAGGATGTTCGACGCTGACAACGGGGCCAAGGTTAAAAAGCTATTCGAAGGTGATTGCAGCGGGTATCCATCGAGATCAGAGGCTCACATGGCTTTGTGCTGTCATCTTGCATTTTGGACGGGTAAAGACCCTGCTATGATGGACAGGCTCTTCCGTCAATCGAAACTCTTTTCTGACTATGCCGGGAAGTGGGATAAGAAACACTTTTCAAATGGACTTACCTATGGGCAGGCAACAATCAAGAAAGCCATAGAAACCACGTCGGAAGTCTACGAAGGGCCAAAAGAGAAGAAGGAAGAACCGACGGAATCTAAGAAACCCAAAGCTACACTTGTGATGGAGCATTTTGAGGAATTTCCGTCGTCGTGGTTTACCAACTTCGAGGTACGGGAAGCAACCGGATTGTCAGCGGATGATGTGCGCGACATTCTGAGGAGAAAACGGGATGCCGGCCTGCTTATAACCGACGGGAAGAGGCATAGACTCACCCCACCTTCACGGATCGTTGACCCCTTCGAGATTATGGCAGGAGCCTTTGAGTTGGAGTTTCCGTTATCACTGCATGAGTATGCAATTATTTCACAGGGAGATGTTGCCGTTGTCAGCGGTTGGAAGAACTGTGGAAAGACGGGATTTCTCATGGAGACAGCACTCTTGAACTCGAAGAGGGGCTTAGATGTCAACTATTGTGTCACCGAGAATGTGGCAAAGATCGGAAGAAGGTATTTGCAATGGGGCTACACTCCTGAAGAGATACGGGAACAAATCACATTCAGGGATTGCCGCGACCGTGACTACATAAACATTATCAAACGTGACTGTCTCAATATTCTCGACTATTACAACCCCCCGAATGGAGAGTATCACAGGACGGCAGCAGACATAGAGGACATGGCAAAGTCACTGGGAAATGGTGTTCTTATCATGGGCATCCAACACGCCAGAGATGCGAAAATGCCGAGGGGTGGAGAATTATCGCAGGAACTATCACAGATGAGTGTTGTTTTGTCTGAGGTTGAAACCATCAACATAGGGGGGATAGATGAGCGGAAGGTGGGGAAGGCGCGGATACTCACCATAAAAGAACCTGGCATGAGAAAGGGCGGGGAAGGCAGGGTTTGCCAGTATGAAGTTACTGAAAAGGGTGGGCGATTAGTCCAGGTTGGTGATTGGGACTACCCCAGAAAGGATAAAAAGTGATGCCACGGTTTGCCTTAAAATACCACGCAAATGCCACGGGTTGCCATGAAATGCCACGATTTTTGATAATTTACCCCTTCTTTGATGCCTCAAAATGCCACGAAATGCCACGATTTGCCACGCCGTGGTATGACCGAAAAATCTTGTATCTTATTGATATCACAAGAAGAGAGGCATTTTTACCAGTTTTGAGAAAACCCCGTAGTTCACTAATAGATATATATAGAAAATATTCTCTCTTTTCTTTGTGTTGGAAAAAGAATGAGGAGGAGCTATGGACTTGATTGAGGTGTGGGTTGTTGAGTTCAGCCCAGGTCACAGAGATGCCGGAGGATATCCCTGGCATGTTGATAAATTAACCTTCGAGGTGGAGCGAAACAGGAAACTGCTTTGCTCTTACGGACAGGAGAACTGGGTTCCTGTGTTTGTCGGAACACGGGATGATTGCCTCAACTTCGTTGAGCGTAACAGGAATTTACCTCAGTATTTACAGAGAGGATATGCGGGTATTCCACGAGAAAAGGGTTGTATCTACGGCGAAAAAGGGCAAAAAACAGGCAAAAAAGATATGGGAAATGAAGGGATTATTTGAAGATGAGACAACAAAGAGAACTAATGCTTAATAGAAAGGATTCGGTAATGATTTTAGATGGATATATACCAATAGAGGGTTTATGGGGTGTCTTTAAGTTGACTTCGGGGTGTTCCCAAATAAGACATTCCGCTGAAACGGTCGTCAGGAAACCTTTTACAGGGGGTGAGTGTTAGTATGGCAATGCCAGAAGCCCTTAAGAGGATAAGTAGACGAAAAAACGTAACTCCACAACGGAGAAAGTTACTAAAAGCAATGGTCAAACTTCCTGGGGCCAGTATACCTGAGATATGCAAGGAAGCAGGGGTAAGCGAAAAGACCTATTACCGTATGGTGTCAGAGCCGGATTTTGCAGCGGTATTACCTGATATTCTTGATTTTCTTATCAGTCAACAGCTTGTTCCATTGGTTCAAAGTACATTTAAGAGGGCGTTAGCCGGATCAGCAAAACATTCTGAACTGATATTCAAAATATCAAAATTAATAGGTGCAGAGGAAGGAACACGGATATTACAAGTTTTTAATAAAGATGGAGAACAGCAAACACGGTTCTTATCTGATAGCGAGATTGAAGCATTATTGGAGGTTAAGCAATATGGACATAAAGGAATTAAAGATGGAAATCCTTCGCAACGTGCCATTTCAAAGCGAGGAGCCTCAGAAGATTAACTTTAAGGTGTGCTTTGAACTGTACGGGAATATGGAGTTATTGGGAACTCTTAACTTCCTTCTTGAGCCAAGTGATTCAAACGCCCTTTTGGTTATCGAAGCCAGATTGGAAGATGAAAGAATGAGATATTTTACCCAGGGCATTCCTCAAGAGATGTGGCCGGAAGCATTACGATCCGAGAACTGGCATCCTGGCTTTCTGCCATTTACGGCATTATCGAAGCTTGGAAAGCTTAAAAAAGAGGATGAATGTTAACTGTATGTTAACCGTTATAAAATTAACAGTTCTATCTATTCAATTTGATAAGAGATTATCATTCAAACAATTGGATTGTAAATCCTTTATACGTGAAAAAGGGGGAAACTATGACAAGCAATAGCAATATCTGTGGCTCAGAGGACTTGAAACAAAAGATAGGATCGTTCATCAGTTCATGGGGTGGTGGTGTCAGTTTTGTTGAACTGGAACAACATATCCCTGGCTTCAGGGGTGACTATTCCATCGGGTTTGAAGACAAAAACATATGGTTCTGGTTTCATTGCTCATCGGAATCCATTGATGCAATCGATGAACTTCTCAAAGAAGGCCGAATCTCAATAAAGACTACAACGCCCCTTGTCTATATTGCAGATGGAGGTATGCCAAACGTACCAATGGCGAAGGGAAATAGGACATACAAGACCCCCAGGTGGTTGCCGGTGGTGTTCAATCCTGTCAGGGGGAAAAAGGTATGAGGACGATCACGGGAAGCCAAACTATGACCGAACGAACATCTACAAGTCGGATATCGAGTGCCGTCCCGGGTGGTAGGCCATACCTTGTAATAAAGAGGGTGTCACGCTCACCCATGGTTAGGAATCTTCGGGTATGTTTTACCCCAATTAGAAAGTCTATCCTTTCTCTTCATTTCAATGAGTTACTTAACATTCTGTCCACGGTGGACAAAAAGTTTCCTTTACCGTTCGGCTTTTTCCTTTTTTATCAGTCTCTACCTACTTATCGTGGAGACAACACATCAAATCTCAGGAGTAACTTACCATGACAGAACAGGAAGCAATGATTCAGGGTATCAAGACACATGGCAAGAAAGTACGCGGGCAGGCAAGTTTTATCAAGTATCTTCAAGGCAAGCGGCTTACTCAACGGCAAGCTATCGAAGGCCATTGCTATCACTGCCAGGGATTCGGAGAGTTTACGGATTGCAATACTGATACATGCAGCCTCTTTCCGTTCTCAAGCTATGGGAAGAAATACCGTGAGAGTGCTTCTACATTTAGTAGAACAGGCATAAAATCGCATTTATCGCATGAGGCAATGGTTTAGTATGGCTCACGATGAGATAGCATCAAAATCAACGACTACAGACGTAGAAATTCAGGAGGTATGTCATGGCTCAGTTATTTTGTAAGCTGAAATCATTTTTCATTGAGGACAAACTTTTCACCATCTTCATAACAGCAGGCATTCTCTATTTGATAGTGCTTCTGGTTCTGTTCATACGATGTTGGTAAATGGCTACACCCTTTCCCATTGTGGAGAGGCAATATATACAACGGAGGATAGTATATGGGAACAAAGCGTTTTGCAAATGACACAGGAGAGCAAAGGCCTTTTGTCACAAATCGCATCGAAGAGATGGCAGAAGACGGGAGAATCAAAAGACGGACTCAGCGTATTGACTTAAACAGTCAAGTTGGCCAGGGCTGCAAGTTAGAGCCAGATCCGCCCGACCCCTTTGCAAAGAAAAAAGGAAAGTGAGGTGAAGATCATGAAGAAAGCAGCACCAGTTAAGAAACCGCCCGTCAAGGGCAAGGCTCCAGCACCAAAAGGCAAGAAGTAAAGGACGGGGGCCTGTACTGGCTCCCTTCTAATTAAACTATGGAGGTTTTACAGATGGCAACACTAAAGATAGGAAAATGCAACTCATGTGGAATTTTGGTTGATTTTGAAAAGCGGTATGAAAAAGGTGGTTGGATTAATCCCTCAACGAATGAACGCCTTGCCCGTTGTCCAAGATGTGATGAGGCAATGACCGAGGGTAAGGACACTGTAATAGTGGAAACAATGGAAACAGTAGAAGAATAAAGGAAAGGGAGATTAATCGTCTCCCTTCTTATCTCAATTAAAGGAGTTATCATGGATGAAAAGTT
>MVQO01000229.1 GCA_002067585.1 Syntrophorhabdus sp. PtaB.Bin027
GCATTCCAAAAAACAATCCTGTCTTCCATATCGAGCACAATGATTGCATCTTCCGCAATATCCAGAAGTTCTGCCTGCTCTTTGAGTTGCATTGCTTGATTTCTCAGCTTCTCTTCTGCTTTTCTTCTCTCCGTTACATTCCGCAAGTTCACCATTACCACTTGGGCTTCACCATAGTGGATTAATGTTCCACTTATTTCTACATCAATCACAGATCCGTTTTTGTGCCGATAATGGCGCAGTCCATAGATATAGGTTCCGTCCCGTAGGACTTTCCTGATGCTTGCATCTATCATCTCTTTCCGGCTGATAACAATATCATAGAGTGATAACCCGGGTATTTCATCTTCGGAATATCCCAGCAGTTTTGTGAATTGATCATTTGCTTCCAGTATTCTGGCGGTCTCAGGGTCGAAGATATATACTCCATCTGACGATTGTTTCACCAAAGACCGATATCGCTCTTCGCTTTCCCTAAGTGCTTTTTCAACACTCCGTTGTCTTTCCTCTGATGCCTTCAGGTCGCCTATTTGTCTTTCTAGTCTTTTTAGTTCTTGCTCAAGCCCTTCCCTGTTCATCTCCTGGTAGCTCATCAATCCAAAGTCTAAATCAATTATCACCAACTGTCCAGACTATTAGCGCTATGCCTCAAGCAGTTATTTGTAGTTCTTTTCCAATAAGTTCATGTTTTTTTAAGTCTTAGCTCCATACAATTAGTATTAACTGCCCGGATGTACATACATAATAGATATTTAAAACAGTCGCATTTTTCAAGTTGGCAGATTTGTACTGACGTTTTAATGTACAAATAATCGCAACGAGTAGCTTATTAATCCAATAACCTACGTTTTTTATGCTTTTTCCGAGGTAGAAAGCTAGGATTACTGTAATCCCTGCTGTTTTCTGAAGAAACACCAACAACATGCTTTATGGTTCGGCCTGAATTTATATATATGGTTTGCCGTGTGTTAGAATATACCCACGGTTGTGCCTTTGCTGACTCCTAAGAAAATCGTTCGATTCTTTTCTACCATTCGCCATCACAAGAAACCACAGCTACCACAAAATCTGCATTTACTCACAAGAAGCTATTCATAAAACCCTTCTTTCCCAATTGAATCGATTGTCTCACATGCAATAGACCCGGCAAGCACCGCAGCTTTGTGGGAATCAACAGGAAAGTTATTGCTTTTGTTGCACGATCGTTGCCAATGCAGAACGATTCCAACTCTCAACTTAATGCTACCTGTGTAATAAAAACATCTCACAAAGGTGTTTGCAGAGGAAAATCTTTACACCTGGATGCTCAACGCACGAAAGATGTGAGAAACATTCACCTGTACTGTATTGATATATCTTTCCAAATGGATCTCCTGGATCACGATTGTCTCCTTCAGCATAGGGGGGCACCGTTCCTTATGACACTTCCTAAAAAATATGACCCGTATAATCCGCCTGTGGTACTGATTCTGAAATAACATCCTTGCCTTCTTTACAGGCCCCCATGAGCGTATGTCTGGAAAAACGACAGATGACATCCTTTACCACTCAGTAAGGTTTTGCAAAGAATCTATCCTTTCTGGGAAACTAAAAATCCCTTTCCTGCACTGAATCTGGAGGTACCTGAGGCAATGAATAAAGGAATTGTGGGTTAAAACTGTTTTATCAGCAGTTACTGTGATGGGAAATAAGGGCAAGGCTTGTTCGCGTTTATGGTTCATGTGGGTATAGTCTAAGTGTGTTTTTGGGAACAATGAAAAAATCGAGCTGGATTTATAGTATTTGAGTGATGGTTGCGTTTCACGTGAAACAGGTTTCAATCTTTGTTTTCTTTGTATGTTCTTATTCTATTTTCATTTGCAATATCAGTATGTTATGTGGTTTTCATCTGATTTTTTAAGTGTTTTTTTGCCCCTTATTCAGCGCAAGAACTTTATCTCTTACATAATCATGAGAAAACTGAACAATGTGTGTGTCAATTATTCACCCACAATCACAAAAATATCCGGAAGGTTTCTGTACTCTTCTGCATAATCTATCCCATACCCGACAACAAAACCGTCTTCAAGCGTAAAGCCGACATAGTCCCCTTCTATGTCAACCTTTCTCCGCGCTCTCTTGTCGAGGAGGGCGCATATCCTGAGTGATTTTGGATTCTTTTCCTGCAGCATATTACGGACACGGGTCAAGGTCAGGCCAGAGTCTATAATGTCTTCCACAATAATGACATTCTCACTCTCAATGCCCTCCTCAATGTCTTTCCCAATGGTCACTTCCCCTTTGGAATTTGTTCCACACCCATAGGATGAGGCTCTAAGGAAATCTACCCGTAAAGGGTTACGAATCTTCCTTATAAGGTCAGCAGTAAACATAAAAGACCCCTTGAGGAGACATATAAAAATAATTTGTTCATTATCGTAATCATTCTCAATCTCTGTTGCGAGCCTTTTCACGGCCCTATCAATCTCTTCTCTTGAAAAAAGCTTTTTTAACACGTTCGAACCCTATAGTGCATATTTCATAACTATGATCTCTCCATCCTCTGGCAAACCATCCTTCGTCACTTCAATTTCGTGCTCGTTGACCACGGTAACTCTTTTTTTCCCTGATGTAAACAGCTCTACTCCGCCAATAGGAAATTCACACTTGGGTGTTTTAAAATGCATGGGGATCGTTATCCTTGGGTTTAGATCTTTCACTACTTTTCCTGCCTCGTCAGCATCTATGGTATAAAAGCCACCCACAGGCACTAGAATGACATCAATTTTTCCCATCTTTTTAATTAAATCATCAGAAAGCGTGTGCCCCAAGTCCCCCATATGGGCCAATCTTAACCCATCAGCCTCAATCACAAATATGAGATTGTTACCTCTCTCTTTGCCTTTAGCGGGATCATGGTAGCACGGAATGGCTTCGATCTTGATACCCATTTCATTGTAATTTCCTTCTTTGTTGAAGTATTTATACGTTCCCTTTATGTCGTCCCTGTAATTATGATCGTCATGATCGTGGCTTGAAAGAACAATATCTGCCGGCTCGCTGATCTTCCCGTACGACAGAGCACCACCAAATGCTCCGGATTGATAAGGATCAATAATTACTGTCACTCCACTTTCTGTTGTGATTTTGAATGCTGCATGTCCATACCACTTAATCTTCATAAAAACCTCCTTCTTTTTCTCTCCATCTCTTTGCCTGACCCTTCCTGTTTAGCTTATTCATTACCTTTCGTGCTAGTGCTTTCTTGTTTCATTCACTGTTTCTCAAAACTTCTGACAATGCCTTCTCCATATTACACTTCGATCTACTACGTGTCAACTCTCATCAACATCCATCAAAAATTCTCGTTTGCAACGATGCCAAAACGTTTATGCAAACAAGGTCGTTTAAAAACGGAGTCAGCTTTACGTCGACCAAGACAATAAATTATGATAATATCCTTATACAAGGTGCAGGATGAAGCCCAAACGCATTGAAGATGGAGTCTTTCTCGTAGGTAGCTCAAACATATCAGATTCTCGTGATTGCATGGTTTACCTCCTTGACCTGGGAGAGCTCATTATGATTGATACTGGTGCGGGGCTGGGAGTCAGTAAGATAATTTCTAACATACGGTATTTTGGTTTTGATCCCGCAAAGCTTTCAACAATTATCCTTACCCATTGTCATATCGATCATGTAGGTGGTGCACATGAATTCAAAAAGCGTTTTGATGTCAGGCTTGTCATGCATAACAGTGACGTAGATGTGGTTGAACGGGGCGACACAAAGATGACCGCTGCACATTGGTATGGTGTGCCTTTTGCCCCTTTAAAAATTGACAAAAGACTCATGCAGGAAGAAGAGCGGCTTTCTTTCGGGCAACACGAGCTTATTTGTTTTCACACCCCAGGCCACACGCCTGGCTCAATTTCAGTCTATATCAACATGTCTGGCAAGCGAATTTTGTTCGGCCAAGATATTCACGGTCCGTTTCTGCCTGAATTCGGTTCTGATATTGTGCTCTGGCAAGCGTCAATGAAAAAGCTGCTTTCTTTGAAGGCAGACGTCCTTTGTGAGGGTCATTTTGGTGTATTCAGGCCCAACGATAAAGTTACAGAATATATTGAACGATACCTCGAGGAATATGGGGATCAGTCCGTTTAGAGATACAGTGGCCCTTGAAAAGAGTGTCAAAAAAGCTCCATTCTGCCAGATTGCTGCTTTTAAAGGGGGCCTAAAACAGTTTCATTTGCTCTTTTGACCGTGATTTTCTTGGCCTATCAGAAATAGTGATTCTCTCGACACACGCCTCGGGAATATGAGAAAGAAATGGTGATGGGGAGCGTTTTGTTTTCTTTCCGTAAACGAGGCCTGTTCTCTTGTAAATAAGAAACAGCTCTTCTTTTGCCCTCGTCATCCCCACGTAGAAAAGCCTCCGCTCTTCTTCTATGTCTACTGAGCCATTACCTGCGCCGTAAGGTATAAGACCATCTTCAACCCCAGAAATAAATATGCTCCTGAATTCAAGGCCCTTTGCCATATGAAGCGTCATAAGGTTAACGGCTTCAGCGCGTGGATCAAAACCATCCTGATCAGCAAAAAGGTTCAGCTCATTAACCATATCGCCTGCCGTCATCTCCTCCCAAGCATCACCAAATATAAGCCTGATATGGTTTGTTGTGTTTGTTATCTGATCAATGTTGCAGCGACCATTTTTCGTGAGGATATCAAGTAAATCTGATGTTCTTATTGCAAAGAGCTGGTCTCTCATTTCTTCAGAGGTAAAAACCTGCTTCAGCAAGGACACCATATTGCATGTCACTTCTCTGCGATTTTCTGCGCTCCCTCCTCCCAACACCCTGCACGGTATACCGAATGCCGCAAGCTTTTCCTCTATTGCTTCTGCCTGGTTGTTCGTCCTAAAAATCACAGCAAAATCTGAAAAACAAAAAGGAGGTCCGGGATATTCTTTTTGATTTCCCGTATGGAGTAAGCTATTGTGTCTTAAACCTCCCAATCGTGCATCTATTTCCCGCGCAATAAACTCACCCTCTGCCCCCTCATCCGGTACAGATGCAATAACGATCATTGGACCATCGCCTTTAACGGCTTTAACTTCTTTTTTTATCCGCCTTGTGTTGTGTATTATCACCCCATCAGAGGCTCGTACAATGCTTCCTGAACAACGGTAATTGAGACTAAGCGTCACCTCTGCCGCACCAACAAAATCTTTTCCAAAATTTAAGAAATTTTCCACATCTGCTCCTCTGAAGGCATAGATTGCCTGGTCAGGGTCGCCCACTGCACATACCGTTGCATTGTTTCCTGCGAGCAGCCTCAATAGCCTGTACTGGGCAGTATTTATATCCTGATATTCATCAACAATGATGTGATGGATATTGTCCCTGTATTTTTGGAGCAGATCGGGATTATCAAGCAGCTCAAGGGGCTTTAAAATCAAATCATCAAAGTCGAGTGCTCTTTGTTCCATCATTGCTGCCTGGTATCGTTCAAAAGGCTCTCGGAGTTGCCCTGAAGGGCCAATATTAAGGTTTTTTGTGTAGGAGATTTGATCAACAAGGTCCATCGCCTTTGTCTTGGAGATTTGAAGCAAAGACATCAAAAGGCCTATCTGTTCTGAACGATTATAAATTAGAAATCTTTTTGTTGTATTTTCTTGAATAATTCTTAATCCAAGGAGATGGAGTGTGCCCACAAACACTTTCTCTGATGTGTCACCCATAAGAACGGATAGCCTCTCTTTCATTTCCTTTGCCGCCCTGTTTGTGAAAGTAACGGCAATAATGCTTTGAGCTGGCACACCTTGTTGTATCAACATTGCCACTCTTCTGATAATGGCAAGCGTTTTCCCGGACCCTGGTCCAGCCGCCACCAACAAAGGGCCCCTGATCCTATTTACTATCTCTATTTGTTCTTCGTTGAGGTTTTCTATTATAGATAATGTTGCCAGGGTCATGGCGCTGTGGTAAGTATAACATAGTGATAATTGATTATGGTAAGGCTTATTTCACCTTTTAACAATAAACACCCGTTAATCCATCCTGATGCATTTATTGACCTTTCTGCGCGCATTATTGGCGCTGTCATCATTGAAGAACGGGTGAGCATCTGGCCCATGGTGGTTCTCAGGGCTGACAGCGAGTCTATTTGCATTAAGAAAGGGTCTGCTGTACTGGACCTCTCCCTGGTTGAGGCCCCTGCAAAATATCCCGTTACTATTGAAGAGGAAACCCTTATCAGCCACAGGGTTGTGATTCATGGTGCACATATCCAGAAAAGGGTGCTTATTGGCATTGGTGCAATTGTTCTTGATGGCTCGGTCGTTTCAACAGGATCTATTGTTGGGGCAGGCGCCTTGGTTGCGCCTGGTACAACTATTCCACCGAATTCACTCGTAATGGGTATGCCAGGTAAAGTGGTGCGGGAGACAACAGAAAAGGAGCGGTATTTTATCTCTCAACAAGTCCACGAGCTCTTCAATAAGTCCCGTCAGTATAAGACAAAAGAGGGCCGAACAACAAAAAACACGCTCCCGTAGATGTAGCCAGATTTGACACTTCCTATAGCCAATCACCCATGTTCAGTTTTCATTTTGGATAAGCAGCCACGACTAAAATGATCGTCATACCCGCCGTATTGTTCTCCAGTCGGTGCGGTTCGCCGGCAGGTATCCAGATAGCATCCCACTCCTTTACCTCTTTTTCTTCGTTACCCACTTTCATTAAACCGCCGCCTTGCGCAATGAGATATATTTCTTCGACCTCATCCACATGCTCCTCTATTACATTGCCAGCAGGAAGCATGGCATAAGCAAGGAATTCCATGCTTTGTAGAAACCGACTGGTGAGAACCATCCGTGCGGTGGCACCGTAGTGCGCTCTGTATGTAGTTTGAAGGACTTCTGGATCGTTGAAATTTCTTACTATCATAATGATTCCTCACATATTTGTTTTGACAAAGATACACGCCTCTTCTTCGACTGCCCCTTTGTATGCCTCGCGAGCTACGTCAAGCAACGGGAAGGGACACCTGTTTCTGTGCTCCTCGAGGCTCCTTTTTCAACAGCATTAGGGTTTTGTGCAGAAACCGTAAACCAGAACTTTGGTTCTTTTCCGGGCGAAACTAACATGCAAACACATTTCCCATGCTTTGCAGATTACCTATGCTATAGTAAATGGCGGTTATCATACTGATGCCGCTCAAAATCCTGTTATTTCAGTCTGTATCGTTTCGCACTGTTGAATCAGATGATCCTGTATCAAACCGCCTTAAACCTAAAGGCTTCCCTTTGTTGAAAGGGCGCCCTTGATTCTCTCGTCCCTGGTTAGGGCCTGGCGTAAGGCTTTCGCAAATGCCTTGAAGATTGCTTCTACTTTATGATGCAAATTCTCACCATATAGTATGTTTACATGCAATGTGCACTTGGATTCATTCACAAAACCCTTAAAAAACTCCTTAACCACCTCAACGTCAAAGGTTCCGATTTTGCCCTGCATGTTTGTTTTCCACACCAGGTTCGGTCTTCCACTAATATCTATTGCTAAAAGGCAAAGGGATTCATCCATGGGAACAATAGCCTGACCGTAGCGCTGAATCCCGTCAAAACTCGGAAGAGCCTGCGTTAAGGCCTTTCCCAGAGCAATACCAACATCTTCCACAGTGTGGTGATAATCAACCTCAATATCGCCCTTTGCTTCTATCTGGAGGTCAAAAAAGCCGTGTTTTGAAAACAGGTGGAGCATGTGGTCAAAAAAAGGTATTCCCGTGGAAACCTCGTAGTATCCTTCCCCATCAATGGAAAGCTTGATCGATATGTTGGTCTCCTTTGTTTTTCTTTTCACTGTTCCAGTTCTTTTCACGTCCACCCCCTATCTGATTTGCATTTTTTCACACACAACTGTTCCCGGCTAACTGTTCAGCGGTTTTCAAGGTATCACCTTGTTCAGTGGATACTCAACTATTCCTTGGGCGCCTGCCCGTCTCAGATTCGGAATAATATCCCTAACTGTTTTCTGATCAATAATTACCTCTATGGCTGCCCAGTTCTCATCAGAAAGATTTGAGATGGTGGGCGTGTGCAAAGAGGAAAGTATTTTTGTAACTTTATCCAGTTTGGTCCTTGGAACATTCATCTTGAGGCCCACCTTTTCCTCAGCAAGGAGCGCTCCTTTTAGAAGCATGGTCATGCTCTCCATCTTCCGTCGCTTCCATTCATCCTTCCATGCGCTTCGATTTGCTATGAGCACTGTTTCGGATTCAAGGATTGTGTCTATGATTCTCAGATTGTTGGCCCTCAGTGATGCTCCTGTTTCAGTAACCTCAATAATTGCGTCTGCAAGAAGGGGTGGCTTTACCTCTGTTGCTCCCCATGAAAACTCAACGGTGGCATCGATACCCTTTTTTTTAAGAAACCTTTTTGTATATCCTACAAGTTCTGTTGCTATTTTCTTTCCCTTCAGGTCTTCCAAGGTTTTGATTGTCGAATCACTGGGCACGGCAACAACCCACTTCACCCCTCGAAATCCGACCTTACCATATCTTAGTCGCACTAGTTCAATCACTTTTGCGTCCTGTTCCAGAACCCAATCATAGCCGGTGATGCCCATATCGAGGATTCCATCCTCAACATACCGTGCCATCTCCTGCGCCCGAATAACAAGCCCTTCAAGCTCCGGGTCATCGATTGCCGGAACATACGACCGCTCGAGAAGCTTTATTGTATATCCGGCGTTTTTGAAAAGCTTGAATGTGGTCTCTTGCAAGCTCCCTTTGGGAAGCCCTATTTTAAGCTTCATTTGCTAGCTCCTTTCTTACCTTTATAGATTCTCCGTGTGCAAAAAGACCTTCTATTTCCGAAAGCCTTATCGCTTTATGACCATACCTGTTAAGAAATCCTTTTTCTATTTTAACAACCGCTTTTCGCTTCGTAAACGTGTTGACAGAGAGTCCTGCAGCAAATCTTCCAGCTCCTCCGGTAGGAAGTATGTGGTTTGTACCGATATAGTAATCACCCATAGCCACCGGTGTGTGGGGACCCAAATAGATGATACCGGGATAAAGAATATCTTTTTCCACTTTCTCATCACCGATAAGCTCCATGTGCTCTGGGGCAATGAGGTTGATAGCCTTTATTGCATTTTTTGCTTCGCGATAAAAAACAAAATAGCTGTTCTCTTTTAGCGCCTTTTCAATAATCTCTCTTCGCGGGTTTGATGCCATATGGTTTTCAATGGCCTTTAGCGCGTTATAGAGGTGTTCCCTGGAAGGGGAAAAAAGCCCAACCGTTGCCATCTCATCGTGTTCTGTCTGCGAAAAAAGATCCCAGGCCACCGCCTCCGGTGAGAACGGTTCAGTACACAGGATGATTAATTCGGTGGGTCCTGCCAACATGTCAATTCCTACGCGCCCATACACGTCTCTTTTCGCCTCTTCAACGTATGCGTTCCCCGGTCCAACTATCATGTCGACCTTTGGTATGCCTCCGATCCCATACGAAAAAGCGTAGATGGCCTGAGCACCCCCCATTCTGTAGATATCATTGAGTCCGAGAAGGTTCGCTGCCGCAAGTATATACGGATTAATCTTTCCGTTTTTGGCCGGGGTTGTGACCATCACCTCGCTAACCCCTGCTAACTGAGCCGGAACAACACCCATTATTAAAGATGAAGGGTAGGGCGCTGTTCCTCCTGGGACATAAACAAGAGCTTTTTCTACCGGCACGGATTCTTCATAGACAACGAGGCCCTTCCTTTTGTATGTTCGTTTTCTCCAGCCCTGCTTCCTGTGGAAGTCTCGGACGTTTTTTATCATGCCTCGGATAATGGCAAGATCTCTCTTGCTTATTTTGGATGCTTCGGATATTATTTCCTTTTGTGTAAGTTTAAGGTCCAAAGTTTCTGGCCATCCATCCCATTTGGTTGAAAATTCTATCAGTGCTTCTTCGCCTTTTGCTAAAAGACGATCACGAACCTTCTCAACAACCGACCGGGTATTTTGTCGTTTTTTCTCCCTGCCTCCGATCGCATAAACGAGAAATTCGTCGAACTCTTTTTCAAGATCCCATACCTTCATCCTTCCTCCTTGAGATCTTTGCTCCAAGCCCCTTCAGCTTTTCTTCTATTGCCTCATATCCTCTGTCGATATGATAAATTCTGGAGACCTCTGTGGTGCCGTAGGCAGCAAGCCCCGCTATTATTAGGGAGGCACTTGCTCGCAAATCAGTAGCCATAACCTTTGCTCCTGACAGCATATCCTTACCTGTTACGATGGCGGTGTTGCCTATCACCCGTACATCGGCACCCATTCTTCTTAATTCTGCTGCATGCATCATCCTGTTTTCAAATATAGTCTCTGTTATAGCACTCACTCCTTTTGAAATACACATGAGAGCCATGGTCTGAGCCTGCATGTCTGTTGGGAATCCGGGATATGGGGTGGTCTTTATGTCTATTGCAAAGGGTCGTTTTTTCGTCATTGCAGCCCGCAGACTATTACCGTCTTCAATAATATCCATTCCTGCCTCCCTCAGCTTATCTGTAACAGCCTTGAGGTGGTGAGGAACACACCCTTCAATAACAATGTTGCCCCTTGTAATACCACATGCAGCTAGAAAGGTTCCCGCCTCTATCCTATCAGGAATAACATCATAGTCACAAGGCGTTAAAGAGCGCACCCCCTTGATGGTGATAGTATCACTGCCTTCTCCATCAATTTTTGCCCCCATACGCTTTAACATACGCACAAGATCTATCACTTCTGGCTCACGGGCTGCGTTTTCTATCACTGTCTCGCCCTTTGCAGTAACAGCTGCCATAAGAATATTTTCTGTGCCGCCCACGGTGGGCGCGTCAAAGACAACTCTTCCGCCCTTCAATGCATTTGCCGTCACATCAACGTACCCCTCTCGGATTGCCACCTCACACCCAAGGGCTGCAAGTCCCTGAAGATGAAGATTAATGGGTCTTTCGCCTATGGCACATCCACCAGGGTACGAAACCGTTGCTTTTCTCATGCCGCCGATAAGGGAGCCAAGGACCAGAACAGAGGCGCGCATTTCTTTAACAACTTCATATGGCGCAACATGATTGTCGACCCCTGTTGTGTCAATCCTCAGCCTGTTCTTGTCAACCCATTCCGCCCTGACACCAAGAAGGGTGACAAGTCTTATCATAGTGTTAACGTCCCTAAGCCGGGGAACGTTGCCAATGGTATAGATGCCCTTTTGTAAGATTGTTGCCGCAAGGAGTGGCAACACCGCGTTTTTTGATCCGCCGACCCTCACTGTTCCGGCGAGGCGTTCTCCGCCTTCTATTACGAACTTGTCCATGATCCTATTAGCACCCTATCATGACCAGAAAGGTCTTTTTTTACAGCAGTGTTCATCCCCAAGGCTCGAAGCATTTCGCTTATTTTGTTCGCCTGTACATAACCTCCCACCTCGCACAGCACGTAACCATTGTCCTTTAGGTGGTGAGGCACCTCTTCAATAAGTCTTCTATATATTTGAATGCCTCCGGCACCTCCATCGAGCGCCAGTCTTGGTTCATAGTTTTTTACGTCTGCCATGAGACTGTCCATTTCCCCAGAACCGACATATGGCAGATTTGCCAGTATCATATCAAACTTTGAGCCACAGATACCACTAAAGAGATCTGCACACACAAAATGTATGAGCCCCCGCACACCAAGATTTTCTGCATTCCTCATGGCAATGCGAATAGCGTCAAAGGAAATATCCGTGCAAACAACGTGTTTCTGTGTCTTTTTTGCCAGAATAAGGCCGATTGTGCCAGCACCAGTTCCTATGTCCAGAAGATTGTTTATCCTCTTGTTTTCGGTGATGAGTTTAAGTGCCTCTTCCACAAGAAGTTCGGTTTCTGGCCTTGGAATAAGAACCCCGGCGTCGACATAAAATTTTTCTGAAAAAAATTCCTTGCTTTTCGTTATGTATGCCAAGGGCATTCCTCTCTCTCTTTTTGAGAGAAGGTCATTGATGTGGAGACAAGTCTTTTCGTCAACATCCTGGTCGAGATTAACTAAAATCCCTTCTTTGCTCATGAAAAGAGCGTCGGCGATTATATTCACCGCTTCAAGCCACTCTATTCTTTTGTGTTGTCCTATAATATCCCGAATGCGCAAAAGAGGTTTACTCTTTTTTTAAGGCTTCTGCCTGAAAATGGGCAATCAGCGGGTTAACAATGTCTTCTAGGTCACCATTCAGGACTTCTTGAAGCTTGTAGAGGGTAAGGCCGATTCTGTGATCGCTTACTCTTCCCTGAGGGAAGTTATAGGTCCTTATGCGCTCGCTACGGTCGCCCGTGCCGACCTGTTTTTTTCGTTCCTCTGATATTTCATGTTCTTGTTCGCTTTCCATTTTTTCCTGAAGGCGAGCCCTTAAAACCCTTATTGCTTTGGCTTTGTTTTTATGTTGTGATTTCTCGTCCTGGCACGTCACAACAAGGCCAGTTGGTATGTGGGTAATTCTCACTGCAGAATCGGTGGTGTTCACGTGTTGCCCTCCCGGACCGCTTGATCTGAACACATCTATTCGTAGATCTTCGGGGTTAATGTGAAGCTCCCTTTCTTCTGGTTCGGGGAGAACCGCAACGGTCACGGCAGATGTGTGTATTCTCCCCTGCGCCTCTGTTACGGGTACTCTCTGCACACGATGGACTCCGCTTTCATATTTTAACTTGTTGTATGCGTCCTTTGCCTCAACAACGAGAACAACCTCTTTGAGTCCCCCTAGGTCTGAAGTGCTTGCACTCATGAGTTCTGTTTTCCAACGCATCTTCTCAGCATATTTCATATACATGGTCAAAAGGTCGTGGGCGAACAGCGCCGCTTCTTCACCGCCTGTTCCCGCTCTTATTTCGAGAAACATGCTGTTTGCATGTCGCGCTTGCTTATTGAGCAGTTTTTCTTTTAGTTGAATCTCGATCTCTTCCTTGTCTTGGGTTAAAATTGCAATCTCGTCTCGTGCAAGCGCCCTCATTTCATCGTCCTGATCAGATTCAACTAACTCAAAGGCCTTGTCTATCTCTTCCTGTTTCTTCTTCCACTCACGGTAAAGATCTACAATATCCTTCAGTTCAGTGCGTTCTTTCGCAAGTTTTTTATACAGGTCAAAATCAGCAATAGTCTCCTGTTTTGACATCCTGTCTTCGATCTCATTATATTTAGCTTCGATCTCGGTTAAACGTTCAAACATTATTTGGTCTTCTTACCATACCGTTTTTCGAACTTTTCTACCTGTCCTGCCGAATCAATCCTTTTTTCTTTTCCTGTGAAGATGGGGTGGCATTTTGCACAAATTTCAACACTGATTTTTTCTCTCACAGACAATGTTTCAAAGGTGCTTCCGCACGCACATTTAACTACTGTCTTTTTTAATTCTGGATGTATACCTTTTTTCATGTTAACCTCCTCTGCTCATTGAGCTAAGAAAATCTTTATTCGACTCGGTGTCAGCCATCTTTTCGAGCAAAAACTCCATGGATTCTACCGGATTCATTGGCTGAAGCACTTTTCGTAAAAGCCATATTCGAGAAAGGTCGCCATTTTCAAGAAGCAACTCTTCCTTTCTTGTTCCAGATTTGTTTATATCAATTGCAGGAAACACTCTTTTTTCAGCCAGCTTTCTGTCCAGGTATATTTCCATATTGCCGGTTCCTTTGAATTCTTCAAAGATAACCTCATCCATCCTGCTCCCGGTGTCTATCAAGGCTGTTGCAACAATGGTAAGGCTGCCACCTTCTTC
>MVQO01000230.1 GCA_002067585.1 Syntrophorhabdus sp. PtaB.Bin027
TTTTTCTATAACTTAAAGATCAAAAGAAGCGAAACAACGAGAGAGTATATAACCAGAGACTCAATCATAGCCAGACCGATGATCATCGGGGTTGTGATCTTTCCGGATGCACCGGGATTTCTGGCAATGCCGTCCAACGCTGACGCTATACTCCGTCCTTGTCCGATAGCTCCACCGAATGCTGCGATGGCAATACCCAGACCAGCGGCAAGTGCCACCATCTGTTTTACGCCTGAATCGAGGCCGCCTGTTGCTGCCCCTTCAGCAGCCATAGCGATACTGACGAAGGAAAAGCTGATGAAAACTCCGAGAAGCATGGTAACTACGAGAACTTTTTTCATAAAATCTCACCCCTTTCTTATATTTGTTTAATGTTCTTCATGGGAAATAGCCCCTGAAAAATATGCCATGGACAGAAGCATAAAGACAAATGTCTGGACAAATGCAACGAATAAACCGAGAAACATAACAGGTAGAGGAACCAGAATAGGAACCAGGCCGAAAAAGATCGCAGTCACAAGGTGGTCGCCTGTTATGTTGCCAAAGAGACGAAGACCCAAAGATAAAGGCCTCGCTATGTGGCCGATAAGCTCAACAGGTATCATAAGCGGGGACAGTGCCCACATTGGTCCCACAAACTGCTTCAAATATTTGAACCCATGTTCCTTAAATCCATAATAGTGAGTCAAGACAAACACGGTTAGGGAACATGCAAAGGTTGTGTTTACATTGTCCGTGGCAGGAAGAAAACCCGGCACGAGGCCCGAGAGATTGTTGAACAGGATAAAAAGGCCCAGTGTTCCCACGATGAGGACAAACTCCTTGCCTCGCGGACCCATAGTGTCAACAACGATGTTTGCAAGGCTCTCAACTATTAGCTCAACCGCATTCCTGAATGTCAGTTTGGGTGAGGGGACAATATCATCCTCAGTCTTTTTGAGTTGCTTGTAACCCATAATAACGATCACGAGGATAATTGCCGAAACGATAATTCCATTAAATACGTGAGGCTGGTCTCTCAGAATTGGAAAGAGCTCGGCCCATGACCAATCATGCCCCATTTTTTTGCCTCCTTTTCAAAGCAGGGTTCCAAAGACTGGAAAACTGATTTATCACTACGGAAATAAATACCGTTGATAACCCAATGAGGAAAAAAACAACATCTATATCACCGTATATCACAACAATAGCTACGAGCGCGATAAGGATGAAGAATTTTATCGGAAGCTTTATGGCAAGCTCTACTTTTTTACCTTCGGGCTTCAACAGGCCACCTTCTATAATCTTCTTGATGAACCTGAAATTGAGGGTCATAATGGCACTAGCTACAGCAAAACTAAACACGTATTTGAATTCTCTCATGACAACTATGGCAAGGATGGATCCAATCACGAGGACGACGATGTTTATACGTTCAATATCACTTATCTTTGTTTCTTTCATTTTCCTTTTCAAGCTTCTTCATCAACTGATAGATAGATTTCATGGCTGCTACAATACCAAAAATCATGAATATAATGGTTAAGTAAGGAGAAGTCATGAAATATCGGTCAAGGAAATAACCGATAGCAATCCCAATGGCCACGCACAGACCCATTTCCAGGCCAAGGGAACTATAACTTATAAGGGATTTAACCAAATCCCTTTTATCATCTGATAAAGACTTGACCATTTCGAGCCCACTTTTATTTATCATACGGGCATCGGTTAGTCAAACTTTTTTTGTGATTTCTTTCACTTTTTACTGAGACTGATATATCTGCCTCTTATTACAGGGCAATCCGTTTCTAATTAATCTGAGCTGCCGGTGATTCATGTCTTTCCTTCCTGTTCAAAAAAGAACCCCCAGGCAATCCCCATCTTTTTAATTCGCTCCAATAGTGCCGCATGACTTCGAGGCATGAGTTTGTTGAATGGCCCGTTGATTGTCATAACGTCATAGAGTTAATCAACAGATTCCGCATTCAGTTTCTTCTTGATACTGTTTTCTTCTACGAGAAGACCTATTTCTTTAAAAGGTTTTTGCTTGCCCCAAAAGGGTAAACAGGGAAGGTCTCAAAGAGCATGAGATCTATCCAGCTTTCCCTGCTCGCTATGAGCCCTCGAGCATCCGTATCTACGACATTGATAACGCGGCATCCCTGAAGGTCGATGAACTCGCAGATGACCTTTACTCCCTTTGGCCATTTCCAATCGGCCCTTCGTCTTGCAACTTCTTTTTCATCTTCCGGAGACCATGTGCAAATATTCATAAAGTACATAATATCAGCCCTCCTTCTGATTTAGTGGGCAACATGCCGCCCTTAATATAAGTATAGCAGAGGAAAAGCCTTTGTGAAGGAACAGCGCAAAATTTCTTTTGAATTTTCACAATCCTTGTGGTATAAAAAACGCTGCATGGGCCGTTAGCTCAGTCCGGTAGAGCAGTTGACTCTTAATCAATTGGCCCCAGGTTCGAATCCTGGACGGCCCACATGAAAAGAAGAAATTAGATAAGGATGGCAGGCTATATCCCCCTCAACAATGTGGGAGAGATCATATGAGGCTGGCATCTGTTACAGGCCGGGAGATAGTCTGGTAAAAAGAGTATCCCCAAAGAATATTTTCACTCATTCACATACATTGTGAGAGCCCATCACCTGACTACAGCATCTGTCTTCAGGTTCTCTTTTTCTGCTTCATTGCCATAGAACGTTCGTTGTAATACAGATTTCCGGTGATATTATCTTCAATGTCAATAAACGGTGGTATCTGCATATTGGCTGAGTCTCCTGTTGTTTCAACAGGTTCTATTTTCAGTATGATGACCCCCTCGTACTTTCCTGTATAAGTGTCGAGTTCACAGTACTGGTTACTCCAGAGGAAGCAGATGCGCTCCTTTTCGATGACATCGGTTTTTGGGTCTATGAGCTTTGTGAGATTGAGGTATTCCTGTTCTGTGATTAGCTCTTCTTCTTCAACCAATGTTTTCCGTGAAAGGAAGTACAGGTATGCCCTGTTTTGCCCGCGCTTCCGTATCCGTATCTCTTCATTCTTATTCTTCGAGCACAGATACATCTGCTCCATGTGGATTATCTGGTGAGTGGGCAACTTTTCATGGCGAACGTTCTTTACAAGGAATTTCTCAGAAATCTGAAGGGGTGCCGGCAGTCCAAGAAAATGAGAGATTGCTGAAAATGCCCTGGCGATCTTTCCTTCAAAGTCAGTTGAGTTGTCGATAATTTTGAAATGAGGATGGCCCAGCCAGCTCTCGCGAATTTTCTGGTCTATAATGCGTGCCTCCTCAGGCGTTTCTATCCGTGCGCTGTTGTTCTCCCCTGTATAAAATGCTGGTGCACCTTCTGCTGCAGTAACAAGATGGATAACCCCATTGTACCTATCCCTGAGCCTGACCTCAGTCAACCTCTTTTTTTTCAGTATGGCTCTAAAATCGTCATCGGGCATGAATGCTTTGATGTCCATGATCCCTCTGTCGAGGAGGATGATTTTTTTTCGTTCTGGGAAGATGCGTGTTACTGTTTGCTGATAGGTCTCTTCAAAGGCAAGCTGCATATCGAGAATAGCTTCTTCATACATCACTACCTGTTTCGATTTGTTCATCTTACGCCTGTCAATGCCACTATTGGTAATCAGGGTTGCCGTTTCCGGGATAACGAATACCATAAAGCCATTATCTGACAGCCTCTCTGTAAGGTATGCCAGAGAGGAACTTTTGCCGGAACAGGGACCTCCCGTAAGGACAATCATGGAAACAGGTTCGATTAATCGAGAGTTCTTATACATGCTATACCCGGGCTTTAAATGTGATAAGCTTGTGAGGGGTAAATATATCATCCGGTGGCATGGTAATCAAGGGATGTCTTTCCGGGACCTTTCTTAAGGTGATCTATTTCGTAGATGGGTCCGGGTTGGTAGCACGGGAGATGTCACTGAAATAAATATCCTGATGGGGTATCTTTTTCTTCAGGATGTCTTCACTCTTGATTTTGGAGGATCTATTTTGTTCTGGTGGTGGGCGTTTTGTCAATTTTTTTGATACTCTGTTTGTAACCACCCTGGGCTGCTCAGTCTTCATGGTCTCCAGATCAATCTTAAACTGGTTCACTTCTCCCTTTAATTTCACTTCTTCCTTTTCAAGGTCAGTGAATTTACTTTCAACATGAGAAATCTGTATTTTGGGATCTAAGGTTGCAATCTGGGTCCTGAATTCCCTGAGGTGAGCTATGTCATTTTTTAGCACAGCCATGTCAGATTTTAGTATTATTACCATTGTCCCTAATGCGATGACCATGATAAAAAGGGCAACCGTCCCCAAGGGAAAGGCCTTATAGTGTTGCCTGTTTTCTTCTTTTGGTTCGGTTATCCTCTTTTTTGCCTGAAACGTTTCCAGCAAATCCTCAAAATTGACCGGGGATTCCTTCTTTTGTTTAACGATCTGCATTTGTCATGTTTCCTGAGCTTATATCTTTTGACATCAAATGAAAGAAACTTTGCAAATATGAGGCCACTCTATTGTGTGCTATTTCTTTAAATGAGGTACCAGCGATTTACCATGAAACAGGCAATGGGATCAGGTTGGTCCAGCTAAAAAGTGAAAACTCAAAGGAGCGAAGCAAAGGTAAAAAAAGCGGTGTATGCGTAGACCATCAGGGTATGTCTGAAGCACTGGGAAAAAATAGCGTGGTACCTTGTCTCAGGTTGTGGAAATCCTGGATATGGGAGTTCTTGGATTTGACAAAGGCGAGAAGTCCTTTGTCTGTGCGACCATAGAAGTCCTTTATGAGCATTATAAAACTGTCCCCCTGCCGTACTTTGACTTTAACCATCCTCTTCCCCCGTTCTATTTTGGTCTGTAAAAGAACGGACTTGGGAGCAGTCTGAGGATCAACCTGGGTTTTGGAGGCCATGATGTCGGTTTTAGAAATAGTGTTCTTTGGCGGAGATTGAGGAACCTCCTTCTCTTTCAAGCGCGCTGTGTTTGACTGCTCTGGAACATTTTCTTGCAGAGCCTTATCCTGTTCTGATTGAGGATTTGTCTGTGGGACAGCGCTTTGATTGGATACAGTAAATGATGTTGATGTATTGGCTGCTTGAAGGTTGCTTTCGATCGAGACCTCCTTTTTGGAATATATAGGAGAGAAATATCCGCTGCGGAAAGCGATCAACAGTACTACGCACAGGCACATGACTGCTGCCATGGCCCCGGTTTGCCATCTCAAATATTTTTTAAAATACGCGTGCTGTTTGGAACCCATAAGGTCAGTTATGGCTTCATTTGCAGCCTCGGATGTGACTGATTTCGTTTGACGACCAAAAGCTGTGACAAGGGCGTTGTCACAGAGCACATTTATAACGCGGGGAATTCCTTTGGCCTCTCTAAGGATGCGTTTGAGGGCTGATTTTGTAAAAGCAGATGTATCCCTGGCGCCTGCTTTTTCAAGCCTATGCTGTACGTATGACAGGCTTTCATCTGGAGAGAGGGGTGTAATGGTGGTACGTATGGCCACCCGCTGTTTAATGTGGCGCAATTCATTTTTGTTTAGCAACGTCTCAAGTTTTGGTTGCCCGAGTAACACGATTTGCAGAAGTTTTTTTTCTTTGGTTTCAAGGTTTGAAAGAACAACAAGGTTATCGAGTGTTTCAACGGGCATGCTGTGGGCATTATCAATAAAAAGTGCGACCGTTCTGTCAGCCTTATCCTCATCGAGAAGAAACTGGCGCAATTCGGTTATCATTTCTGAAATGTTGTCAGTTGTTGTTAATCCAAATTGTCTGCTAATTGCTTGCAGAAGTTCGAGAAAGGTGATGTCAGCATTGTCGATGTAAATTGTTTTGAGATATTCCCTGTCCGATTTCGCAAGAAGAGCCTGGGCAACCATGGTCTTTCCCACGCCAACATCACCATAAATTACCATCAATCCTTTTTTCATACCAATGCCATAAACGGTATTGGCCATGGCCTGCTTATGACTTTCACTTAAAAAAAGGAATTCAGGATCAGGGGTGATATAAAAAGGTTCCTTTGTCAGTTGATAATAATCTAAATACATTGCCTTTTTCTTGCGTTTACCCCCCTGTTCCTTTCAAATTTACAGAAAGCAACGATCTTTTTGGATCGTTTGATGGTACCTGAAGGATTGCACTCCGTTTTTCCGGGACTGAAGGAGTGAAGGCTACCGTCACTGTGCAGGTTTCATTCGTGACGAGGGTAGAACTTGAGCAGGTATCTGCAGCCAAAGTAGAGAAATCTCCGGGATGGTCCCCTGCAATGGTGATTACGCCGATAACAAGATCAGTTATCCCCTTGTTCTTTAGGGTCAGTACTTTGTTGACAGGGATCCCGACGTTAACCTTGCCAAAGCTTAAAGTAGATGGTTTTTTGCTGATTTTCGGAGGTTTTGCCCTGGCCCTGAGATTTACAGTAAATACAGGTTTTTTAGGATCGTTAGAAGAAATTTTGAGGTGCGCTTTTCGGGCGTCATAATTATCCGTTGATGCAGCCACTGAAACAGTGCAGAAGTCATTTAAATTAGTGAGTTCCGCAGGACAATCATGGGCAGGAGTGAGGCTGAAGACCGAAGCGTCATCACCTGTAACGCCTATTGATGTTATTTGCAATGGAGATACCCCTGCATTTTTGACTGTAACTGTTAGAGGTGCAGATGGTACGCTTTGTTTGAGGTTTTTGAAGTTGAGCGAACGGGGGCTGACATAAATCTTGTATTCAGGCAGGAAGATTGCCTTGACAGTGATATCATGGGTCATTGTTATTGTGCAGGTATTTCCCGAAGGGTCGGGGCAATCGGTCCACTCAAAGAAAACAGACCCGGAAGAAGGTGTAGCGGTAACTGTGATCTCCTCATATGAATTGTAATAGCCTGTGCAAGTTGCTCCCACACAGGTAAGGTCTGTTGCAGTGATTTTTCCTTTGCCGGCTCCTTCTTTTTTAACGGTCAGCACATATGGCTTTGTTCTTCCGCCCCGGACAGGCCAGACAAAAGCAGTACCTGTTTTTGCCCGAGGGCCTAAAGCACCATCAAACAAATCTATGGCCCATGCCCTGTCAGGGTCATAGGCATAGCTCGTCGAGGCCCAGTATGAATCATCTGCCCCATATTGAACATTAATGAAATGATGTTTTGCTGGAAGCGCTGGTTCGCCTTGGGATCGATCAATGATGCTAAAAAGCTCCTTCGCGTTAGGCAGACGCCAGTCACCATAGCCACATGTGGTCAGGTTATTCGTATAAACTAATGCATCGCTCCATGTTTTTAGTCCATGGGTATTTGCATTTGCCGACCAGACCAGGCCGGTCAGGTTATCTTTAACGATATTGTTGATATCCTCACCGTCACAATCTGCATCTTGATCAATACA
>MVQO01000231.1 GCA_002067585.1 Syntrophorhabdus sp. PtaB.Bin027
ACATGGACGGATTAAAATATCTGGTTTTCCATCCGTCACGTGTGAGCCCCTGCCTGGGCTCATGGGCGTTTCAATGGATCTCTATATTCCTCTTTAACAGCAGGTAGATCTAGCAGCGAATTTGAGGCAATCTGCTTAAAATCGAAACGCTCCAAATAGGGATTTATGATCTTATAAATAGTAGCGAAACCATCTCTTTTAATCACGCTGTTTATATATAATGATTCTAGGAATTCCTCGGTTCCATTATCAAGAAATATATAAAATAGTTTTTTAAAAGCTATTGGATTTTGGATAATTTGATAGTAATTTGGTTTACGACCTCGCTTTTTATCATCCCTTAATTTTTGATCATTGCCTGTTAGATATTTAGGTGGTCTTCCCAATGATGTACCTTTATCTCGAAGTATTCCCTCACTGACCAGTATCCTCAGAGCTTCCGTAATTCTTGATTCGGCCGTTTCGGACAATAAGGTTGTTTTAATGTCGTCATAAGTAAACGACCTCTCTTCATTAATTATCCGGCTATCATTAATTATTCGATTTAAAATCCTTCGGACATTTATGTTTACTAATCTATCTTTGTTCATATTATATTACTCTTTTTAACTCAATATAGCGTTTGATAATTTAGAATACTAATTATGTTTATCGATGATATAGCTTTCTATGCAACTGGTAGTAGATGTGAATGAGGATCTTCTGAAGGAGTTCAGGACATTCGCAGCTAGAAAGCATGGTAGACTCTACAATGCCTTGAAGCCGGAAGTTGAGCTAGCTCTCACGAATCATTTGGAGAACGAGAAGCGCTGCATGATTTTGAAAAGGAGTGATCGCTTTTGATAGAGATGACACAAGTATACCATCTTGCCTATTTTGAGGAAGCTGTAGGACCTCTTTGCGAACTTATAGAGCAAGAAGGATTTCTAATAGCGCAAATTGGCCAAGTTCGATTAGCTCTGCCATCCTACCTTGAGCGAGATCTCCGGCCACTAATAGGATTTAGATTGGCGATATTGAGGACCGATATACCCGGAAAAAATTATCTTTTCAGAAATATAGATGAAGATTCGAATTGCAAAGAAAAGGCTACAAGCTCGGAGGTTTGCGCACCGATATAAAAAATTGCACTCAGGGTTGGCCCCCTGAGTTTTTGATACTTAATTTAAGGTGATATTAATATGGAATCTCCAAATATAAAAGATTTGCGTTCAGACCGACCATCAAAACGAATAGCAATACCCTGCCAGCTGAGCAAACATAATGGACTGAAATACGTCCTATTGAAAAATAGGAACAAGATACCAATTGAACGCGACTGGCAAGGTAGGAATAACTACTCTGCCAATAGCCAAAAGTTACAGGGACACCTTGCAGGAGGGAAAAACTACGGAATAGCGTGTGGCTATGCCGGTTTAATTGTCTTCGACAGTGATAACGAAGATCGCCTCCGGGAATTAAGCGTTTTAGAGAAACTTCCTAAGACCTTTACTGTGCGAACCGGTGGCGGAGGCACGCACAGGTACTATTTCTGTCCCGATTTGAAGCAAAAGATAATATTATTCGACCCCGACCAGAAAGATTCCAAGCATCATAATAAGCCATTGCATCTTGGCGAGATCCAGTGCAAGGGACAGCAGGTCGTGGGCCCAGGAAGCATTCACCCAAATGGCAACGGATATGAGGTGATTGATGACAGCGAGATTGCCACAATTTCCAAAAAGCTGCTGCTGGAAGCAATTGCGGGACTGAAAACAAGCGAGAAGGGGCAAAAAGCGAAAGTTCAGAAAGCACAGAAAACTCAGAAACCTGAGAAATCAAATGAACATAGAATGCCCTCCTTCTGCGACGAGATCAAGATTCAGGATATTGCCTGGCCTGGTGGAGACGTACAGAAGAGAGAGGGACGAAATGGGATGGAATACTTCGGTTCGCATCCTATGCACGGTTCCACGACAGGGAAAAACTTCCATATAAACGTTGACAAGAACACTTGGTATTGCCATCGTTGTGGCTCTGGCGGCGGTCCGCTGGAGTGGTTAGCCGTAAAATCGGGATTCATCTCCTGTGGAGAGGCTGGGCCGGGATGTCTTAGAGGAGAGCTTTTTAGGCGGGTGCTGGATGTAGCACGAGAATTAGGCTACAAAATCCCAGCCAGAAGCCAATCGCTCGGCCAAATCGATCTCATAGAGAACAGGATCATCGTCGATAAGCTGCCGGAGGATCTCCCGACAGAGCCGATTATTGTGATAAAAGGGCCTCCGAGGATAGGAAAGACCTATTGGGCCGCCAGGCAGTTGGTAAAAGCCAGAGAAGGCAACTACATATCCCATAGACATTCCATAGTCAAGCATGCCATCGAGGCTTTCCGCAATGAAGGGGGCCAATATGCCGTGTGGCTGGAAGGGAAACACAGGCGAGGGATGTGCCGTAAAGAGCGGCCAAATTGCTCCAATTGCGATTTTTGCCCTCACGACAAGCAGAGTTTCATGGAGCTCAAAGAGAAGGCATCAAAATTACGTTTCATGGAGCTCAAAGAGAAGGCATCAAAATTACTATTCCAGCATAAGATATTGACCAAAGAACAAGTTCCATCTGACCTCTGCCCTTACTATATTCTTAAGTTGGCAGAAGAGTCCGCCAATTATTGCTTCACTGTGGTCAACTTCATAGAGGACATACAGCAAAGATCATTGACGGTATTAGATGAAGATCCTACACTAGCGCACTTCTATCCACGATCAACTGAGCTGTTCCGATTCAAAAAGACGAAAAATGAATATAAAATCGACAATAGTTTGGGCAAAGCCTTCGATCAAGCATCTCCGATAAGAACTGCCATAAGCGAGAAGGATCGACCCAGAGAAGAGGACAAAGCCCTGCTGTGGGCAATAGATACGTTGGGAGGTATCAATGAGTCGATCAATATCACTATGAGCAGCAAAAGCGATCCGGAGCAGTGCTATGAGCTAATGGCCAATGAACTCGCTTCAAGAGAATGCAATTTTAGTCTCGATATAAAGGAAAAGGCACTGAGGAAGCTTGACGACTATCACATCCTAGAACCGAACTCGGAAAATGATATCAAAAAATTAATCTCTACAATTCTATATATATATAGGAAAAAGCCATTGCATCTGATATCATCCGGAGGAAGCGGATATAGTTCGGTGTATCTAATAGGTGATGCCAGTTCGCCAGTTATTGATATGGGATGGACAGACACCGCAAAGGTACCCGGTAATAAAATCCTGATTATTGGAAATACTTTGGCAGAATTATTTGGAAAATCACTAGGCGATGCTGTTGTACTTGAGATTCAAGAGTTCAAGTATCGCAAAAATTACGTTGTAGTGGCAATCGACAGCGGTGATGAAGATGCTTGTCGAGGAGAGGTGAAGAACCAGAGACTGAAGATTAAGAAGATTATGAAGGCAGTGGCAGATGATCCAGATAGTAAAACTCGGCGGCCAATAATGGCGCTAGTGGGGTCAAAAGAGCATCAGGAATGGCTAATGAGATCGTTAGGTGGTATCGCTCATGCATCGCAGGAGGAAGGAGAGATGGGCCAACAGTGGAATTATCGGGGCGGTTATGTCAACATCTTCTATCAGAATTCAGTTGTCTCACGCGGCCTCGATGTGGCTCAGTACAATGTGATTTGCGTGCATGATACGGACTTTATTCAACCATTCTGGGCCGCGGCCAGGGATGCGGGCGATGAGAACGCATTGGATATATTAAACTCGATCATGATGGATGAAACCACCAACTCCGTGCTACGTATCTCTCCTATAATGGGTGGCAATGAACTCCAGCCA
>MVQO01000232.1 GCA_002067585.1 Syntrophorhabdus sp. PtaB.Bin027
TAACCAACCCGGGGTGGAGGCCTACAAAAAGAACATGTTTAAGCTTTTAGGGAAGCCTAAAGGGGAATAGATAAATAGAAAAAGAATTTCCATATACACAAACTTATGGACCTGTTGGCAAAGTGTCCTTCTTTACCGCCTTACCATTTTGTTAATAAGTGGTAAGGTAGTAGTATTTGCCCTAATATATGGATGACTTCCTCGGAATGTTTATAATCATGATTTGTAAACCATATCATAAGTTTTTTTCTCCATAATTCTCTGCAAAACATTTATATATAATTTTACCAATATTGGAAAAACCTTCTCGCAATAAGAATTTAATTTCGTTTACAAGGAATAAAACAGGGGGGTTGATAGGGCCGGTATAAGCTTATCCCGTCATAAAATAAGGAAAGAGAAACAGACAGACAGTGTGTTTCTCTCTCCTTATTTTTAAACTGACATATGTTAGTACTCTAAGGAATTATCATTTGTGAGGGATGTGAACTATTTGTCCGCGTCTGAGGTGCATGTGATCAATCCTTGGATTGTGACGTATAATTTCATTGACCGGTATATTGTACCGCCTCGACAGCACCCAGAGAGTTTCACCTTGGCTTATGGTATGGTGGTAATAGCCTGTATACGGATAATAGGGCTGAGCAGGGTATTCTTCTGATGGTTCTACTATTGTTGTTGTAGTTGGGATACAAATTACGTGACCAATCTGGAGGTTATTAGGATCAATGCCTGGATTTAGCGAAATAATAGCTGAAACACTAACACCGTACATTTGTGCCAATTTAGAGTAAGTGTCACCTGACCGGATAACATACTGTTGACTTCCCAAAGGACAGCTTGCCATTTTATCACCATCTTTTTATTGATTATATATAATATGCCAATAAGTGGTTAGGGGTGAATAAAGTGACAAGTTTATCGATGTCACGAAGGATGAGTCATTATCTGAGATATTTAAGCTTAAGCTTAAGCATTTATCTTAGCCAAATGTTGGGCGATTTTGTCCTTGTGCAGTTTAACATAATTGCAACTTGGGGTTTTGCCACATTTCCAGCAGGACATGTCATATGCGGAATTTATAGTATGACATTCAGGACATGAGTAATGTTCGATCATTTCCATATACCATTTTTCAAACCCCACTTCCTTGATGCGCTCCTGGGATTGCCAAATCTCTATTCGATGCGGCATTTGGGCCTGAAAAATTTTCAATTCAGCACAAGGATATTCCGCACATTCACCGCAGAAGTCTATCCCTTTTTCAGTCGCGCACTGTGCCATTTTACAATTTTCTTTACAATAAAGCAGGGTCATCCTTGGCATTATAGCAGGGGCATTCGCCGCAATTTGTCCCGCATGGTGCTACCAAAGTGATATCACCGGTTGTTTTCATGTGAGCAACCTCCTGTTTTTAATCTACTGGTTAGACTGTTTGGGGAGGTGAAAGGTTACAAAAATGTCTAATAAATATTTATGAAATAATTGCCCATTCTTTATTTTTGATGCCACGCCTGATTCTTTGCGCCAATAGTTCATCGGCTGTTTCCCGGTACAGGCTTTGATAGGTATGACGTAACGCACTCAATTTGACGATTTCTTTCTCGGCCTGTATTTTTATCTCCGGGCGTGGATTGACTAAAGCCTGTTTAGTTATCCAACCCCGCTGCAGGCCGAAACGGACCCACTGGCTGCAGTTGCAGGGATTTGTTTTTTTAATGAGTTGGCATCTATCTTCCAAGTAACCGGCGATTCTTTTTTTAGCCCGGTGCAGCGTTGTTTTGACTGAACTGACGGAGCATTGCAAAATCTCCGCTATAAGCTTATAAGGCAAGCCTACAGTAAACGCCAGGCACAAAACCTGGCGTTGGTTGAGCGGAAGACATTCTGTCAGACAGTGCAGACATTTGAATCTTGCTTCACGGGCAAACAGTTCAGTCTCAGGGTCGTTGGCGGGGTTGGGGTCGATTATTTCTTCAATGGAGTAGCCTAAATCCTCAGTGAGCGTATAGATCGGCAGTTTTGTTCTTTGTTTAAGGTAATCGTTAGCAACGTTTAGCGTAATACGATAAATCCAAGTGTAAAAGAGGCTTTCTTCGCGAAAGCAGTGATAGAAACGAAAAGCCCGGAAAAAGGCTTCTTGCGTTATTTCTTCGGCGTTGTTTGTGTTGCCGGTGAGTCCAAGGGCTAATTTGAAAACTCTTGCCAGGTTGTCGCAATACAATTGATCGAAAAGTTCGTATTGTATATCAGCCATGATATAGCCTCACTTTTACCACCCCTAAAAGAATTGGATAAAAAGTGTTTAAGGTGTTCATGATTTGATGTTCCTGAAGTTTTCATTTTTTGACTTCTACACCGTAGTAAGTTTTTTAATCTTGCCTGTCAATTCGTTGATTGAAATAAAAAACCCCGCGAGCGTTATGGCTCACGGGCACTTGTTTGAATTACCGTTCTGTTATATTGCAGCTATATGCGAATTCAGGATTAGTCTGAATATAATAACCAGTTCTAACCTCTGCGGCCCAATTCTGTAATATTTCTCTCCATTGAACACTGTCAAAGAATGCGTCGATATCACCCGGCTGGGGATTATCAGGATCGGATTGCCATGTCAGAATAGTAAATGGCGCGATCCCAAAACTCCAGATTCCTTCCATTATGACACCCGATTGTATTATCAGCAGGAGCGGTAGTCCATACTGGTAAGCCATTGCCGGTTCAATTTGTGAAAAAGGTGAACCTATCCAAAAAACGTTGTTGGGAGGCGTTGGAATAGGAAATGCGCCGTTAGTTTCTGTGACCTCCACTTTTTCCAAGGCCAGGTTCGCAGCCACTAAACCATGGCTTGATAACATCATCCGGCGGATGTTCGTTAATATTGATTCAGGATATGCTTCAATTCGTGGCAATGTGCGTGGGAAAAATAGCTCCCGCCTTATTTCTCTAATTAATCGAATTAGAAATCGGAGTTGATGATTGTTTAACCTGGTAATAGTTGGATGGCTTAAAAAAACGGGGACTCTAAATAACCGGTTGGTTATTTCGCCGGTCTCTTTCAAGGTGTTGCCGCATTGCTCAGTGAAGAGAGAAACGTATTAGCATCAATTGTTCCATCTGTCGAAGAAATGCTTGAAAGTATAGCGCCATAACAGGCATTCTATAAAACATGGATGGCCGTAGCTCACAAGTTGATAAGAACTACGGCTATTTTATTGCTTAGGGGCCGAACATGAACCGCGTTGTATACCTAGAGGTCGCCAAGGCGAATTGGTTCTCGATGACGATGCCATTACTATTATTGGGCGAAGGTCCTATAAATAGGACATAGGTCCTATGTCAATGCGGGACCATGTAAATTATAATCTATATTTAGGTAGTTTATAATTTATTATGGCATTTCAACGGCCTACTGTTCCAAATAATATTAATCCTTCTGGCTACCGAAAGAAAGGACGGATATTATGGGAGATTACAAGGATGAATTGAAATAT
>MVQO01000233.1 GCA_002067585.1 Syntrophorhabdus sp. PtaB.Bin027
TTGCTTAACGATAAAAAAGTGGGACAAAATAACATTTAATTATAACTCACAGGAAATATGCAGTTGGACAACTTTGATAAAAATGAGTGAAATCATTAATGCCTGGGACGGGAATCGAACCCGTACAGAGCAGAGCCCCGAGGGATTTTAAGTCCCTTGCGTCTACCTATTCCGCCACCCAGGCATTGTTGTTGTTATAATAGGAAAACCCTTTTATGTCAACAGAAAACAATGGTTTGCAACATCGGGCAAAAATGTAGAATAAAAAGGGACAACTAAAGCCATTTTGCACATAGCGTTGCATCTATAGCAATAATTTCTTGACATTAAAAAAGCAATTGTGCTAAAAAAAGAACAATCATGAAGATTGAAGTAATGAATATCAGATCTCAACACGCCTGGTGGTGGTGGCAGACATTGTAGGTATGAAACCGTAAATGACTGGCCACGGACGGTTTCATACCGTCCGTGGCCTTTTTGTTTGAAGGCCATGGGTAAAAGCTCATGGCCTTTTTATTTCAAAAAAGGAGGCAACATATGGTGCAAGGGAACAGAAAAATCTTTTTAAGTGAACAGGAGATACCAAGAGAATGGTACAACATTCAGGCAGATCTGCCAAAGCCTCTGCCGCCGCCGCTGAATCCAGCAACGAACGAACCAATTACTCCGGATATGCTATCGCCAATTTTCCCCATGAACCTCATTGAGCAGGAAGTGAGCACAGAACGATGGATAAAGATACCGGATGAAGTTTTGGAAAAGCTTCTTTTGTGGAGGCCATCCCCCTTGTGCCGGGCCTATGGCCTGGAAAAGTTTCTTGGAACGCCTGCACGAATCTATTACAAGAATGAAGGCATCAGTCCTCCCGGGAGCCACAAACCGAACACAGCCATAGCTCAGGCATACTACAACAAGGTCTTCGGCACTAAGAGGCTTACTACGGAAACTGGCGCTGGCCAGTGGGGAAGCGCTCTCTCCTTTGCCTGCAATCAATTCGGCCTAGAGGTAAAGGTGTACATGGTTCGTGTTAGTTATGACCAAAAGCCATACCGGCGGATAATGATGGAGGCATGGGGTGGAAGATGTGTTCCCAGTCCAAGCCCTGATACGCATGCAGGGAGGGTTTATCTCAAAGATAACCTTGATCACCCTGGGAGTCTCGGAATTGCCATCAGCGAGGCTATTGAGGATGCAGTAAACTCAAAGAACACAAAATATTCCCTTGGCAGTGTGCTCAATCACGTGCTTATGCATCAGACAATCATTGGCCTTGAAACGGAAAAACAGCTAAAGATTGCTGGCGAATATCCTGATGTGGTGATTGGATGTGCAGGTGGTGGAAGCAATTTTGCTGGAATTGCATTTCCTTTTATTCGCGACAAGATTCATGGAAAGGACATTCGAATCATAGCTGTTGAGCCAACATCGTGTCCTACCCTGACAAAGGGACCTTATGTATATGATTTTGGGGACACTGCGCGAACAACACCACTGTTGCCCATGAATTCTATCGGACACCAATTTGTGCCGGCTCCTATTCACGCGGGAGGCTTACGGTACCATGGCATGGCACCCCTGGTGAGCAGACTTCTCCAGGATGGCCTTATAGAAGCGAAGGCCTACGCTCAGCTTGAGACTTTTCAGGCAGGTATTCACTTTGCCCGCACCGAAGGATTTATCCCTGCACCAGAGACAGATCATGCAATTGCCTGTGTCATCGACGAGGCAGTGAAAGCCAAGGAAGAAGGAAAAGAAAAGGTGATCCTTATGAACTGGAGCGGCCACGGTGTCATCGATCTCGCATCATATGATGCGTATCTGTCAGGAAAGTTGCATGATTATATAATGCCTGATGAGGATATAGAACAACTTGTTTGTGAACTTAAAAGATGTTAAATATCTGTATATATATGATTTAAATTCAAAGTGCTTTGAATCTGTAGCTTGTAACTCGAAACTTGAAATCGAGGTAAGCCATGTACGATCAGGTTTGCAGGGTTTTGGCAGAAAACGGTACACGCCTCCTTTACACGGCAAACAGGGCAGCAGGTGGTGTGGTGAAGATGCTTGAGAGCGAGTATGCATCCCTTCGCGGTGAGACAAGTCTTAACGAGAAGATTGCCTTTGAGCTTGCCCTTACCGGAGCATATTCTTCAAAGAGAACAGCATGCCTTTTTTCCACAGAAGGTCTTTACGAAGCCCTGGATCCCTTGATGAGCTCTGCTTATACAGGTGTTATCGGAGGCTTTGTCATTGTATGTGTGAAAGAGACCGAGGAGGAGATTACGCCCCTTGGTCTTTTCTCAAAACTGCCTCTTGTTGTTACTGAAAGCCAGGATGAATTCAAGAAAGCAATAGGTTTTGGGTATGAGATTTCCGAGAAATACGAGATTCCTGTGATAGTACAGGTAGCTCCTGATGTTGCGGCGCAAACCGAGGGAAAGAGCTCATCTTCCATTCAAAATTCAGAATTCAAAATTAATAACTCGGTATTCAACAAGAATCCGGGCCGATGGGCTGCAACACCGAAGTTCCGTTATGAACTTCACAGGGCGTTAAATGAAAAGATTGAGAAGATCCGCTACGAGTTTGAGACCTATGAGGGCAATAGGAAACGCATTAAAAGCAAAACCGGTGTTATCACCAATGGACACACGAACCTGGACTTCTTTGACGAGGATTCAAGCCTGCTTTTTATATCCACGGTTCACCCCTTACCTGTAAAACTGGTGAATGACTTTATTGCTGGAATGGAGGAAGTCTTCATTGCAGAAGGGCCATATCCGGCCATAGAACTCCAGATCCAGGACAGATCAAAAATTGTATCTGCGAAGGTGGGGGACATACCGGAAAGAAAAAAACCTCAGGAAACCATGTATGGTTTTGATGTAGTAAGGGACACACTCGGTCCCGCGTCATCAATAAACATGGCTCACGGTATCAAAAAGACCGAACCAGAAAAAAAGATTCTTGCCATTACTTTTGAGGATTTCTTTTTGCATTCCGGTATGCCCGCATTTGTGAATACCCTTTACAATGGGTCTGCATATATCATCCTAATTCTTGGGGACAAAAAAGAGGAAGAGATAAAGAAGATTCTTGCCGGTTTTGGCTTTAACAATGTATTTCGCATAGACAATTTTTCGGAAATTGAACGATTCAAAGATACCGAAGATATGACAGTGCTGTTTTGCCGGGGGATAATTTAAAACAGGCAATAGGCCATAGGAGATGGGGAAAGACGGGCGAGAAAGTAAGAAGTGATACGTGAGAGGAAAGGAAAAAGGCCTGGTTAGCAAGCCTGGGGCTGTCAAGCTGGCAGGCTTACAAGCTGAATGGGAGACAATAAGGGAGAGGTTGAAGGAGCCAATAATTTTTACGACATACAACATAGGAAATACGATGTTCGAAAGGGATTATTTGCTATGAACTTACAGATCGTCTGTGCTGGAATTGGGGGAAGGGGGGTTTTGCTTGCCTCAACGATTATTATCGAGACTGCCATAAAAGCAGGTTTAAAAGCAATGGCCTCAGACGAATATGGTATGAGCCAGAGAGGCGGCTCTGTCGTGTCTCTTGTAAAAGTCGGTAATTTTGCAAGTCCTCTCGTGGGAAGAGAGAGTGCCAATATCCTCCTTTCATTTGAGGAGAGTGAATTCTATCGAAACCTGCCCTTTTTAAAGACAGGGGGAGTAACACTTGTTAACACATCCAGACAATTGTTGAGCGCCAACATTGAACGTTTACTGAAAAAACGCAGGGTACAGTATTTCCTTCTGGATGCTGATGCAATAGCAATGCAGAAAGGCATGATACAGTCATCGAATATGGCAATGCTCGGTTTCTTTTCTGCCTTTGACATAACCCCTTTTTCCTGTGACAACATAAAAGAGACCATCAGGCAGAAGGTGAAGGCGAGGCTCGTGGAGAAGAATTTAGAGGTATTTCAGGCCGGGTATGAGTCAGCTCAAAGCTTTCAGCTCAGTGCCGATAGCAAAAACCAATAATTCATGAAGAATGAGGCAGGAAATATGAGAGAAGTGATGATCGGCAACTTTGCTATCGCAAGGGGCCTTGTGGAAGCTGGTCTTGAACTCGCTGCTGCCTATCCCGGAACACCAAGCTCTGAAATTCTACCCGGGATCATTGAATTCAAAAACAGGGAGAAGTTAGCCATCCATGCCGAATGGTCAACCAATGAACGGTGTGCGCTTGAAGTGGCTTTTGGCGGAGCATTGGCTGGAAGAAAGGCAGCATGTATGATGAAACAGGTCGGTTTGAATGTTGCTTTTCCTCCTCTTCTCCACGGTTATGCGCAACCTTTAAAAGGTGGTCTGGTAATTGTCTCCTGTGACGACCCAGGGCCTCAATCTTCGCAGACAGAGCAGGACACGCGGCTCCTCGCTGCTCATTTTGGTATCCCTGTTTTTGATCCTGCTTCTCCTGGAGAGGCCGGCGACATCGCCTATTATGCCATGAAGTATTCCTGTGAGCATAAAGTTCCTGTCATTGTCAGATCCACCCACAGAGTTAGTCATGCACGGGAATCGATAGAGCTTTTTGTTCCTGGATCAAGAAAGGTTAAACTGGATGAAGGCCTTAAGCTCAAGGGAAAAGGTAGGATTGGTATTGTAACGTCCGGAATGACATGCTCAATAACAATGGATATTCTCGATGAGCTGAATCTTGGGGATAAAATAAGCTTATATAAGGTGTCAAGAGTTTTTCCCCTTGGCACCGAAGTAATCGGGTTTGTTAATCAGCAAGAAAAAACTTTAGTCCTCGAAGAGACAGATGTAACGCTGGAGGCGCTTCTGGACCATGGATTCAAGGTTCTGGGGAGAAGGAGCGGTCATGTTCCCAGTGCAGGAGAACTGACCTATGATATTGTGAGAGATATTATTTGCCGCTTTGCAAACGATCATGGGATAAGTGTTCCTGAATTCAATGCAGACACATCTATTGAAGATGCACTGAAAGAGATTCAGATAGCGCCAAGACCTCCCAAGCTTTGTGCTGGTTGTTCTCACAGGGCCTCGTTCTATGCTATGAAATCGGCATTTCCTGATGCTGTCTTTCCCGGCGATATCGGCTGCTATACCCTTGGTATCTCCATGGGTGCTGTTGACACGTGCCTTGATATGGGAGGTGGAGTGACCTTCGCTTCTGGTTTCTATGACACCTTTGCCCAGGATGGTACACTAAAACCGATTCTTGCTTCAGTGGGAGACTCAACCTTCTTTCATGCCTGTCTTACGCCATTGTATGATAGTGTTTTGAAGAAGAGACGATTTGTTCTTGTTATTATGGACAATTCAACGACTGCCATGACAGGCCTGCAGCCGACACCACAGTCTGGTATCAGTGCAGATGGCACGTCAACGTATTCCATTAAAATAGAAAACATCATCAAAGGCTTTGGCATAGAATTCCTGCGGATAGTCGACCCGTACGATATTCCCCTCTTGCTCAGGACAATAAAAGAGGCATACGAATACCTGGAAACAGAATCCGCAGGTCCTGCTGTTATCATAGCACGCAGAGAATGCCTTCTCTTTTCAAAAATCAGGGAGGAAGACACCCGTGACATGGCCCGTCTCGTTGCGGAATGCACAGGATGTAAAATCTGCATCAAGACGTTCGACTGCCCTGGTTCGTATTTTGATGAAGAAAAAAAGAAAATATGTATTGACGAGGGGCTTTGTATCAGGTGCGGTATGTGCTACTACGCATGTCCAACAAGCGATGAAGGAAAAAGTCTGAAAGAGTTGAAGAAAGTAAGAAATGAGAAGAAAAGGCGGGAAGGGCGGGAAGATAGTAAAAAGTGAAAAGGAAAAAACCTGTCCCACTGACGGAAAAGTGGTTCATGACCTGTAGAATATGAAAAAAACAATTTCAGCAACATGGATTGCCACTGTACCATGTGCCTTGCAATAACCCCACCGCTATTAGTATGAATGTCACCGAATGCCGAACCTCGAACGCCGGACAGAACTTATCAATCGTCATCATCACCAGGAACACAAAAGAACTTCTTCGAAACCTCCTAAAATCGATTGAAGCAGACAAACTCCTCAGGCCTTTTCTAAAAGAAGTCATCATCGTTGACAATTATTCAACTGACGGTTCAAATACCATGGTAGGCAGTGAATTTCCATGGGTTTTCCTGGTTAAGAACGACTATAACCGTGGGTTTGCCGCAGCAGCGAACGTGGGGATTGCCCGGGCTGAGGGCAGTTATATCTTCCTTTTGAACTCTGATACCTTGCTCATAGAAGGGGAAGTTGCAAAGATGGTGCAGTT
>MVQO01000234.1 GCA_002067585.1 Syntrophorhabdus sp. PtaB.Bin027
ATCAAATGATAATTTTTTATTCAAAAATAACCTGATATCATGAAAACCTGGGTGATGGACAGCGGGTTCTCTACAAATATTGTGGTGTTTCTACAATATTTGTAGAGAAATCAAACATTCACGTCGATACTGTACTTCTTTATCCGGTACCATATGCTTCTTTCGCTAATACCAAGTAACTTTGCTGCCTTGGCCTGCAAACCTCTTGTTTTTTTCAGGGCATCAATAATCATTCTCTTCTCAAGTTCAGAGATTGCTTCATCAAGGGATTTGTCTGAATATGATATGCTCGCAAGAGGCTGTTCCCCTCGAAGGTGTAAGGGCAGATCATCAAGGGTAATACGGTTATTGTCGCACATAATAGCAGCTCTTTTTATGACATTAATGAGCTCCCTTACGTTACCTGGCCAGGGGTAATTGAGAAGCAACCGCTTGGCGTCATCTGCTATACTCACAAGATTCCCGGAGTCTTTCGATATGTCGAGAAGAAGCTTATCAGTAAGGACCAGAATATCCTCCCTCCTTTCCCTCAGAGGAGGGATTATGAGATGAATCTGTGCAAGCCTGTAATACAGGTCCTCTCGAAATCTCCCTTCCTTAATTTCAACCTCCAGAGCCCTGTTTGTTGTTGCCAATATCCGTACGTCAATCTTGCGTTTTTTTATATCCCCTAAACGTTCGATTTCTTTTGCTTCTATAACGCGTAAAAGCTTTGCCTGGAGGTATGGACTCATTTCTCCAATTTCATCAAGGACGATTGTGCCACCATTCGCCAGTTCAAATTTACCCTGCTTTGACTGAACCGCCCCTGTAAAGGCCCCCTTTTCGTAACCGAAAAGCTCACTTTCAAGAAGGTTGTCAGGAATTGAAGCGCAGTTTACAACCACAAAATCTTTACTTCTCTTTGAGAGATCGTGGATAAGGCGCCCCACGGCCTCTTTTCCCGCACCGGTTTCTCCCGTGATGAGAACAGTAATATCTTTGTCTGCAAACTTTTCAATATTTCTGAAGATTTCCTTCATTACTTCTGATTTGCCCACAACTCCATGGAATATCGACTGTCCCAGCTCTTCCTCTTTAGATACTTCTAACTCTTTCTTCAGCATCTGGGTTCCCAGAACTCTTTTAACCATTACTTTAAGTTCGTCAAGGGCAATTGGTTTTACAAAAAAATCTGTTGCACCTCGTTGGATTGCTTCCATAGCATTTTTCTTAGTGCCATAAGCAGTAATAATGAGGATTGGGGCATCAGACTTCTTTTTGATATCTTCAATTGCAGTAAGGCCATCTACTCCAGGGAGTTTGATGTCCATTATAATAAGATTTGTTTCTTTGTTTATTGAGGATGAAGCCTCCTCATAGGACTCAAAAGCCTTTATTTTATAACCTTCGTCTTTCAGTGCCTCTTCAAGGAAAAACCTCACGCCTGCATCATCTTCAACAATTACAATTTTTTCACTCATATCATTTCCTCTTTGCCTGTGTGGTCTTGAATGGGAAGGGTGATTATAAACGTTGTTCCTTCGTCACCGCTTGTAACCGTGATATTTCCACCGTGGATTTTTACGTTTCTCATACTGATGAAGAGCCCTATACCTTTGCCACCCTTCTTTTTTGAGAAGAAAGGCTTAAAGATTGTGTCGATAATTTCTGGCGCAATCTGAGAATTTTTATTATATATTGAAATAACAAATGATTGGTCACAGGTGCTTTTTACCTTAACATACCCGCCATCGCGTTCAAAGTCAAAAGCATTTTTGAGAATATTATGAATAGCCTGGTATATCTTGTTGCGATCGCCAACAAATCTGGGCAACTCTCCTTTCTGAAGTTCGCAGGTTACATCCTTAAACTCATAGCGAAGGGCTCTGTATGATTCGTCTATTACCTCATTTATGTCAAAACCTTCTGTATGAACTACATCATCTGTGAAGTCCAGCAGATCTTTGGTAAAAATGTCGATCTTCTTTGCGGCATCGAGAGAGACCTGAACGTACTTTAACAACTGTGGGTCTTCAAGTCTGTTTTTTAAAAGCTCATTCATCCCTGTTATGGTGTTAAGGGGATTCCGCACTTCATGAGCCACCATGAGGGACATGTAGCCAAGGGGAAGGAGGTAGTCAAGGCGCTCTATGTCTTCGATGAATTGAGCCTGTTCTTTTCTGCCTCCATTCTCTTTTGATTTCGCCAATTCTATAAGTTTTTCTATCAGCTGGTAGACCTCTATCATGAGCCCCCGGTCTGATTTCACTTTTTCAAAATGAACTATATCTTCAGCCTTTATGAGAAGATCCTTGAGAGGAGATGTCATAGCATATACAAGAGCCAGAGAACACAGGGCCGAGAAAACGGCCAGCGCTATAAGCCATATAAAATATTGGTTGTGCGCCATTTTCAGATTTGTCATTGTGGCTGCAGTCAAAATGCTCGTGAGAAAGGCAACGCCTGGTATGACACTGCTGAGCCTGTATCTTAAATTTTTTGGATCTTTAAAAAAAGTTTTCATCCACCACCCCTAAGAGCCCCCATCATGTTCCACCATGGCAAGAATATGGCCAGGGCAAGAAATAATACCATCAAGGAAAGGCCTGCAGTCAGGAGGGGCTCAATCCACGTTGAAAGCCTGTTTATCGAATAGGTTATTTCCCTGTCGTAATGGGTAGATACCTCTTTCAGCATATCCTCAAGGGAACCGGTTTGTTCCCCGGTTGAAATGAGGTGTATAATGAGTGGCGGAAATATCTCGGCCTCCCGCAAAGGTCTGGAGATACCCAAGCCTCTTTCTATCTTTCCGCTTATCTCAATGATCTTCTGGGCGATATATTCATTCCCCACTGTTCGGGAAACCACCTCAAGGGTCCTTACAACAGGTATACCTACCTTGATAAGGTTTTCAAACATGTTTGCAAATCTGCTCATACATATTTTTAAGATAATTGGTCCTATAAGGGGGGCCCTTAATTTCAGTCTGTCGATTTCAAGGGTTCCCGCATCGGTTCTTTTGTAGAGCAAAAAACCACCAATCAAAATAAAAATGGAGATGCCGAGATATATGGCATAATTCTGGAAGATGTCATTTGTAAGAAGAAGCATTCGTGTTGGAAGGGGAAGATCCATCTTTGCACCCCGGAAAAGAACTGCAAACCGTGGTACAACAAAATTGATGAGAACGAGAAAAGCTATCAACAAAGTTGTCACCACAAAAATTGGATATCTGATGGCAGACTTGAGCATCTCCTTTGTTTTTAATTGAAATTCGAGAAGGGTTGCAAGGCGCTCCAGAACCTCTTCAAGAGATCCCCCTATTTCCCCAGCCTTTACCATGCTGGTGTAGAGGTCCGGAAAGAGCTTCTTCTGTTTCATCATGGCGTCAGAAAGACTGGCCCCTTTGTCTATGTCCTGTACCATCTCTCTGATTGCTCCCCTGAGCTTTACATTGGATGTCTGCTCTTCGAGGGCACGAAGGCCAGACAATATGGGGATGCCTGCACGTATAACTGTTTGTAATTGACGGGTAAAAAAAATGATGTCATCATAACGAACAGGCTTGAGGGCTGTCAAAAAGCTTTCAATGGAGAATATCTCTTCCCTTGCTTCTGATACTGCGACAGGAAATAGACCCAATGCATCAATCTGCGCATAAGCAGCCCGCCTGTTGTCACCTTCTATGATCCCGGTAACGAGAGAACCTTTTTCATCTCGGGCCTTGTAGGTAAACTTTCCCATCCATCCTTTCCTTCGTTGGGTTCCGGTTTTCTATCACATTCATCGCTGCACACTATTCTATCCTGGTTACATCCAAGGCTTCTTCCAGGGTGGTTATGCCCAGAAGCACCTTTGTAATGGCATCCTCATGCATAACAGTCATTCCGTTTTCTACAGCAGCCTTTTTAATCATATCGCTCGAAGCCTTGCTAATAACGAGGTCCTTGACTGAGTCGTCAATAACGAGGACCTCAAAAACGCCTGTTCTCCCTTTATATCCGGTATATTTGCAGGAGGGACATCCTTTACCTCTATAAAGAACAGCATCATCGGGTATATTGAGGCTTTTAATAACAGCAGGCGATGGGTTGTACTGCTCTTTGCACTCCCCGCATATTTTGCGAAGGAGTCTTTGACCAATAACGCAGGAAACGGCAGAGGCTGCAAGAAAAGGCTCTATCCCCATCTCGATAAGTCGTGTAACAGCGCCTGCTGCGTCATTCGTATGGAGGCTCGAGAGAACAACATGCCCTGTGAGGGCTGAATGAATGGCAATTGTTGCTGTCTCCTTGTCTCGGATTTCACCAACCATAATGATGTCCGGGTCTTGTCTTAAGATTGCTCTTAACCCAGAATCAAAGGTTAATCCGGCTTTTGGATTTACCTGAGTTTGAGCCAAACCATCGATTGTGTACTCAACCGGGTCTTCGATGGTAATAATATTTTTTTCAGGAGAGTTGATGAAGTTGAGTATTGCATAGAGTGTGGTAGATTTTCCGCTTCCTGTTGGCCCTGTTGAAAGGATAAATCCATAGGGCCTTTTCACAACATTTTTCAAAATCTTTTCATCATCAGGAAGGAGGCCCAACTTGTCAATGCCATAAAGTGCAGCACCTTTATCAAGAAGGCGAAGCACCGCTTTTTCCCCGTGGATGGTGGGAAATGTGGACACTCTCACGCCAACCTCTTTTGCCCCTTCCCTGATATCGAAACGGCCATCCTGAGGTATTCTTGTCTTTGCTATATCCATGCCTGCAAGAATCTTTATGCGTGAGATTATTGGGAGAAACATCTTCTTTTCAGGGGCAGGGATCTCCCTGAGCCTTCCATCAATTCGCATCCGCACACGCATCTTACGTTCCAGCGGTTCAACATGAATATCGCTTGCACCATCTGCCAGCGACTGGGTTAGAACGCTGTTGACGAACCTTACAACAGGCTCCTGTTCGGTCATATCAATGGATATTTTATCTGCCTCTTCAAGGTTTGCATCTTTTATCAGTGTCAGATCAACATCCTCGCCCATATCTTCAAGGGTCTGTTCAACAATGGTTTTTGCCCCATAATACTTGGCCAAGGCCCTTTTCATGTCTCCCTCAGTGACTATACACGGCTCAACCTCCATCTTGACGAGCCGAGCAACTTCATCGATGGCATTGATATCAAGGGGGTCTACCATGGCTATTCTCAAAACATTGAAATGTTTTTCAAAAGGGATGACCATGTAATTTTTCCAGACTTCTTCGGGGAAGAGCCGTATGAGATCCATGGGAATATCGCGGCCATCAAGGGAAACGATAGGTATTCCCAGTTGTTGGCTCAGTGTGTCGATAATCTCCTTTTCTGTAAGGAATTCCATTTTTGTAAGAATCTTGCCCAGTTTTTCACCATACTTCTTTTGCTCATCCAAGGCTCTGACAAGGGATTCGTCACTTAACTTCCCTGCACCGACAAGTATCTCTCCTAATTTTTTCCGTATCATCCGTGCCATGTCCTGCTCTGCTCCCTATGGCTGCTATTGCCGGGATCCGTATCTGCCTGAGCCGAGGCTTCAGCAAACAGGTTTCCCCATCTTTAAAGCTAGAAGCTAAGGAGGTGAGAAATGTCAAGATATTAACAATCCTAACTTCTTAGCTTCTCCATATCTGCCGTCGTCGCCTTTTCCTCCCGTCCAAAGGCGGGTCAGTTAACTCCATATTTGGTTCACGTACTCCAAGCACCATTGTTATAATTATCGCAGCAGTCAATGAATTGCCATTAATGAGTTCGTGAAGACTGTGCATTCTCAAGAACTTCAAGTCTTTTTATTACATCGCTTCGTTGGCTATCTCCCATGCTTCCCCTGAGATATAACCTGTAATATTTTATCGCCTGTTCGTAATGTCCCAGGTCATCCTTTATGAGTGCATACGAAAGGTAGAGAGGCTTGCTAGTCACGCTGGTTCTGAGGAGGTTTTCAAGCAACCTCGCCGCTTCTTCATATCTTTTTTCTGTGCGCAGTAGCGCTGCAAGGTTGATAACGGGATCAACATCATCTTTTTCCAGTTCTATAGACTTTCTGAAATACTCCTCTGCAAGGCCTTTCTGACCACCTTTCATCATGACGAGGCCAACATTGTTGTATGCCTTTCCATAATTCTTGTTGTACTGGAAAACCTTATTGAAATAAAATAGAGCCTCCTCAGTGTTGCCTTCCTTGATGGAGATAACCCCTAAGTTGTTAAGCGTTTCAACATTGCTTGGCTGCTCAGCCAGGATTGCATGATAGAGCTGTTTGGCTTCTGAGATATTGCCCCTCTCTGTCTCCTTTACAGCCTTATGGAATTTGAGATTGATTTTTTCAAAATCTGTCGATGAAATAAGAACCCTGGCCTCATCCTGGTGCCAAACCTTTTCGGGCAGAGTCTCCACTCGGGATTTTGTCATGCCCGATGCGTTTTTAGATAGCAGTGAGGCAATGTTTTTTTGTGTTTTCACAGGTTTCACGTGTCCTGTTATGTTATCACGCCTGTCTAATTGCTCTGAGGCAAGCGGATTGACAGCGACTGTTGACTGAACAACTGCTGCTGTCTTTTCAGGGGCAACAGGTTGCGATATAGGCTGAGGAGTGTGGACAGGGTTAACTTCTATCATTATCTTGGGTGCTTTCTTCATGTCAGGGATCAAGAAAAATACGAGGAGAACGCAGAACACAAGCAAGGCACCGGTATATAAAACCCAACGTGATTTCTGCGACTTTTCCCTGGGATTGTAGGGGAGATTTTTTGTCATATCCTTTCTTTCTTTCTGTGCCTTCTTCAGGGCATCGAGGATGACGCTCATGGGGTTTCTCCGGTTGACATGATTCTCGGTGTTAGGAACACAACAAGCTCATTTTTTTGGGCTTCAGACTCTTTGAGTCTGAAAAGCCAGCCAATGAGGGGCAAATCCATGAGTCCCTTCGTGCCGGTATCAGAAATTCTCTTTCGATCTTTCATGAGTCCACCGATAATAACTGTCTCCCCTTCTCTAACCCTTACCATTGTATCAGCCTCACGAACATCGAGTATGGGGACTGCTGCGCCAGAAGGTGAGAGCGCCACATCGACCTTTTCTGTTAACATAGGATGAATGTTGAGAACAATATTCCCGTTGTTATCTATCTGTGGGGTTACATCCAACATCAGCCCTACTGTGATAAATTTTGGTGTATATGTTGCCAGGGAGGTGGTACTGACAACGCCAACGGATTGCTGTTCATCAAAATAGACGTCTTGCCGTGCAACCTTAATTACTGCCCGCTGGTTGTTGAGGGTTGCTATTCTGGGGCTTGAGACTACATTGATATTTCCTTGAGTTTTGAGGAGATCAATAAAGGTGTTGTCTATATTCAGATGTTTGTTGCCCACAAAAAGCCTGAAGTAAGGTGTTGTGGCTGTTGCCTGGGTTGTACTTGGGACGTTAATAATGTTTGGGTTGAGAAATACCTGTTTGGTATTGACAAAAAACTCTCCGATCCTGCCTTCAATGAATTGCCAGTTCACACCTTCTCGTGAGGCATCATTCAGTTGAACCTCTATTATTTTTGCCTCAATCATCACCTGCTTGTGAAGGGAACCTTCTACAGCGTTGAGAAAAGAGGCAATCTGTTTCAAGTTTTTTGGATAATCGGTAACCAGGACCATCAAGGCCTGCCTATTTACCACAACTTTACCGTCTTTGGAAAGCATGACCTTGAGGTTATCCTCGATATTTTTCCATATGTCAGCCTCAGTCTCTGTCTTGATTTCCACGGAACGGTATTCACTGCTGCTGCCTGCTGTCCCCAAAGAGCCTACTCCGCCAGCAGAGCCAATTACGCTGCTTGTCCCTATCTTTTTTAGCGCCACATAGTTCAGTGAGAAAAATTTTGTCTCGAGCTTTGGTTTTGATACATAAATTGTCTTTTCTTCAATTTTGAAGGTGAAATCGAGAGGTTCAAGGATATATTCCAGAGCCTTAATGAGGGTAACATCTTTTAAATCGACAGTGCACACCCCTTTTACATCAGGCTCTACAACAACATTGTAGTTTGTCTGCTTTGAAAGGCCTCGGAGAACATCCTTCACGTCAGCTTCTTTCAAAGTAAAGGAGAAACGCTCAGCATAAGACTCAGCCAAAGCTTTGCTTTCTTTTTCGACCTGGGGAACAACAGGACTCATTATTTCAACAGGTTTGACTGCAATGGGGGCAGAAGGAGTTGTCGCTGTCTGCACGTGTCTACACGCAGCGCATAAAAAAAGAATACAAATAAAAATGAATAGTTTTTTCACTTTATCCCCCAGTATTACTTATTATTGCAATTGTTCTACTACCTGGTATCTTCAATTGATAATATCCTTTTCGTATTATTACGAATAAGCACTACTCTGTCATTGTGGATTTCAACAACCTTCTCTTCCCCGATTTTGTCACCTTTTTTAACTATTTCTCCACCAATAATTGCGTACCGCCCTGCATTGCTTTCCATAATTGCGACGAGCTTCAGAGCGATTTTTGGCTTCTCAGCTTTTTTTTCCATAACCGATTTTGGAAGGGAAAAGGGGTCATTCTGCCAGGAAAGGTTTAGAGTGTCTACATTGAGCCTTGGTGTTTTGCTTCCAGTTGTGGAGTATGGGGCCTGCGGAGTTGTCCCGGCTATGTTTGTGACAGGAACAGGAAAGGTTGATTGCACCTTCTTGTCTGTAAATAAGAACGAATATGCTGCAAAGAGCACTGCAAGTATAAGAGCAACCAATATAGATTTACTTACTTTCACAAAACTAATCCCCTTTCCATACCACAAATTCAATGAGGAAATTTCCAGTCAGTATGGGATAATCCTTGTCTGCATATGATAATCTTCCTTCCACTATGCGCTTAAACCCTTTTTGTTTTTCAACTGCTTCAAGAAACTTACCTATATCCAGAAACTTTCCTTTAAACCCGACACCAAGGGCAGGCTTCATCAGTGGGGAAGCTTGCCCGGAGTCATACGGCAGAGCATTGCTGTTCAGTAAATCGAACACAATCCCTTCTTTTTTCCCCGATTCGGTTATAGCCCTGATAAGTGTGGGAAATTGCTGATACGCAGGCACGTTTTTCGATATACCGTCAAGTGACAGGCGTGCGGTAGCATCTTTTTTTCGTGTTTCCAGTACATCTCTGAGGGCCTTCCCCATCATTTCTCCTGTCCTCTTGGCTGCTGAGAGCTCTGCACGTTGTTTCTCAATGAAAGAGGATACAGGCGAGTAGAATGCAAAAAACCATGTTGCTGCAAGAAGAACGGGCAGACTGAACCAGAGGTATATGATCTTAAATCTCATGACGTATACATTGACCCGTAATAATGAACTCAAGAGCCTTTTTCCCTCGAATCTCTTTTGTCTCTCTCATCGACACCTCAACGTTCCTCAAAAGAGCATACCGCTCAATGCTGATGACCAGATTTACGAGGGCTGGTTCGAGAACGTCAATGTCACCAAAAATATAACCTCTTAAGGTTACTGCATAATCAGGCTCACCTGGAATGATCGCCAAAGTACTTTGACCGGTCGCAGGAATAGCCCCCTTTGATGGTGCTGATGCCTCAGCGTCTTCTTTGGGTGTTGTCTTAGCTGTCTCCCTGATACCGGATCCTTCTTTGGTAGAGTGCTCTCTTGATAAATCCTTTATAGTTGAATCGAACCTTTTATTTTTGTCGGTAAATCCAATCTCTCTAATATAAACATCTCTCGGTAACCGTGAGGAAAGGTATTTCAACAGGGTTACAAAGGTAACATCCTTCTTACCAACTTCTTTGTTGAGTGCCATCAACTCACCATAACGGGAGTCTGTGGTAATGCTTCCCAGGAGCCTTAACTGTTCTTTTTTTGAGGCCACATCAGCCTGTTCACTCTTTATGAAAACCTGCATTTTCCTGAGGTCTGTAAGCATGATGATTGATGGTATAAGAAGTATAGCCACAACACATATAGTGGCGAGTCTCAGCCAGCTCTGCAATGTCATTTCTCTCTTTCTTGCCTTGAGTTTTTCAGGGAGGAGATTAACGAGTGGTTCAGTCTTCATACACAGGGCATATAAGGGTAGAAATTGTTCATCAATTTCGATCGGACTCATAAGGCGTTCAACTTCTTCCATGAAAGCATCTTGAATCCTTGAGATCAGGTTTGGTATTCTCGATGCCCTTCCTGTTATATATATTTTCGTGATTGGCCTTTCGGGATGCTTTCGGGTATAGACATTGAATGTTCTCTGAACCTCTCCGGTTAAGCGGTCAAGAGGAAAAGACAGGATGTTCTTGGACTCTTCATTAAATCCCTTCTCAATGATATACTGCTCAGCCTCATCATACGATAGGCCAAATTCGCTCATGAGGGTATCTATGAAGCTTTCCGATGCCGTAAGAATCTCCCTCATAAAACGAAGTCTCTTTTCATCGAAAATATAAATGCCTGTTTGCCTTCCACCAATGTCTACTACTGCAACTGTTCCTTCTTTTTTCTCTGCAATTATAGGCAGATAAAGGACGCCGCAATCAGTGATAATGTTGACTCTTCGAAAACCAACAGTTTCAAAAACAGAAAGGAGAATATCGATGTATTCTTTATTTGCCCCGATAAAAAATACTTCTTCTTTCTGGAGGCCCCGTTCATTGATCTGACCAAGCATGATATTTTCATAGATCATATCTTCGAGGGAAGTAGTAACAACCTTTGACGCAGCCCACTCAATTGCCTCCTTGGCTTCGTCCCTGGGCATAACAGGTATGGAAAAACTTCTCTTAAGAATATCCGGGGAACTTACCGCAATGGCAATTTCAACATCAGTTCCTTCTTTGTCTTTAATGTCTGTAAGCACAAAATTAAGATCTTCCCACCCGCCTTTATGGGGGTAATCACCATGAGAGATGATAACCCCTTTCCCCCTTATCCTGAGGTACTTTACGCTAACAGTTCCAATATCAATGCCGAGAATATCCATATCTATTACAGGGGCTTGTGTCGCCCCCTCCACCAGCTAAACTGTTGGAGCCTTCCCTTCATGTTCGCCGTGCTCCCCGTATAGATTCCAACGACCGGTAAAGAATTTGTTCCTATATCAATGCCGAGAATATCCATTCTATGGCCCTAAAGCAGACCCTTCTTTGTATGTTGTATGGTGCTTACCCCTCGCATCAAAACTACCATGCCTATCGTGTCGGCCTAAGGAATATTAGCATAACTTCTGAAATTTGTTAACTCAATAGTCCTTGAAGCCGTCTCGTATACTCCCACAGATCTGACCAAATTGTTGGTCAGATCATACGTTATCGTAAAGCTGCCTCCCCCCAAAGATACAGTCTTTGGGAAGTGAGCATCTGGAAAATCATTGTCATCTTTATTGTCATATGCATAACGTATTGCAAACTCTATGCCGGCGTGCGCAATCGCATAGGCTTGACAGGTTTGTGTTTGTGGGACAAGGGTTTTGTGTTTAGCACTCATGAAAGAAACGACACCAACACCAAGAATGCTTGTCAATGTTATGGCAATAATCAAAACGATTAAAGAAAAGCCCTTTTCAGTTAACCACATCTCGATAGTCCCTGTTAAAGCTTCTGTTTGTGTAATCGCTGGAAGAGCAGGAAGTTGATGTAGGGCCATACGTGCAATAATTTTTTGGTGTGATTGTAGCCCCCACAACGATAGTCTGACCCTCCTTAATCATTCTTAGGGTTATAGAAAAAGAGTCATCCTGGCAGGTGGGCGGGTTCGACGGATTGCATTGGACATTCGGGCTGTGCAGAACCTCAAAGGCAGCAATATTGCTACTGATAGCCTTGTTGGTCGGAGAAGAGTCAGGATTAAAAAGACAAATATGGCCGGATACTGAATCGGAGCATCTGAAAAGCGAAGTGCCTGATTGATAATAGCGAACAAAGGTATTGGAGTCAGCAGGGGTTTGATGGGCCTTTGTGAAAGAAATGCCCCTGGTGCTGCTCAGATTGTATGTTGCATCACGAAGCTCTCTAGTGATTCGATCAAGGACATATGATGCTTCCTGATATATCTGACTTTGTGTCCTCATGAGACGATACGTTTGTATGCTACTATAAATAAAGGAAAAAGTAAAAACACCCACCATACTGCTGATGACGATCACAATGATCAGTTCTATGAGCGTAAAACCCTTTCTCATATTCATGGATATGTTCCGGGCCTCGCCGTAACAAGGGAGTTGACAGCATACTCCAACCCCTTCGGCTCTCTGACATATACAGTGACCAGTTTATAACACGTGCTTTCCTGCCAGCGCAGACTACCATCGTTCACAATAGACGACCTTATTGGGGGCCAGGATGGTTCTGTTGATGCAGACTTCATTGCCTCTCTAATCCAGGTAATGCTGCCATCATCCACAGAACTGGCTGATGCACTCTGATTTGGCCATGCCGGCTCCTGTGGGCCAGTGGTAAGGGTATTGGTATTTTCAAGCCAGATGACAGTTCCATCAGCGATAGTGCCTGTTGAAGGCCAGGAAGGCTCGACTGATCCGGAAGTGCCTGTTCCTGTGCACCGATAAGAACGACCATTTGGTACTGTGGGAATCACGTAATCTCCTGAAACATATGCATGATTTGCTTGCCAAGAAGGAAAACTCGAACGTGCTGTAGCCCGATAAGAGAGGTTATTCGGTACTATCGGCGAAACATAGCTGTTTAAGTCATAACGGGTGTTTGACTGCCATCTTTCAGGCGGTATGCATCTATAGAAATGAGTTGCGGGCGTGGCTATTGTGGGCGTTATATAATCTCCAGTCCTATAGACGGTGCTGGCGCGCCACATCTCAGGTATGCCCAGCTTCGGAGACCCATGAGTTGTGCGACCTTGATATGCAATGAGTTGAATAGTCCAGCGCCACTGGTAGCCAGCATATCCTGGAACGGCAACATAACCTGTCTGTCCTCCCTGAAGATTTAGAAAAGTATCCTTGGTGATATCTTCAAGTTTGCTTTCAGCAAGGAACCTTGCAATTATGACTCCTTCTGGATTCATCGAAGCTCGCGTTGTAGCCATGAACGCAATATAGGCCATGGGAATGAATATGCCTGCAACAGCAATGAAAACGATCAATTCAAGAAGTGTAAAACCACCGACTGTTAAATTTTTTGCCATTTACTCCACTTTTCCTGTAATGGCGTAAACTGTCAACGTTCGCCCTCCTGTAAGAACAACTGTCCTATCGCTAATCCCAAACATTGGTTCTCCAAGGGTGTTGAACAGTAGAGTGTTGCCTGGCAAACTGGTACTTGTTACGACAACACCATCAGGAAGTTTCTTTTTTTCGCCCTGCATGGTGTAAATACCAGAGCCAATAGTGAAGGTAATGCTTTGTTGCGTCTCTGAGGCCATTGCTTTTGCCTGGGTATATAGGATATCAGCAATAAGGGCATCCTTTGCCACTATAGCCCCCGCCTCTTGTGAGATATTATATCGGTACATAAGTATGGAAGCAAGTATACCCATAATCAGAACCACCATGATTGCCTCTATTGCAGTGAACCCATTAATATTTTGCCATTTTTTTGACATGAGCTTATTTATCGTCGGAAAAGGTTGTATTTTAAAACAGTAAAAATTGCTTTAATACCATCCTTCCACGTAATCTTTTTCCCCTCTTGATAACTCCTGCCCGAATATGAAATAGGAACCTCATAAATCCGAAAACCCTTTTTTGCTACCTTGGCCGTGATCTCAGGTTCAAACCCAAACCTATTTGACTCTATTCTGATGTCTTTGAACACTTCTCTTCGGAAAACTTTGTAACCGGTTTCCATGTCTGTGAGGTTAAGGTCAGTCAACATGTTCGAGATCAGGGTTATGAGAGAGTTGCCTACAGAATGCCAGAAAAAAAGTACCCTGTGAGGTCCGCCTAAAAACCGAGAACCATAGACAACATCAGCCTTTCCTTCAAGAATAGGGCCTAAGAGTACCGGGTAGTCTTTCGGGTCATACTCGAGATCAGCATCTTGCACTATGATGATATCCCCAGTTACAAGTGAAAGGCCGCTACGAAAGGACGCACCCTTTCCCATATTCTTTTCGTGGAAAATAGCCTTAACCCTCTCTGTGCTCAGACTCTCCAGATAATCACGAGTACCATCAGAAGACCCGTCGTCAACAACTATAATTTCCTTTTCATAGGGTGTTTCTTCAACCCTTCTGATGACTTCAGGCAAGAAAGGGGCTTCATTATATGCAGGAATAATGATGGAGAGCATTATTGTCTGATTTTATAAGAATACCATAGGGATATCAATAATTTATTGTAAAAAATAGCCGTTAGTGTCATATTAAGTTCATGGAAATACCTTATTTAAAATATTTTGGACTCAGTGAAAAACCTTTTGGACTGACTCCGGATCCGCTTTTTTACTTTGAAACAGAGACGCACAGGGAGGCCTTGTCTCACCTTGATTTCCTCCTTGGACAGAAAGAAGGTTTTGCACTTGTTTATGGAGATGTAGGGCTGGGGAAAACGACTATTTCAAGAATATTTCTGTCCTCTCTTGATGAAAATATTTATAATACAGCCCTTATCCTCAATCCTATAATGGATGAAGACGAACTCCTCAGGACGATCCTAAAAGAGTTGGGCTTAAAGACCAATGGTTCGTCCAGAAAAGAACTCTATGATGCCCTGGAGTGTTTTCTCCTGAAAGAACACAGGATGGGGAAAGAGACTGTACTTGTAATTGATGAAGCACAACTTCTCTCCAATGAGCTCCTTGAGTTTATACGTGTTCTTTCCAACATGGAAACGGAAAAGGAGAAAATACTCCGCACCGTTCTTTTTGCTCAGCCAGAGTTGGTTGAGAGGCTAAAGGAACCTTCAATGCGACATCTCGCCCAGCGCATCACGGTTACATACAAACTTAAACCGTTCAGCGAAAGAGACGTCAGGCACTATATTACGTACCGGCTCATCAAGGCAGGCTCCAAGGGAACTCCAGGTTTTACAAAGGGAGCTGCAAGGCTCATCTACAAGGCATCTAACGGGTATCCCCGACTTGTAAACATCCTGAGTGATCGTTGCATGCTCTCTGTTTACTCTAAATCAAAGGCCATTGTGAACAAAAAGACAGTTGCCCGTGTCTTGAAAGAAGAAAACATTTCCTTGACCTCGGTGATTAAGAACCCTCTATTAGTCCAGCCTTACCGGATCATTGTTCTCTGTCTTGTGGGCGCCATCCTGATCCTGCTTGCTCTTTATGTTGTGAATGTCTTGGGGCTTAGATGAACAGAGGCCTATGGATCAGGGGTGAGGCCCCGGGATAGCGGATGTTTAAGCAAAGAAGAATGTCCACAGCAATATAAGGGTGAAGAGAAGCCCGATCCAAAGACTTGCATGGCCGAACATGGATGAGATGATTTTTAAGGTTATTGAGGGGTGCTTAACTTTCAGGCTTTCCAGTCTCCCTTCTTTCACAAGCCGTTCATATTCAGGGGTTCTGAATCTCCACAATTCTTCAAGTTTGTAGCTACCCGTAAAGATGATTGTGTCCATAGGGAATTTCGATGGAATTAAATGGGTATTGAAAAAGTGGACTGTGAATATAAAAAGGGCAGCAAGAAGGGCCTCTTCTGAATGAACAATGCTCGCAATATTGAGAACCCAGCCAGGGTAAACCCATGATGCAAGTCCCGGCGCCCATAAGGTCACACCTGAGCCTCCAATAGCAATCATGCCCCAGAAAACTGCAAGAAAATCGAATTTCTCCCAATAAGTCCAACGACCAAATGTTGGTGGTTTGCCCTTCCCAAAAAACCATTTGACCATAGCTTTGAATTGACGCCAATCCTGTGCGTTTGGCATTAAGGAATCAGGTCCAAAAATCCTCGCAGAGAACCCGCGCCATCCCTCCTTGCGAAAGCCTTTTGGAAAAGCAAAGCGAAAACATTTCAATAATGTATAGAGGAATAATCCAATAAGAATCAATGCGGCAGCCCTGTGATAAAGGCCTGCATTGTGAGCTCCTCCCAAGGCTTTTATGATAGCTCCAGCCCATGGCGTGCTGTGATACTTCAGAGGGAAGCCGGTTATTACAAGACCAAAAAATGAAATAATGAGAAGAACATGCATTATCCTGTCCGTCACAGAAAATCGCTTGATTCTTTCAATACCTTCTTTGTGGGTAAAGGGACTTTCCAGTTTTATACCCAGTTCCTCCATTTGGTGCCTTTCCCAATATACCTTTCGCCACCAGAGAAGGGTATGTGTCCAGAAGAAAACGAAGGTTACGAGAAGAAGTCCTGCCATCAGTAGAAAACTCACGTATAGCTGGGGATATCTTTCTTTATCTCTGTAGTCAGGATGCGCTTTGTATTCAGCAAACCTCGGGTGAATGCCGGGGTGGCACTTCCCGCAGTTTTGTGTAAGATTTTTGGGGTGAATGGTTGATGCGGGATTTGACTTGGGAAGTATATTGTGGTTTGTATGGCAATCTGCACAGCCAGCAACGCTTGTGGGGTATCCCAAGTCCTGCACCTTGCCATGATATGTTTCTTCGTAATACTTGACAGCATTTGGAGAGATATTATTGCGCTCCATCATCTCTTTATTGGAGTGACAGGCTTTACAGGTTTTGTTATAGAATTCCCTCGCCTCCAACAGATACGTCTCGCCCGATGTATGATACGCCTTTGTGTCGTGCAAGCCATGACAGTCGCTGCATGTAGCTGTGTCTTTGTTGCCCTTCATGACAGCCGCGCCATGACCTGACAAGGCATACTCATCGTTAGTGTGGCATTTTGTACAGTTTTTCGTAACTGCAATCTTGAGATTCTCCTTTTCCGGTTTAAGTGTGTGGATATCATAGTGACAGTCATAACACTTGAAGTCTTCATATAAAGAGTGGAAGCTATTCCTGTACTGTTTTTCTATCTCACTGTGGCACGTTCCGCAGGAAATTAAGGCAGGCTTTTCTTTGAAAATTACATGTTTATCCAGACTTTTGAAACCAGCATGGCAGCTTGTGCATCCGGTGTTGCCATGCACCGAGCCTTTAAATCCTGTTGTAAATTTTTCACTATCGTGGCAGTCTGAACACTGTATCTTCAAAGTGGCAGCATATGCGCTGACTGCAAAAAGAAAGAACCCCAGGAAAGGAATAAGGATCAATACTCGACACTTCTTCATCATGTGTTATCCTTGTTCCTTGTCTGACGAACCATGGTTTCCATTCCCCCAAAGAGCCTTATCACATCTTTCACACCATTGTTTATAAGGTAGCAGCAGGCGAGAAAAGACCTCTTCCCGTTCTCATCAATCACAATGACTGGAACGTTTTTTGGGATTTCATCCAGTCTTTTGTGAAGCATGAAGAAGGGGATGTTTTTGGCACCATCGAGGTGGTTTGCTTTAAATGCATCCTCAGATCGAATATCCAGAACGAACGTATCTTTTCTTTCTTTTATGAATTCCTTCAACCTTACTGATTTAATAGAGATTACAGGAGCCCTTTTTACCCGCTGTATCGTTTCAACTTCATAGCCTGCTCTCTTCCAGGCAACCAAACCGTCTTCAAGGATGTATACGCTTTCATAACCGAGCAGTTTTGCCTTTTCATAGGCCTGACCAGCCCGCGAACATTTATCCGATTCACAGTAAAAAATTAAGAGCTGGCTCTTGTTCGGAAAGGCAGGGAGCAACTTCTTATCAATCTCTTCAAGGGCAATACAGTGAGACCCTGGTATTCTGTGGTCCATACACTCAAGGTAGCTCATGGTGTCAATAACAGCAGCTTTCTTTTCCTTTATCAGGTAAACAGCAGTGGGCGAATCGATATTTTTTTGACTTTTGTCTTGTGTGTGCGTTGCCTTACAGGAACTGAGAAAAGGCAGGATGAAGAGCATGATAAAAACTGCTGCCTTACGAAGGCTCTTGCGATGAAATATGGACACCATTAAGTCCACGCTAATCCAGCCCATAGTGATTCAATTAATATTCAAAGGAAGTAACTTAAAAATCAAATGTTTATTTGCCTCTGAACCATTCTTCATGAGTGTATCCTTTGAAAGAAAACCCTTTCTCTTTATATGACACGTATCACATGAGCGCGTCCTCTCGGTGATCTTTTGTACGTTATGAACTGATGCAGCCTTATAGTCTGGCATCTCATGGAAGCTCTTCACCTTTATCCCTGCACTCAAAAAAGTGCTACTGAGGCTAGGTACAACCCGAAGAGTGGTGAGGGTCTTTTTATCATCAGGACTAACGCCAAGGAAAAAACCAAGTTTCGAGGTTGCTCCTTTGTCCAAGTGACAGTTATAACAATTGATATAGTCACCTTGAGAATGACACCCATAACAGCTAACGGTTCCCTCATGTCTTGTATGGGCCAGCCTTGCTGTGGTTTTAACCTCCCTTCCTAACTTGTGACAATCAATGCACTTAGGACTGTTCTGTCCTTTTATTTCGTTTTTTCGAATGCTACCAGGGCTACCATGGATCTGGTTTTTCTTGTGACAATCAACACACGTCATGACTTTTTGAAAATGTACGTCAGGACTCTTGGTGTGTTTACCAATAAATTCAGGGTAAACCCTCCCTCCGTGGCACACGCCACAGGTTTTTCCTTCATCTCTTTTTACAAATCTATGGCCTTTTATCAGACCCCTACCCACTCCGTCTTTAGACGGAGAGCTGACATGACAGTCGCCACACGATGCGTGGCAGCTTTTGCATGATTGTTCAAATACTTTTTCGGGAAAAATCCCATCTATCTTTTTTGAAAATCCTTTTGATGCCTTGTTCAACATGCCCTTAACTGTATAGTGAGGAGCGTCCTGATAGGACTTGGTAATGCCCTCATGGCAGTCGCTACAGGCCTTTAGGTCGGCAGAGGGTTTTTTAATGATGCCAGTGTGTGCTTTTTCTTGGTCAATGGATTTTTCGTCACCTCTGTGACAGTAACTGCATCCATTGATAAAGTGGGGATCTTTATCCAGCACGGTTTTATCTACAAGAAACCGTTTGTGATACGTTTTCGGTATCATAGTAGCTGGTCCACCTGTTGGTCCAACCCCTGTTTGAGGGGCTACCGTGGGCACTGTAACAAGAGCTTCGAGAACAGGTTCATATGTATGACATTCTATGCAGCCCACCTCACTTGCTGAGGCAGCGCAAGTTAAATATACAAAAAAAATCGCAAAGAGAACCGCGAACTTCATCATTCTCATTGATTGAATAACAGATACAGAGATGCATGTCAAGGTAGGATTTGTAAAATTTGCAATCAGACTGTTGGGGCTGTTCAAGGTTGCTAGCCCTTAATTTATGAAGTCTTATTGCGTTGATTACCATGACTCAACTTTACCAGTCAACAGCCCAGTGATAATGCAAACATGACAGTGGCGATAATGCAAAATGCCATGTGATTTTGTAACCGCATAACTTTCCCATAGGCCTGATAACTTTCATGTAGCCGGGCTATGATGCCAATTCAATTATGTTCTTTGATTGCAACATCCGGGAGAATCATATTTTTGAATTTGCAAAAAGAGGATTACGCGTGTTTTTGAAGGCTGTGTATTTCAAGGCTTTATAGTTTTATGTTGTAATGATCAAGAGCGGAGAAATGGGGTGTCTTAGATGGAAAGCTAACCAACTTTTTTGTTATTGACACGATTGAGCCAGATTTTTATAATTTTAGTGCATATATATTCATTTTTGTTTAGAATCTTCAGTATAATTGCTCAGAAGAATTACCATAAAAAGATTATATATGTTTATTTACAATATCTTGTACCAGCGGAAATAAAAAATCCGGTCTTACTACTGGAAACACAGTGTAATGTATGTAGATGGCTTGCAGAATGATTGAAATCGAGCTTGAGCCAAGTCTTTCGCATTGCATCGAGACTGTTACTAAAATAGAGTATGAGCGGGTACTTAGCCTGCTCCTTAAAGGGAAGGAAGAAGATGCTCGGTTGGCGGAAGAATTGGAGCTTTTAAGGGTGTTTCTGGAATCGGCTGACTTTGGCCAGCTACGATGTCGATGTGAAGAGAGGTTGGCAGCTGGCAAACGAGCCTTGGTCAGGCTGATGTCGAGTAGCCTCCCGCCGAAATATAGGGTCGAATTCGTTGAGACATAGAAGAACCTGTAGGACATCTGTGGGCCTCAGGCAAAATTGCTGTGTGGAAAAATGGACTTGGAGATTATTAGAGCCGAAGTTACACATAAGGCATTCTGTCGGTTCCATTTATGCAACGTGTCTTGTTTATTCTCTTATTGCTTTACGCAGATAAAATATACCTGTGGACAGTACTCCATACGTTCCCAGCCACATTAACTTCCTCTATCTGACGTATCTGCATCTATTATTGTTTACCTACTATGAAAATATTCCATACCAAGGAATGGAAACTATGCAGGTCGTATTATTCTCCCCGGCTATGTGGATTTCCTAATATAGAACAGGCATCATTGACGATTTTGACCTTCTCTTCAACCCTGGGCTTTCGGGGTAATGATCAGGGTATAATAAATCAGCGAGCGCCAGTTTTCTCCATACTGTTCTATTTCAGAAACTGAAGCATTGTTGTTATATTGAGGGTGCTATAATAATCACTCGACCTGTTCCTGTTTTGTTTCATCACCCTCTTCAACATATCCGGTAATCATGGCTATTACATGGGAAACTACCCTGTGACCGAGGGTTGACATATAAAGGTGGACAATTAAGTAGAGGAAGAAAACGTATCCTGTGGCCACGTGTATTGCATCGAGAATTCTGAGTCCTCCAATATAATTGATAATACCCAGAAAACAGACAATGTCACTGAAAAGGATACCAGTAACGAGAATTACAGGTGTGAAAATGAGCATTACCGATAAATACGCTATTTTTTGCAAGGGGTTAAATCTTTCTTGTGATGATGGGGTAAAGGGGCTTTTCTGGTGCTTAAACATAGTAAAGGTATAATAAATGGCCTGGCGTACCATACCTTTTGCATCTTTCCTATGAAATATATAGTGCTGCTTAAAATTCCCGGTGATTAAGTAATAGGCGAGCCAATAGAGAAAAGATCCAGCCAAAATAAAACCGGCTATCTTGTGTGTAAATACAGCATGGTGGTATTGAAATAACGTGAGCCAGGAAAAACGAAGTTGAACGCCTGTAATGATGAGAAAAAAAATAAGTCCGGCATTGATCCAGTGCCAGATTCTAACGGAAATGGGGTGAATAAAAACCTTTCTCATTTTCTTATAATGATCCTTACAAGGGTATGGACGAGAATGAAAAATATAATAATAGCACCAAGCCCAATGGCAATAAGATCAATCCATTTGAAACCAAGCTCCTTTGCATAGGGTGCAAATTCTCCGGGTTTTAAAGTAAAGAGGCCTTTTACATCAGCCCATGTTGCCTTTTGTTGCCCGAGAAGGCTCATGTCAACAAAAACAGATATTGGCATTGCTGAAAGGATAGTGCCTTTAACCGGAACATACATATGAAATCCATCTTCTGGTAAGACAAAAAACATAGATTCATAAAATGGAGCTTGATCAGAGTGGCATGTTGCACATATGCGTTCCTTTTGTCTTTTTACTGAATAATCATGATGCACGCGCGTAACAATGATTGAACTTCCAATAAAGGCATTGCCTGAAAGCCTATCTCTAACATCCCTGAAAAAACCTGTCAGCTCTTGTGAATCCACTACTTCATCTTTGTTTTTGTCAAGGAATGGGGTCATTAGTATATTTTTTCCATAGAAGCTTTCCAGGGTTTTGTAGTCTACCCTTTCCTCTTTGTCGCCCTTTTTTGTGCTCAAGTAGAAAACCATGCTCTTTGCAGATTTGGGACTGTGACATGTGGAACATTCAAGATATTTGAAGTGAAGAGTAGTGTTCGGCAACCATGTGTGGGTCTGAATGTAGTCTTTATGACACCGGGAACATACAGCCAACCTCTCTTTTGCGGTAAGTTCCTTGTAAGCTCTGATACGATGGGGATTATGGCAGGCGATACACTGTATTGCCCCCTTTTGAGAATGGACCGTATCTTTGTAAACCTTGCGAATGTCCTGATGACATTTTATACAGACGCAATCATCAATATTTTTCTGGGATACGTGACAATCCGAACACTGAACCCCTTTTTGACCGTGAACGGTCTTCCGGTATGTTTCTATTGAAGGAATTTCTGGGATAAAGATGGACGGATCAACAAAAATCTCAAACTTTACTGCACCTTGGATAAATAATTTAGCCTGACCAAAAAGTTGCCGGTCAATATGGCATGCTTTGCAGGGTTGGGGTTTTTTCATGATAGCGTGGACATCGCTTTCAGCGAAATAGCTTTTTTTGATTATAGGAGAACTTTTAAATGTTTTGCTCAAGACCGCTTGAAGGTTATCCCACTCGCTGATGTCAATTGTGTTGTTACCGTCAAGATCTATTGATGCCTTTGAAATAAGCCCTTTCCTCTTTACCTGGAGGGTGGTTTTGATAGAACTGTTTTTAACTGGACTGTGGCAGGAGAGGCATGAAAGTTTTTCCAGATGTTTGTTTTTTGAGGGTAGCGAACTATGGGACGCATCACCGTGACAGTCAGAGCAGGACTTCCTGCTTTTAGTGATAACATGTGTAGTGTGGCAGGTTTTACATTCTACTTTCGCTGCCCCGTGAACACCGGCATCATGCTCTTCGGCAGTTTTTCTGTGACACTCCTTGCAAGATGGCTTTTTTAGCCTCTCATCGTGGGGCAGTGAAGTGACGTCAGAGTGACAGTCCTGACATGTTGTGCCGCCATGGGTAAAATCTTTCATTCCATCATGGCAACCCAGGCAATTATCAGAGTCAGTTGCGCCAAAGGCGGAGAAAGAAAGCAAAAGAATAATCAAAAACAATAGGATTTTAATATGATAGTAACGAAGATAAGACATTTTTTCCGACCAGAGAACTAACAAATGTTTGAATTTATAAAATATATCCCTAGGTAAAATCAAATGTTTCTAACTAGCTTTAGAGAGGCATATGGCCTTTGACCCGTAAGAAAACATCTCCTTATTTCGATTTTATTTGGTATCATATTTCGAACATCACTGGCAATCAAGTTACTGATACAAATCGCACCATCAGAAGAACATGAACACAAAAGTTTATATGCATCATTTAGCTCAGAACAATTTCTTTTCCCCCTTGATTGATCAGAAATTATTTAAAAGCAGCTCAATAAAGGTTAGAATGAGAAACAAAATACTTGACAGGAAGCTATATGAATATATATTCATTATATAATAAGGAGAATAATGGATGCCAAGACCAACATGCCCCAGAAGAGTTGGCTTCACCCCAAGCACAACATATTTTAAACCAGCAGGAACACCCATAGACATACTCGAAGAGGTGCTTTTAGGCCATGACGAGCTTGAAGCAATTCGGCTGAAAAATCTGGTTGGTCTCTCTCAGGAACAAGCATCATTACAGATGGGTATATCTCAGTCAACATTCCATCGGCTTCTCGTCTCTGCTCATCAAAAACTGAGTGATGCAGTGGTGAATGGCAAAGCTTTACGGATTGAAGGCGGCAATGTAACAACCCCTGATGTGTCAGTGGGAGTATGCAGATGGAAGAATGAATGGAGCTGCAAAATAAAAACCTCCGTATCCATATGTTCAGAGGACAACAATCGGCAAGTTGAAGAAAAAAGAGGTATGAAAATAGCAATCACGAGCACTGACGGTACACTCCAGGGAAAGGTTGACCTGCGTTTTGGAAGGGCACAAAAAATTATTCTTTATGACATGGAGACAAAGAAGCATACTGTGGTAAATAATGTTCAGAACCTGAACGCGGCCCAAGGGGCCGGTATTCAGACAGCCCAGAATGTGATTAGTTTAGGGGCGAGAGCAATCATCAGTGGTCACTTTGGGCCAAAAGCATTCCAGGCAATCCAGATGGCAGGACTCGATGTATATTCTGCAACCAATATATCGGTTGAAGAGGCAATTCGACAATTTGAGATAGGTAAACTTATAAAACTTGCAAACCCCGACGTGGAACCGCACTGGTAATGAGAATAGATATAACACTCGCAATACTTGTAAAACATTATAAAGTACACAGGGCGGACAGGGTGAATACGGGAGATTACCATGAAAATACTGACTGACATCTTATCTTCAATCAATGATGATACACTTGTTGATGATGTAGTTCGCGGTCTTTACTGGACAGCTGTTACGAGCAGTTCATGCGGGCTTTCTTCCACTATGTTCCGTGACTGTGCCCACGATCACTCTGATGATGTTGAGCCGGTTGTCTTGATCGGACAGCCCGCAGCCGATATTGCAAGATTCTCTCTTTCCCCGGACATCGGAATGGCTTCGTTGGGTTTGGCAGCAATAAATTCACTTATACCAATCGATTTGTCACAATGTGTCGAGATAAATGCAGGCAAAATCATTATGGATAAAGGCAGGGGCAAGAACATCTCCATTATTGGACACTTCCCTTTTGTAGATGATCTAAAAGATGTTGCGAAAAACCTTTGGGTTATTGAAAAATGGCAAAGACCTGGCGATTACCCTGCAGAAGATGCGTCCAAGTATCTTCCGGACTCTGATGTGATAGCCATCTCAAGCACCACGCTTATCAACCACACGCTGGAAGATCTATTGCCCCTGTGCCCCACATCCAGCTTTACAATGCTGCTGGGACCTACAACGCCTATGACTCCTGTCGTATTCGATCACGGCATTGACATGATATCAGGAAGCTTGGTCATCGATAAGCAGCTTGCCCTCACGTGCATTAAGCAAGGGGCAAACTTCAGGCAACTTAAAAGGTCTGGTGCAATAAGGCTCCTCTCATTACAAAAATCTTAGATTTATCAGGAGGTTGTAAGAACCATGTCTTTTTACAGCGAAAAAGTAGTATCCCACTTCAAAGAACCGAAAAATGTCGGTTTCATGGAAGATGCAGATGGGATAGGAGAAATTGGTGACCCTTCATGTGGTGATTTTATGAGAGTTTTTATTAGGGTACGTGATAACACGATTGCTGATGTGAAATACCAGATCAGAGGCTGTCCCGCTTCCATTGCTGTGGCAAGTGTCATGACCGAACTTGCTATAGGAAAGGATTTGGATGATGCTCTCATGCTCACAGATGACGATGTGGTCAAGGCCCTAGATGGCCTTCCCGAAGAAAAACTCCACTGTTCTGTACTTGGTATCACGGGTTTGCGAAAGGCAATCCAGGACCACTTTATGCGCTATATAGGAGATGTAAAGCCACAAGAGGATCAGAACGGATGAAAGCGCCCTTGATTATATGAAGCTTACCCCAGTTAAACAAGGTCATGGACGAGAAGAAAGGCATACATTCTAAATTTTTGGGAAATGCCTTTTATATATTGGGTATTTTTTCACAAACAAGCACGGGCCTACCATGAAGAAAGCACACAACTACCAGAACATGGATATTGATAAGGATACCCGGATTGTCCACAATGACAGAATGTTCCGAATGGGTAGGGATCGTTTTGTGTGCCACACTTAATGATTGGTTATCTCATGGCCCATGACCGTTTGGTGAGAGTGATAGAACAGCGACCAGTTTGATCGCACAAATCTTCAGAAACATAATGAAACGGAACACCCATTCGAATAGACAATGTGAAACGATAAAACTGGTAACCCAAGAATTACTAAAGGGCAAGAAAGAAGATTGATCGAATCACGAAGATACAAACTGAAAAGATCAAGTGGAGGAAATAAGAAATGCTTTACAGATTTGATGGAAAAGAACCTGTTATCGGATCTGGTACGTATGTGAGCGAAACAGCCACGGTCATCGGTAACGTAACAATCGGAAATGATTGCTACATCGGTCATGGTGCAATTCTACGGGGAGACTACGGAAGGATCGAGATAGGGGATGGAACAGCAGTGGAGGAAGGAGTGATAATTCACGCCCCTCCTGAAGATATCTGTTCTGTTGGCCGTGGGGTCATCATTGGCCATGGAGCGATCATACACGCCAAATCTATAGGTGATTTGGCTGCAATAGGCATGGGGGCAATATTAAGCATCCGGTCCGAGGTTGCAGGGAGATCCATTGTAGCAGAAGGAGCCATAGTAAAACAAAACCAGAAGATACCAGAGTCAACCATGGTTGCTGGCAACCCCGCGAGACAAATCCGGAAAGCATTGCAAAAGGAACAAGAACACTGGAGCTGGGCAAGAGAGCTCTATGTAGACCTGGCTCATAAGTATTGTGACCTTGGCATGGAGAAAATCGCTTGTTAGGGGCATGATACATTTCAAGATTTGCTAGCTTTTCCCAGAACAACTGCTTGTAGGAATAGGCCGGAGGATTTCACTGAACATGCTCATGGTACATTAAAATTGAATTGATGGCACTGGTTGCAGTAGTTTTCTGATTTCTCATGCTGGTGGTGACAAAGATTACAATCGAGGCTGTCTCCATAATGTGGGGACGTGTGGGGGTTCTCAGGTTTTATCTTTGCTGTTTTTTCGACAAGCTTTGCAGGATTGTGGCAGGTTATGCACTTTGCCATTTCAACAGCCTGTCGCTTCTGTGCCTTCCCATGACATTTTTCACATGTCACGCCTGCAAGATTGTGGGTGTGACTAACCGGCATCTTTGTCCGTAAACTGCTCTCACCCATCTTTTGATGACAGGGCGAACAGGCCGAAAGACCCATTTGTTTGGTGTCAGGGTGGTCAGGGGGAAGTACCCTTTTGCTTTCATGACAGGCTGCGCAGTCACCTGGCTTGGCTGTTGAAACTTTTTTCGGTGCCGATAGCCCAGTAGAAACGAGAATAGCAAGGAAAAACAGGGGAACAAAAAGAGCAATGAAAAATTTAGCTTTTGCCATTTCTCTTGATTTCCGACACTTTGTTTGTATCATTGCATACCTCCCCACTCATTTCAATCTATAGGCGTTGAGAAACAATATTCAGTATTTAACAGGGAAGAGTGTGGTTTTCACCACAACTCCTCCCTGGACTTAAATACTCGGTGTTGCTGGTCCAATTAACCCCAAGCCTTTTCCTTTGCCGCATTCTGACCGGCTATCCGTCCAAAAACTATACAGTCAGCCATGGCTACACCACCGAGGCGGACCGCTCCATGTACCCCGCCTGTTACCTCTCCTGCAGCATAGAGGCCTTTGACTGGTTTAAAATCAAAGCCAATTACCTGGGCGTTTTTATCAATAACCAGGCCTCCCATGGTGTGATGAACTTTGGGCCATAACCTGGCAGCATAAAAAGGCCCTGTTACTGTGGGCTTGGCATCAGGAAAGATCATGCAGTCAAAATCATCATCCTTTTTCTTTTCAACAAAAGAGTTCCAGCGCGCCATTTCTTGCCGAAAAGCATCAACGGGTATATCATAGTTTTTAGCCAGGTCTTCAAGGGTATTGAATTTTTTAATAGCCCCAGCCTCAATACCTTTTTGAAGTGCATTTGGAAATACCTGTTTGGGTACAGCATAGGAATCGCCGAGAATAATGACCGGATGTCCAAGGAGGATAATAGCATCTGCGCGCTCCTTGCGATTCCCAGTTTCTTTGAAGAATCGTTTGCCTGTCTTGGGATCTATCATGGGCCCGTAACCGACAAGTCTCTCACAAAACAGGGGAACATGACCGAAGCCCTTTTCGTCAGGACTTGTCCAGGGTCCAAGCTGGATCCAGTCCATCTGAACATTCATGGCACCAGCCATACAAGCTGCAAGCAATGCCTCACCCGTTGCGCCTGGTTGGTTGGTTGATTCGAATTTATCAGTGAGGCGGGGATCTTCTACCTGGCGCAATGCAAGGTCTCGAGAAAAACCACCAGAAGTCAGGACAACTGCCCTTGCAGCCTTAATGTAAGCCACCTTGCCGGATTTCTCGTCTGGAAAGCGATATCCTTTCAGCACCTCTATTCCGACGATTCTACCGTCTTTATTGGTAATAAAGCTTACAAGTTTTGTTCTGGTTTGAACATTCACGCCAAGTTCCTTGATTTTTGCGAACATTTTGTTGACAAGTTCAGACCCGGATGCATTAATGGTCTGGTTGGCTCTTTTTACTGAATGGCCGCCATGATAGTTGAGCCGGGTAAACTGGGCGCCCACATAGCTTTCAGACCATTCAAGGGCATCTCTTGATTGATTGGCAACAATCCTTGCCAGTTCTGGGTGGTTCAGGTATTGCCCCGCTTTCATCATATCTGCATACATAAGAACAGGAGAGTCTTTCACCCCCGCTGCCTTCTGTAGCTTTGTGTCAGGAGCACAAAAATCACCACCATTGATAATAGAGTTGCCACCGTGAACCGGCATCTTCTCGATAACAGTAACTTTTGCACCTGCGTTTTTTGCCTCAATAGCAGCAGACAGACCGGCAAACCCACTGCCAATTACAACTACGTCATATGTTTCGTCCCATTTTTTGGGCATCGGTTTAAATTGTGCTGCGTGTGCCCCTTTCTTTGTAAGGTTGAGGGCTAGACCGCTCGCTGTTGCAAGAGCGCCAAGGCCAAGCCCTGTCTTGAGAAAACCACGTCTGCTGACACTGCCGTGTTCTGTTTTTTGTTCAAGCTTTGCCTTTTTTTCTTTTCCATTATTCTTTTTCATTTGTATCCTCCTTCCTGAATTACAGGTTTTTAAACTACCTTTTCAGACCAAATCGAATGCTCTACCAGCCCGTAAGATGCTAAAGTTTGAGATATGCTTAATCCCACCCTGCTTCCTTGATGGTGAATCATATCGGTATCCCAAAGAAGATTAAGGGCAAGATCGCTGTAAAATGATGCGCTGGCATATACCCTTGCCTCTTCTAAACCAGGTTCCTTGATGGCGGCATGTGCCGAGTCAGCTAGCAGTTTTTCCAGTTTTTTTTCCCGTCCCTGTAGTGTTCTTAACCGTATCATTTCCATCCAGCGCATGTCTGCTTATCCTTCTCTTTTTATAAACTAACCATAAAAAAGCACAAACCGTACCACGACAAATAGTCATATAATACCGGTTAGTTATGAATGCAAAGCAAAAAAACTACCATATTTAGCAGATATTAACTACCATATTTAGCAGAATTATATTAAACTACCATATTTAGTAGTTTAATATGCATTAAGAAATTTATAGCTTATGATAGATGAAAAAACGTTTTTCAGCGAAACAACCTTAAGAATTTGTGGAAGCCTTGACATTGAAAAAGCTCTCTTTAACTGCTTCCTCTATGTGAGAGATGTAATTCCTGTAGATGAACTTAATCTTGCTGTTTATGATTCTGCTTTAGGGGCGCTGGAAATTGTTGCAACAGCAGACAGGAATGGCGGACTTGCGCGCTCTGACAAGATAATGATGCCGCCGCACCTTCGTGTGCAACTTGAGTCAGCAATTAAATATCCCCGGGTAAGAATGATGGATGATATATTTCAAGATGAAATTGTAAGACTCGTTGCACAAAAATACGGTTGGCCTGACTCGTCCATAATCATCGGGCGGCTCATTGTAGAAGGAAAATTTCTTGGTTCCCTTGTCACTCGCGCAATAGGGAAGGGCAGATATACTGAAGATCATGCCCGGCTCTGGTCTCTTGTGAATGAACCAGTTGCTATTGCCCTCACAAATAGTCGGCGATACCTCCAACTCATGGTACTGAACGAACTTTTTGCAGATGACAGCAAGTATTTTCAAGAAGAACTCCGAAAACCCTTTGGGGAGGAGATTGTAGGAAGCCAGTTTGGACTCAGAGAAGTTATGAACCATGTAACGAGGGTTGCATCTCTTCCCAGTCCGGTTCTTCTCGTTGGTGAGACCGGTACTGGCAAAGAGGTTATTGCAAATGCAATTCATAATCTATCATCTCGGAACAACGGACCTCTCATTAAAGTAAACTGTGGAGCCATACCTGAGTCTCTTATAGATAGCGAGCTTTTTGGTCATGAAAAAGGCGCCTTTACCGGTGCGTTTATGCAGAAAAGAGGTCGCTTTGAAAGGGCTCATGGCGGGACAATCTTCCTTGATGAGGTCGGCGAGCTTCCTCCTCAAGCACAGGTGAGACTTTTAAGAGTCCTTCAGGAAAAGGAAATTGAACGGGTCGGAGGTGCTCATCCTGTAAAAGTTGATATCCGCATCATATCTGCAACCCATAAGAACCTTGAGCAACAAGTAGTACGTGGTTTATTCCGGGATGATCTGTATTACCGGCTTAGTGTGTTTCCCATTCGCATTCCACCCCTTAGAGAGAGAAAGGCCGATATTCCAGCATTAGTTGAATTTTTCATAAGAAAAAAGGCTAAAGAAATAGGGCTTCAGTCTATCCCCCAATTGACCCCGGGCGCCATGGATCAGCTCATGGCGTATTACTGGCCCGGTAATGTCCGGGAAGTTGGAAACGTCGTTGAAAGGGCACTTATTCTGTCGGGAGGCAGTATTCTTCGGTTCGATGATATTCTTGGCCCGAGGCATAAGTTGTTTGGGTCAGAAGACCAATTAACAGAAGAACCCCTTCAATTAAATGAAGTAGAAGCTAATCATATTTTGAAAGTCCTCAAAATGACAGGGGGCAGGGTTGAAGGAAAGAAAGGTGCTGCTCAACTGCTGGGGATGCATCCAGGCACATTGCGACACAGAATGAAAAAACTCAAGGTGCCCTTTGGCAGGGCCTCGAAAATTTCCCGATAATCATAGCTTCAATTTGTTTTGTTGGGCTAAAAAATGTATAGCGACCTGTCTGTCTGGCGAGTGACAAAACAAGACAACGGGTCTGTTGACTAAAATATTGAAAACGTGATATTTTTAGTAAGGAGGTGCAACATGTTCGGTCTTGGAATGCCTGAGCTTATTGTAATAATGGTAATCATCCTCCTCATTTTTGGCGCAGGAAAGCTGCCCGAAGTTGGGGGCGCAATAGGAAAAGCAATTAAAAGTTTTAAGAAATCTGTAAAAGAACCGGACGAGATAGACATCACGCCGAAGGATGATAAAAAAGAGGAAAAACCACCTGAGAAAACGTAATGTTCTTGAGCGTTTGGTTTTCTTACTTTACCCATCATAGCATAATATAATTCCCCACCATGGTTAAGCTAAATAAACAGACACATTTGTTTCGATGAATATTCTGAATGGTTTTGAATCTGGAGCAATTGAACAGGCAGTTGCTGTTCTTACAGCGGGAGGGGTTGTTGCTTTTCCAACTGAGACAGTTTACGGCCTTGGTGCGGATGCGTTTAACCCTTATGCAGTGACCAAGATATTTGAAATAAAAAGACGGCCAAGGTTTGACCCGTTAATTGTTCATATTTATAGCAAAGACTGGATGTTTGACATAGCAGAGCATGTCCCGGTACTCGCAACACATTTGGCAGACAGATTCTGGCCAGGACCCCTGACTATTATTCTCAGAAAAAAAAGCATTATTCCTGGAATCGTAACAGCGGGCCTTTCGACAGTAGGTATCAGGATGCCTTCGCATCCAGTTGCGCTTGAACTCATAAAGACCCTGGGGCGACCTGTAGCTGCGCCAAGCGCCAATCCATTTGGATACATCAGTCCTACAAGGGCTAAGCATGTGATAAAATCCTTTAAAGACAAAGTACGAATTGTGTTGGACGGAGGAGACAGCCAGTTTGGAATAGAATCCACCATAGTCTCTATTGCTGCTGATGATGATAAGGTTATAGTGCACAGGCATGGTGCCATTCCAGTTGAGGAGATCCAGGCAATGGGCATAACCATAGAGGAAAAGAAAGGCAATGATACATGTGAAGCGCCTGGAGAATTACCCTATCACTATGCACCTGTAAAACCTCTAATAATAATAGATACTTTTAAAGAGAGTTTACTCGAAAGCTCTTCTTTTCTCGGTTTCATTGAGAAAAAGGAAAAACCGACGGTACGTTATATAAAATACCTTTCGCAGGACGGGGATTTGCGAGAAGCTGCCGCAAATTTTTTTTCCCATCTTATCGATTTAGACAGGGAAGATATTTCTGTGATCTATGCAGAAAAGATTCCTGATAAAGGTTTGGGAAAGGCCATGATGGACAGACTCAAGAAGGCTGCTCAAAAGTGTGTTCTACAAGGCGTTGAAAAATATGATGGTTCATGATAGCCTACACGATATGCTGCAACCTATTCGGCGGTACCGTGCTTCTGAGATTGTTCTTGATAATATTAGGCTTTTTCTTCCCCCATATTTTTTGAAATTGGACTAAAGGAGTTTAATGTAACTATGTTAAACATCTATCCTGACAATTTTTTCACAGGTTTCCCACAAAAAATGTGGAAAACTATAGGAAGCCCCATAGTTATGAAGGTTTGTCTGATCATACTCAGCGTTGCTTTATTGGGTTCATGCTCATACCTCAAGGGCGGTAAGAAACAGGACGACCGAGCAGTTGCGAATCCTTCAGCAGCTGAAACCTCCAAACAGACTGACCAAAAACCGCCAGGAAAACAACAGACCACCGCCCCGGAAAAGAAAGCTCCTCTGCTATCAAAAGAACCACCTAAGGCAAAATTGGTCCCTGACAGCGGCCTGATCGACATGACAGAGGCTGAGGTGAAAAAGAAGTTTGGAGAGCCCGATATTGTTAGCAAGATGCCGGACAACCGTATTCTCTGGACATACCAGCCGACATGGAAATTACTCCCTGATAATAAAGGCACTGTGTATATAGAGTTTGAAAATGGCAAAGTTGTTAAAATAAATAGAGCAAGGTGACCTATGATCTGCGAGAAGTGTGGTTCAGAGGTAGAAACAGTGAAATGTGTTCATTGTGGGCAAGAAGTAATCAGGCTCGGGCCACATTGTTATCACTGTGGTAAAGAGTTACATGTTCATGCAGAAGGAGAAACTGACAACACTGACTTTGACAACAGGATACTTTGTAGCGATGGTGCTTGTATCGGGGTCATTAACGAACACGGGATATGCAAGGTATGTGGAAAGCCCTATACACCCGAAGTATGAAAACCTGTGATATGTCATGAGAGTTTAAAATTGTTAAATTACATCAGTAAGTCCATTGTTTTCGTTTTTTGTTACATTATGCTGTTCTTGTCGCTTAGCGCCTGTTCCACTATACATCATGCGTACAGCACAAATATGTTCTACGGTGAGAAAGCACTCAGAAGCGGTTATTATGATGAGGCAAAGCAGAACTTTGAGGAGGCCTATGAGAAAAACAAGACACCGGAGGCGCTCATGTATTTGGCAATGGTGGACTACAAGACGAACAACCTGGATAGTGCGGAAAGCCTGGTTCGAGAGGCAGAGTGGATGGGAAGTGTGAATTATCATTATCTTCGAGTTCTTGGCTATAAGGCTCTTATCCTATTAAAAAAGAACAGTGACGAAGGACTGGAGGCACTCGATCAATACGTTGGCTTTTATGCGTCCTGTGACCCTCTCATGTCGATCCAGGAGGTCCGGAGAATGGCACAAACCAGTAATATTGATATGCCACTCCTTGAAAAACTCATCGAAGAACAGGTTTCTTGGTTTGAAAATGATGTTGAACTATATTGGAGTTCTGGTGTTGGCTATTATGATGCCAGAAGTTTTTTTGGTGGATCTTTTCGATTTCATGGGGGCGGTATTTTTCATTAAACTGTAAAATAATGGGAATTTTTGACAAAATAAGAAACGGGCTAGCCAAGACAAGAGATCAACTTTTTACAAGAATAGAGTGGGTTGTAAAGGGCAAGCCCATCGATGAGGATGCCTTCGATGAAATTGAAGAGGCACTGATCCTTGCCGATGTAGGGTTTGAGACTACACAGGTTTTTATGACAGCTTTGAAGGATAGGTGGAAAAGAGGCCAGATCAGGATATCGGAAGATATCGGTCAGGCAATGAGAGAAGAGATAGAGACTTTCCTCACGCCTGTAGAAGCATCAATTCCCCTGAACAGTACAAAGCCTTTTGTAATTTTAACCCTTGGTGTCAATGGGGTTGGAAAAACAACCACAATTGCAAAACTGGCAAACATATACCTCAACTCCGGAAAAAAAGTTATTCTGGGTGCATGCGATACATTCAGGGCTGCTGCTGTGGAGCAACTCGAGGTTTGGGCAAAAAGAATGGGAATTGATGTCATAAAGCACGCCGAGGGATCTGACCCGGCAGCGGTTGCCTTTGATGCCACAAAAGCTGCCAAAGCCCGTGGAACAGACCTTTTGATTCTTGATACTGCAGGGAGATTGCATACAAAGGCCAATCTCATGGAAGAAATGAAAAAGATTAAAAGAGTTGTTGGGAAAGAACTTGATGGAGCCCCTCACGAGGTTCTTTTGACAATCGACGCAACGAATGGTCAGAATGCCATAGCACAGGCAAGAACCTTTAATGAATCCTTACAAATAACTGGACTCGTTATTACGAAATTGGACGGAACAGCTAAAGGAGGCTTTGTCCTGCCCATAGCCCACTTACTTAAAATACCAATACGGTACATTGGCGTCGGGGAAGGCATAGATGACCTTATCCCTTTCACTGCAAAAGACTTTGCCACAGCCCTCATTTCTCCTGAATCACCGTCATCCTCTTTATAAGCATATCTTTATCCGAGTCTTGGCCACCCGGCATCTGCAATGTGCCAAGGATGCTGTCTGCTAATAGCCACCCCTTGATTCTGGAACCTTTTTCCAGTTTGACTTTGCACCGGTTCATATATACTATTAAACACCCATGGATGTAACGAAACACCTAAAAAAGAAATTCATCACAGGTTTTTTTGTCCTTATCCCCCTCCTCGTAACAATCTATATCACATACCTTGTCATTAGCTTTGTCGACACAATTCTGGCGCCAGCCATAAGGAATATCACGTTCCATCTTGTGGGAAAAGAAATGTACATTCCAGGGACCGGCCTGTTCCTTTTTGCAGGGTTTGCATATGTAACAGGCGTTCTTGCATCGAATTACCTGGGCAATCGTTTTTTGTCATATGGAGAAAAAATATTAAGAAAAATTCCCTTTGTAAAAGGTATATACAGTTCTGTAAAGGATATGACTGATTCATTCTCCTCGGAGAAGAAACGTTCGTTTAAGGAAGTTGTTCTTGCAGAATTTCCATCACCAGGACGGTATACTATCGGTTTTGTTACAAATCGAATAAAAGATCAATCTGGGAAGGAACATTGTGCTGTATTTGTTCCTACTACACCAAATCCTACATCAGGTTTCCTTATTATTATTCCAGAAAGGCAACTGATATTTTTAGATCTATCAGTGGATAATGCCTTGAAATATATCATATCCCTTGGTACTGCGGGGAGTGAGATCGCATGGGAAGAGAAAAAATTGTCCTTATCATGAGGGCATCGAAAAAATTTGTCTTGAAAGCACTGATTGTTGTTGCTGTTACAGGCTCGTTGAGCTTCTTCTTTTCAAAAAAGCTTTTGGGTTTACTCCTTCAAAAAGCCGATCTCAAAATCTATTACTTGAGTCTTCCGGAAGTGTTTCTTTCATCAATCGAGTTGTCAATATACGCAGGGTTATTTTTTGCAATCCCCATCGTTATTTATTTAGCCTGGTATGAATTTCACGTTGTCTCAAGTATTAATGCAGCTCGGGGTTATATGTTCATAATCATGGCAATTGTGCTTTTCTATGCAGGCAGTATATTTTGCTACTCCATCGTGTTGCCGTCAGGCATCAAGTTCCTTGTTGCTTATGGAAAGGATAATAATATCATGGCGATGATATCAATGCAGCGATTTGTTACTTTCTGTTCAGCCATGATCTTTGCCTTCGGGTTTACCTTTGAGGTTCCCATCGTGCTTTTGGCGCTCGGAAAAGCCGGTCTTGTCAGATCGAAAAGCCTGACAAAAACAAGGAGGTTTGCAGTCCTTTTTATCGTTATAAGCGCAGCAATCATTACTCCAACACCAGACATTTACAACCTGGCTCTTCTCGCAGTCCCCACCTATCTTCTTTACGAAATTGGCATACTCCTTATGAAGATAAACGAAAGAAGGAAAGGTATTCTTTGATATGGAGGAATATATTGCGCGATATGGATATATAGCAATTGTGATTGGGACGTTTTTCGAAGGTGAAACCACAGTTCTTCTCGGCGGTATCTTCTCAAAGCTTCATTATATGAAGCTTGACTATGTCATGGTATGGGCTTTTTTGGGTACCTTTGCCGGCGATTGCACCTTTTTTCTTCTGGGCAGGGTTTTTGGAAGAAACATCATTGATAGACATGATTTTCTTCGAAGCAAACTCCCCCTTGCCAATGGTATCATGAGAAGGTATGGATACTTTATAATATTCCTCGTTAGGTTCTTTGTCGGTGTGCGGGGGGTTATCCTTCTGTTACTTGGGTGCACAGATATCAAAAAGCGAATATTTTTCCTGTACAGTGCTTCAAGCTCTGCCTTGTGGAGTATTGTTGCTTCAGCCATTGGGTATCTTTTTGCCAATATTGTGTACATATTTGTACATGATATCAAGAAATATGAGATGTTTCTTGTGCCGGCAGTTACTGTCATTGTTGTAATGCTTATTTTTGTATACCGACATATTGTGAAGGAGAAAGAAAAAACGTATGGAAATCAATGAAAAAATTGTGCGCGAAATGAAGAAGAAGTTTGAACTTGAAATGAACAAGAGAGAAATCGAAATTGTGGAGCACTGGAAAAACGAACTTGAAGTGATTTACAAGAAACGTTATGAAAACCTGGGTTCTTTACAGATTGACATCAGGGGTTTAATGGAACGTATGTCAAACAGGGCTTCAATTTTGAGCCGCATGATCAAGGAGGCAATGTAAGGATGGATCGGAGTTTTCCAACCAGGGGGATTTGGAGTCAAAAACTGAATCGGAAAAGAGTTCGGAGTGAATCCATCACAAATAAGTATAGCGCTCAGGGTTTAATAGCATGGATTCTGTGGAACTCCTTTGTGAGAAAAATATGGAATATGGAATATGCAATATGTACCTTGGTTGCCGTAACCCTTATAATACTGTCTATTGGACACCCTGCTCATGCACAAACAAACAACACAGGAAAAAAAACATCCTCTCTCGAAAAAAGAGTGGTAGAACTTGAACAAGAAGTTGCCATGCTGAAAAACATGGTTGATTTTAACCATACAACTGTTTTGCCTGACAGCCTTTCGCTTTGCGATAAAAAGATATCGTTGATTAAAGATGAGATTCGGGAACGGTTTGAGAGGGAGTACTTCCAGTTTCTTGAGAACAGAGGTTTGATCACAATTTTGGTAAAAAGGTATTTAAAATACACTGGCTTCATTAATGCAGATATTCAGAGAATGGCACTTCCACCTGACCTTATTTATCTGGCAATAATAGAAAGTTACCTGAACCCGAGGGTAGTATCACAAGCTCAGGCAGCCGGACCATGGCAATTTATTAAAGAAACGGGCAAGAGAGAAGGGCTGTCGATAAATGACAGTGTAGATGAACGGTACAATGTCAAGCGTGCAACCAAGGCAGCGCTTTCTCATCTGAAAAGGCTTTACAACGAGTTTGGAGACTGGTTTATTGCAATGGCTGCATATAATGCTGGCCCAAATCGTCTGAAAGAGGCTATTGAAAATCAGGGTACACGTGATTTTTTTGATCTCTATCTTCCTGAGGAAACCGAGCGGTACATCTTCAGGATTATGGCCATAAAAGAAATCATCTCAAATCGCGAAAGATACGGGATCATACTTGCTGAAAAGGAACTGTACAAACCGATCATACTCAGTGAATTTGCGATTGAAGCAGTTAGGGAGGTACCTGTCCTAACAATTGCAAAATATGCCGACCTTTCATACAAAGCTTTCAGAGACATCAATATTCATCTACGAAAATACCGCTTGCCAAAAGGGGCATACAACATAAATATTCCCTATGAAAAAAAGGATATTTTTATGAAAAAAGCGAAGGATTCTGCTTATATAACTATTGTTCAGACCGAGTGAGGATCAAGGTTTATGGCGGTTTCGTTAAGAAGTGTTTGAGTAACTTTGCACATGGTTGCCCTTCCTCTGAACCAGCAGGAATGACTTAAATGGTGAACAATGTAACCTCTAAACGCAATGCAGTAGCCACTTTATAGATTTTTAAACAAATTGTGAAATATTTCTCTTGACAAATGATTCGAATCTTAGGAAATTAATACTACATGGATACCCAAATACAATTTTTCCCCGTTTTTGTCTTTATAATTGTTGCCATACTCTTCACTCTGATGCCTGTTGTTATTGCCTATCTTCTCTCTCCAAGAACAAAAGGCGACAAAACATTTGTCACCTATGAATGTGGTATCGAACCTTTCGGCAGCGCGTGGGTTAGATACAGCTCCCACTATTATATTTATGCACTTATTTTTATAGCCTTTGATGTTGACATTCTGTACCTCTTTCCAGCTGCCTTAAGCTACACAAGGGGTGCAAAATCATATGAGTTCTGGTCACTGCTCGTGTTTATGCTCATCCTGGGCCTTGCTATTCTGTACGCCTGGGGAAAGGGGGTTTTTGCCTGGAAACGCAAAGTGCAATAATAAAATTTGCCCTTCTTGACAAGGTACTCGATCTGGCACGAGCAAACTCCCTGTGGCCTGTGACCTTTGGTCTCGCATGCTGTGCCATCGAAATGATGTCTATGTCCATGGCCCGCTGGGATATTGCGCGCTTCGGAGCAGAAGTCTTCCGGCCCAGCCCACGGCAAGCAGACCTGATGTTGGTTACTGGAACAGTAACCAAGAAAATGGCGCCATCTGTGGTTACTCTTTACGAACAGATGCCTTCACCAAAGTGGGTGATTGCGATCGGTAATTGCGCCATATCAGGTGGTCCTTTCCTGTTCGATGGTCAATACAACGTTGTTGAGGGTGTCGATAAGCTGATTCCAGTTGATGTGTATGTACCTGGTTGCCCTCCAAGACCGGAAGGGTTCCTTGAAGGCCTTATGAAACTTGAAGAAAAAATAACAGGGAAACGTCGTTTCCCGATGCCGGAAAGCAGATGGTAGGAAAGATTCTCGAAGAGATCAAAGCATCATTGGTGAATGTAAACTTCCATGACGCCTCTTACGAGCAAAGTGGCTATCATCTATCTGTAGATGTACAGACCGGGAACATCCCGGATAGTGTTAAATTCTTCAAGGATAAGGCATTCTACCTTGAAGACCTGTTTTGTGTTGATTACATTGACTATCTGGAACTGGTCTATTTTTTTAATAGATACGAAGAGTTGTGTAGGGTGAAGGTTACCAGCAAGGTTGATGCAGGTAAACCAATAGCGCCAACGATCTCCAACAGTTATACAATGGCACACTGGTATGAACGGGAGATACACGAATTTTTTGGTGTTTATTTTGATGGTCATCCCAATATGACATATCTTTTTCTCCACGAGGGAATAGACCACTATCCTCTCCGGAAGAAAGCGGTGCCTGTACCTGATGAAGATAAGAAGCTTCTGAATTCTTTCAAACCCCAGGAAGAGGAAGACTGTTTCTTTGTGAATCTTGGTCCCCAGCATCCGAGCACCCATGGAGTACTCAGGGTTGTAGTAAAAATGGATGGTGAATATATCATAAGCGCAGAACCGGTGCTGGGTTATCTTCACAGAATGCACGAAAAGATGGCTGAAAACAGGAGCTATCTCCAATTTCTTCCCAATCCTGCCCGGATCGATTACCCTGGGGCTCTGCTTCTTAACCTGGCACATGTGGCCACAGTAGAAAAGCTCTGCGGTATACCTGTTCCTGAGCGGGCGCAGTATATAAGAACCATTACATGTGAGCTGAACAGGATTGCAAGCCACCTACTCTGGCTTGGTGCTTTTCCGGCGGACCTCGGTGCGTTAACCCCTTTCATGTATGCATTCGATGACAGAGAACAAATCCTTGACATATTGGAAGATGTAACAGGTTCGCGACTCACATATTGTTATTTTCGCTTTGGTGGCCTTTACAACGATGTTGGCGACACTTTTGTCGACAAAACGAAAGCTTTCATCAAACGCATGCGTGAACGATTCCCCATGTATGAAAAGCTGATTACTGGTAACGTAATATTTGTGAATAGAGCGAAAGGTACAGGTATTTTCCAGCAGGTAGATGCAAGAAAGTATGGCTGTACCGGTCCGTTTGTGAGGAGCACCGGCATTCCCTATGATATACGTAAGGCGGAGCCTTATGCTGTCTATGATCAGGTTGATTTCGACATACCAGTTGGTACGGCAGGAGACAACATAGATCGATATCACGTGCGAGTAGCTGAAATGGAGATGAGCCTTCGGATTATAGAACAGGCTCTCGCAAAACTCCCCCCAGGGCCGTTTAAGACTGAAAAAGTCCCGAAAAAACTGAAACCGCCTAAAGGGGATGTTTATTATGCAGTTGAGTCATCACGGGGCGAGGCTGGAGTATACGTTGTGAGTGATGAGAGTGACACTCCTTACAGGATGAGATGGAGGGTTCCTTCCTTTTCAAACCTCATGACATTCCCATCTCTCGCTGAAGGCAATCTCATTGCTGATGCCATAGCAACCCTTGGAAGTTATGATATTGTTGTGCCGGAGATAGATAGATAGCGGGGCAGAAACTGAGGTTGAGATGGGAGAAAGAAGTAAAAGACAATAAGTGATGAAAACGATCAATAACATAATAGAGTTAGTTGGATGGGAAGCTATTAAGCTGTTAATAGGGCTCATCGGCGTTCTTGTTGTGGTTGTGGTCAATGCTCTTGTGTTGACGTGGGCAGAGCGTAAAGTCAGTGGCCATATGCAGAGAAGGATAGGGCCAAAAGAGGTTGGTCCTTGCGGTATGCTCCAACCCATCGCTGACACAATTAAGCTTATAGCGAAAGAGCTCCTCACCCCACAGAACGTGGAACGGCCACTCTATTTTCTCGCACCGGTGATCGTCTTTATACCTGTTATGGTTTCTTTTGTTGTAATTCCTTTCGATGCATATCTTCAGGTAAAAGACATTAATGTTGGAATCCTCGTTATTCTCGCTTTCTCATCGTTGTCTGTACTTTCCATCCTTCTTGCGGGCTGGGGCTCCAACAATAAATATTCACTTATCGGGTCGGTGCGGAGCGTTGCTCAGAACATTGCTTACGAAATACCATTACTGCTTGCCTTACTCGCTGTTGTGCTCATGACAAATTCACTTTCTCTCAGAGATATAGTGGAGTCACAGAAAGGACTGTGGTATATTGTCTCGCAGCCAATCGCCTTTCTTGTATTTTTTATCGCAGGAGTCGCAGAAACAAACCGAACACCCTTTGACCTACCTGAGGCAGAAAGCGAGCTCGTTGCAGGGTTCCATACAGAATATTCTGGTATGCGTTTTGCCCTCTTTTTTCTCGCAGAATATACAAACATTTTCATCATTTGCGCGATTACAACCACCTTCTTTCTTGGTGGGTATCATGGACCTATTCTGCCCGGCTTCGTGTGGTTTTTTGGAAAGACCTACCTTCTTGTTTTTGTGATTTTGTGGTTCCGGTGGACCTTTCCGAGAGTCAGGTTCGATCAGCTTCTCAACTTTTCATGGAAACTGCTCATACCTGTCTCCTTATTAAACCTTATCGTTACAGGGGGGATTCTAAAGTTATGACGGACGGTGGTATAGAATGGCCTTGACCAATCCTGTGGCAATAGTAAAAGGCGCTGTATCCCTCATTATAGGGCTTGGTGTAACAATTAAGGCATTTTTTAGCCCTGTTGTTACAGTTCAATACCCCAGGGTAGAACTAAAAATATCACCACGATTCAGAGGTCACACAAAACTTGTGGCTGACAAGGATAATCCTGACAAAACATCATGTATTGTATGCGGCATGTGTGAAAAAAATTGCCCTTCAGGAGCAATTGTCAAGGTAGTGGGTGAAAAGAAGGAAGGAGAAAAGAAAAAGACATTAACATCCTACATCCTTGACTTCACCACGTGTAGCCAATGCGGGATTTGTGTGGAGATATGTCCGGTTGACGCCCTTGCCTTCTCGGCAGAATATAACCGTGCAGTTTTTACCAGGGAAGGTTGTCACTTTGATCTAGTTAAAGAGTTCGAAAAGAGGAAAATACATTGATAAACCTCGGTGAGCCTATATTCATACTCATAGTGATCATGACAGTGGCTGGTGCTCTTACAACTGTTTTGTCGGGATCTGTCATTTATGCATTGATCGGCCTGGTAGCCACCATGTTCGGTATAGCTGGCCTGTATGTGTACCTCAATGCACCATTTCTTGCTATGATGCAAATTCTTGTATATGTTGGTGCCATAACAATCCTGATTGCATTTGCTATAATGCTTGCTGGACCTTTTTACAAAAGACCGAAGGAATGGACTGGAATAGGCAAATTTAGTGCAGCACTCGTCGTCTCAGTTATCTCTTTTTTAACATTCTTCACCATCATCATGAAGGTTTCTTGGACTGAAGGAAAAGGAGCGTTCAACCTGTTGACCAAAGATATAGGTCGTGCCCTTTTTGACCGATATGCTTTTCCTTTTGAATTAATTTCTCTTGTTATTGTGGTAAGCATTATTGGCGCCATTATGCTGGCAATGTTCTCAAGGGGGAAAAATGACTGACGGTTTTCTCTCCAATAGTCTGAACATCTACCTCTTTGTGGGGCTCTTTCTATTGTGTTGCGGGATCTTGGGCGTTCTCTACCGAAGAACTTTGATTGCCATGTTGATTTCCATCGAACTCATAATGAACGGAGCAGGGCTCAATTTCGTTGCTTTCAACCGATTTGTCTCGCCTGAAGGGCCTGAAGGAATGATCTTTACCCTTTTTGTCATGGGAATTGCAGCAGCAGAGGCAGCCATTGCGCTTGCTATTATCATATTGATTTTCAGAAAATACAGGAGTATCGAAAGCGCAGAGATGGAGGAGATGAAAGACTGACAATGACCGTTGAAAGTGCACTCCCTCTTGTCCCGATAATTATTGTTATTATCACCACTATTCTTATTTTTCTTTCAGGTAAGAGACCAAATCTTAGAGAGTTTTGGTCTGTTGCAGGGTCTATACTTACGTTTATTTCTGTAGCAATCATGGTTCCCATGATTTTTAATAATCAAAAAATCGTATACACTTTGTCAACTATAGCTCCCGGGATCTCCCTGAATTTCAGGGTTGATGCCCTTTCACTTATATTCGGGATTGTATCGTCGTTTCTGTGGATTTTTGCAACCTTCTACAACATCGGTTATATGCGTTCCCTTGATGAGCATGCCCAGACCAGATATTACACGTGTTTTGCAGTGGCGATTCTTGGAGCCCAGGGCGTCTCATATTCGGGAAGTCTTTTCTCCCTGTATCTGTTTTATGAAATTATAACGATTTTTACCTACCCCCTTGTTGCACATCATCAGGATGAAGAGGGGTACGCAGGAGCCAAAAAGTATATTGTTTACCTTATGGGGACATCAAAGGGATTGTTGCTTCCTGCAACAGTTCTTACCTATGTCTTTACCGGAACCCTTGATTTTGCTGATAACATTACCTCCGGCATCTTCACCAAAGGTACTGATGGGGTTTGGATTACCGTGACATACGGCCTGTTCATCTTCGGATTTGCCAAAGCAGCAATCATGCCACTCCATAATTGGCTGCCTTCAGCAATGGTTGCGCCTACCCCTGTCAGTGCACTTCTCCATGCCGTTGCAGTTGTGAAAGCAGGTGTATTCTGTATTTCTCGAGTGATGCTATCAGTGTTTGGCCTCGAACTTCTCCAGGCCCTTAACCTCGGCCTTTGTACTGCCTATCTCGTATCCTTCACCATTCTTGTTGCATCAATAATTGCCCTAACAAAAGATGATCTCAAGGCTCGGCTTGCATACTCCACCGTGAGCCAGCTTTCTTATATTGTTCTTGGCGTAGCACTCCTCGATCCGACAGGTGTGCTTGGCGGCATTATCCATATTGTGAACCATGGGTTTAGTAAGATAACACTTTTCTTCTGTGCCGGTGCAATCTATGTGGCAACCCGCAAAAAGAAGATTAGTGATATGGCAGGGATAGGTTATGCAATGCCTTTCACTATGGGTGCTTTTGCTATAGCGTCGTTGAGCATGATAGGTGTACCACCCGTGGCAGGATTTGTTTCGAAATGGTACCTCCTGAATGGAGCAATGTCCATCCATAACTTACCCATAGTTCTCGTTCTTATGGCAAGCACGTTACTGAACGCGGGTTATTTTGCTCCCATCACGATAAAAGCTTTTTTCCAGGGAAGAAAAGAAAAATGGACTGCCGCAGATATCAAGGAGGCTCCGGTAACTATGGTTGTTCCAATTGTTCTTGCAGCCTTGATATCAGTAGTACTGGGTATCTTTCCTCAATTCTTTTCACAGCTTATCGGGAGGTTGATGCCGTGATGAATCCGACGAATGTTGCGTGTTATGCCTTACAGGTGAGTGGTAAACCGGGAAAATCAAGAAGTATATCGAGCAGGAGGCAGATCCTGTGAGGATAGTTCAGTATATAGAGTTCCTTAGACGAAATATGAAGGGTCTGGTTAGAGCCTTGATTGTGTATCTTATTGTCCTCGTTGTTTTTGATGTGACCCTGTCGAGGCATGATGCACATTATATAATTGATAAGGTTTACGCTTTCTGGACCATCTTTGGTATAGTCGGATGTTTTATCCTTATCAAAGTAGCAAAAGGTATTGCCCATCTTTTTTTGGGAAAGGACGAGGATTTTTATGGATAGGTGGATTCATCCGGCAATTTTCTTTTTCATCGGGGCTTTAATCCTCCCCCTTTTCAGGGGCAAGGCGAAGAAGTTTGTAATTCTGCTAATCCCCGCTCTCTCCATTATCGATGTTGCCTTTATGATGGAGGGTATATACGGAAGTTACAATTTTCTCAATGCTGATATCATTTTTGGCAGGGTAGACAAGCTGAGTCTTGTTTTTGCCTGGGTTTTTACTATTATGGGCTTCCTTGGGGCAATCTATGCTCTCCATGTTGAAGAGGACGGCCATCACATGGCAGCTTACTTCTATGTTGGAGCTTCGCTCGGAGCAATTTTTGCAGGAGATTACCTGACCCTCTTTATTTTCTGGGAGATAATGGCCTTTTCCTCCGTCTTTCTTGTGTGGTACAGGAAGGAAAAGAAATCCATAGCCGCAGGATATAGGTACCTCCTTGTCCATGTATTTGGTGGTCTTTGTTTCTTCACCGGTATGATGCTCTACTATTACAAGACAGGGAATATGGTTTTTGACAAAATATTGCCGGCCAATGCAGGTGTTGCCGAGTACCTGATCCTTGCAGGGTTTGCCTTGAATGCAGCCGTTATCCCGTTGCACGCATGGCTGCCAGATGCATACCCTGAAGCGACGGTAGCGGGTGCTGTCTTTATGTGCGCCTTTACTACTAAGACAGCTGTGTATGTGTTAGCAAGAGGATTCCCGGGTTTTGAAATACTTGCAATCTTGGGTACAGCCATGACAGTGTACGGTGTTTTTTATGCTGTTATAGAAAATGATATGCGTCGCGTCCTTGCCTATCATATTGTCAGCCAGGTGGGATACATGGTTGCCGGTGTTGGAATAGGGACAGAAATGGCGCTCAATGGGGCTTGCGCCCACGCTTTTGCCCACATCCTCTATAAAGCACTGCTTTTCATGGGTGCCGGTTCAGTCCTCTATATGGTAGGAACGGCAAAACTTTCAAAACTCGGTGGTCTTTATAAGTATATGCCCCTAACAATGATCTTTTACGTAGTGGGGGCAATTTCAATCTCAGGATTTCCGCTATTCAGTGGTTTTGTGAGTAAATCCATGATTGTTGCATCTGCCCACCATGAGGGGAGAATCTGGCTCATGTTGCTCATGAACCTTGCCGGAATAGGCACCTTCCTGTCAGTTGGCCTGAAGGTCACCTATTTTGCCTTTTTCGGAAAGGAATCAGCCGTACAACCGAAGGACCCCCCAAAAAACATGCTCTGGTCAATGGGCCTCACCTCAGCCCTTTGTTTCATTATTGGGGTATATCCAAATTCATTATATGTGCTTCTCCCGTTCCCTGTTGAATACCATCCGTACAACCTCCATCATCTTTCTGAGATGCTGCAAATTCTTTCGTTTACAGGCCTCGTGTTCTTTCTCCTTGTAAAGAAGCTTGCCCCTGAAGACAAGATAAATCTTGATCTGGATATTTTTTACAGAGCCGGCGCATGGGTGTTTATGAAGATTGATGAAAAAATTATCAGTGTGCTTGATAGCCTCTGGGGGGAAGCTTATAGAGCAATAGGTCTTTCACTGCTTTTCAAAAATGCTCGATTGTCATATGGATTTGATAGAAAGGTTATAGATGGCGTTGTTGACGGATCTGCAACAGCAGTTAGAATGGTGGGTTTTGTAGTGCGTAAACTTCAAACAGGTAAAGTTCAGGCCTATATTGGGCTTGCACTGTTAATGTTTTTTCTCATTGTGTGGATTCTTTTGGTAAGGATGTAAAGGTGAACTGCTATGAGTGACTATTTGATAATGAATCCTCTTAACTTCCCAATCCTTACCACGACAATCTTTATTCCTCTGGCTGGAGCTATACTCCTCCTTCTTATGAGGAGCGATAAGATTGTGAAGGGTATCGCCTTCACGACAGGAATCATTAATTTTCTCATTTCTCTTCTGCTTCTCGTATATTTTGATTCTTCAACCCATCTGTTCCAATTTGGTGAATTTGCCCGATGGATACCTACTTACAATATCAACTATATTCTTGGGATCGATGGAATAACCATCTTCCTCATCCTCCTCACTACTATCCTGGCGCCAATGTGCGTTCTCTGTTCATGGACTGCTATTGAGAGCAGGGTGAAAGAGTTCATGTTCTGCATCCTTGTTATGGAAAGCGCCATGGTTGGTGTTTTCTGTGCCCTTGACCTCATTCTCTTTTACATATTCTGGGAGGCCATGCTTATCCCAATGTACCTACTCATAGCGGTGTGGGGTGGCCCAAACAAGGACTATGCATCGGTGAAATTTTTTATTTATACGCTATTTGGAAGTGTTTTCCTTCTAGTTGCTATCATTGGTATCTATCTGGCTACAGGGAGCTTTAACATACCGAATGCCATGTTCAGGGATTACAGCTTCAATTTTCAGTTCTGGGTTTTTCTCGCTTTTGCCATTGCCTTTGCCATTAAGGTCCCCATGTTCCCTTTTCATACATGGTTGCCCGCTGCTCACACAGAAGCACCAACTGCAGGCAGTGTTTTCCTTGCAAGTGTGCTTCTGAAGATGGGAACCTACGGGTTCTTGCGTTTTTGCCTACCTATAACACCGAAAGCGAGTGTCTTTTTTGCCCCATTGATGCTTGTTTTGTCAGTAATCGCAATTATATATGGTGGTTTTGTCTGTCTGAGTCAGACCGACATGAAAAAGTTGATCGCCTATTCAAGTGTTGCCCACATGGGTTTTGCTACGTTAGGTATATTCTCACTCACACTATTTGGCTTCCAGGGTGCCCTTCTTCAGATGTTAAATCACGGCGTCACAACCGGCGCACTGTTTCTTTGCGTTGGAATTGTTTATGAGAGGACCCATAGCAGGGAGATATATGACAATGCTGGCCTTGGAAAAATCATGCCTATATATGTAGGATTTTTTGGCCTTTTTTCTATCTCCTCCTTTGCATTTCCAGGAACGAATAATTTTGTGGGCGAGCTTTATATCCTTATCGGCACCTTTGCAAACCACAAAGCAGCAGGATTTTTTGCTGTGATAGGAGCAATTCTGGCTGCAGCGTATATGCTAAAACTCTTAAAACAGATAATCTGGGGAAGGGAAGACAAGAGGTCAATTAAAGACATGAATGTAAGGGAGATTGCATACCTTATTCCTCTTGCGGTTTTTGTTCTATGGATGGGCCTTTTTCCAGCGCCTTTTGTACATACCTTTGAAAGGACTATTACCCATCTGACTTCACGATTACAGGTCTATTTCCCATGAGAGGATCGATTATGACCATACTGCCTGAACTCTACATGCTCTTTTTTTCAATTGTGTTTCTTTTCATGTCTGTTGGAAAGCGAAAGGCAGATCTGTTTACATGGGCAAAGGTTTTATCACTTGTTGGACTTGTTATAACGCTGGTGAACATCAACGCAAGTGGTTATATGTTCTATGGTGCGTACAGGGTTGATCTATTTTCACAGATTTTTAAAGCTTTATTTGCCTATGGTTTTGTATTTGTCATTTTTATGTTCGGTAAGAGGAACGAGATTGAGGACGGCTATCTTGCAGAGTATTTTATGTTTCTTGGGTTTTCTACTCTTGGCCTCATGATGCTCGTGAGTTCTGTTGAGCTCATCTCTATTGCCATATCTTTGGAAATCTCTTCATACAGTCTCTATGTAATTGTGCCTCTGCGGAAGAGTCAGACAAAGATACAACTCGAAGCATCGATGAAATACCTGTTCTTCGGTGCCATATCGAGTGGTATTATGATTTATGGTATGAGCTACCTCTACGGAATGACACAGTCGACATTTCTTTCAAAAATTATCTTTATTTTACCAAAGTTCCTGGATCAACCAATCGGTATACTGGCTATTATCCTTACGCTTGCAGGCTTTTTCTTTAAATTATCGCTATTTCCGTTCCACTTTTGGGCACCTGACATCTACGAGGGTGCATCGAATACAACTACGACATTTATAGCAACAGTTCCAAAGGTTGCTGCTGCAGCTCTCCTCATTCGAATCGTTACTATGGCATCCTCAGCAGACCCTGTTTTTGTTACCATCCTTATTGTTCTGGCGGCGCTTTCTATGACCTTTGGCAACATTGTAGGACTGGTCCAGAAAGACATTAAAAGGCTGCTGGGGTATTCAGGCATAGCCCATGCTGGCTACCTGATCATGGGTATCTTGGCCATGAGTAAAGATGGAAACGCCGCAGCAATATATTACATGGTGGTTTATCTTTTCATGAATCTCGGTGTTTTTTATGTAGTTCTCCTGCTCGCTAGGAGCGGGGAAAACATCACGCTAAATGATCTTTCAGGTCTGGCCAGACGAGCACCACTTTTAGCTTTCACCCTTGCTGTGTCAGCGTTTTCTCTTGCAGGTATTCCCCCGACAGGAGGATTTACAGGAAAGCTCTTCCTTTTTACGAGTGCTTTCAAAGCCGGCCATCTTGATATTGTAATTATCGGTGCTGTAAATACCGTGATATCAATTTTTTACTACCTTAACCTGGTCAGGATGAGCTATTCAAAAGAGGCTGTTGTAAAAGAGCCCATTTTGCTTTCTATTCATGAGAAGGCTCTCTGCTATGTCCTTATATTTGTTGTTCTTTATTTGGGAGTAATGCCCTTTGGTCTGACCAAATTATTTAGCATGGCAGTGTAGGAATAAATTCGGCGTTAAACTCCAAGCTGATAGCTCCACGCTAACTACCATTATCCCAAATACTCCGTTTACCCTCAGGAATCCCCTGACCCCCCTTGCAGTAGAATCGATTATCTCCTGAACAAT
>MVQO01000235.1 GCA_002067585.1 Syntrophorhabdus sp. PtaB.Bin027
GAGGCAACAGTACCATACAGTGCAAGAAGCATTGCAATGAAGCTGATAATGATTTTTCTCATGTCATCATCCTCCCTGATTATTGCAGAGATGTGCTGTGCATACCCATCATATACACCCTCTGTGGCCCTGGATAGCATAGCTTCTTCCAGGAGTCAGCTTTATGATGAAAACAGCGGGTATGTTTTATTAAAATAGTATAACGCCTTTTTTACCTTTGGCAACAGAATTTAACTGTGGTTGGGGATGTGCTTGAAATGATTGGGTAGATATCATGCCTGTCCTCCCTTTTTCAGTAAAATCTTTCAGGGATTGCCTTTCACATGAGAAATCTCTTAACCGGGCAGAACAGGCATAAGGCTATCATCTGCCGGCAAGAACCATACTTTTTGGAACTTGTCTGTTACATCCATCTCAACCCTGTAAGAGTTGCAGATTGTCTCAACCATTTCCAAGCTTAACCGCTATGCTGACACCAGCATTGTACCCTTATGGAGGAAAAGGAAGGGTTCTGGCAAAAAACAGGAGTTGAAACGATTCAGTTTTCTAAAAAATACAACCAGATTGTAAGGAAAAATGAGAAAAAATGCGGGAGTTGAAATAGTAGTGGGTGTACGTAATATTGTGATGGTTTATTTCGAATCCTTACTTTTGAAGAAGGCTGCCTTTATATCACTTCCCCCAAAAACATCGGAATGCCCAATCTCTTCCTTTTTGTCTCTCCAGGAAGAAGAAACTTGCTCCGTTCCGATAAGTCTCCTCTTTCATTCAGATGTTGTGATGATTTATTGGCCAATAAGCTGGAACCAAGACAGACCGTGTGCTTGCCGTATTTATTCCTAATCACATCTACGCTTTCAAATATCTTTCTGAACTTTTCTACTGCCAATACTTCACCGAATAGATCCAACTGAAGACTGCTTTGAGGTTTGAGTTTGAACAGGCAGACCCCTGTGGCCCGATATTCAAGAGCAGGATCAAATACTTCGTGGAATAATGGCCGAATGATCCTGATTATTTCATTAGGAAAGGCACTGGATCTACTCAGCTTAATCTCAGCACCACGATAATTGAAATCTTGGGTCTTAAGGAAAAAATAAAGCCTCATGGCTTCCAGTTTATAACGACGCGCTTTCATGCAGGCATTTTCAACATTTTTGGAAAGCTGAGAGAATACATACACCGGATCCCTCGAAGGAGGAGTAAAGGTTTTAACCTTTTGGATAGATGCATAATCTTCTTTTTCTTTGGTTTCCAGGGGAAGGACAAAATGACCGTTCAGTTCCTTCCAGATTTCCAGAAAGGGCCTGGTGAGTCTTTTTTTAATCCATTCTTCATTCTTTCTGGCATAGTCAAGGGCAGTGAACACCTTATTCTTATTCAAATAGGCTGTGGTCTGTGGACCAATACCCCATACTTTTTCTACCGGAAGCTTTTCCAAATACAGATGGATTTCTCTCGCCGGGATCACTGTGAGGCCAGCCGGTTTCTTCCATTTCGAGCCGATCTTGGCAATGATCTTATTGGGACCCAGCCCTACGGAAAAGGTGAAACCTAATTCTATAGCCAGATCCTTCTGGATGCGTTCTGCCATCATGGTATAGTTCATCCTTAATGGTCGCCTGAGACCGGTTAAGTCAGCGAAGCATTCGTCAATGCTATATTCTTCCACTTCATTGGTGTAGCGTCGGACAATCTCAAACAGCCTTTTAGAAAGGAGGCAGTAGGTCTCGTAATCAGAAGGAAGGATGATTATCTGGGGGCAGAGCTTCTTTATTTCCGAGAGCCTCATGCCACGCTTCACCCCCATGGCCTTGGCTTCATAACTTAACGATGAAGCTATGCCCCGTTCTTTTCCAGTGATCAAAGGTTTCCCTTTATAACTCGGATTCCTTGCCTGTTCGCAGGAAGCAAAGAAAGCATCACCGTCGATGTGCACGATAGCACGGGGAAAAGAATACAGAGAAAGTGGTTGAGAGGTTAACATGGTTAATATTTCCGGATCACTGCTTTTACCACAGCGGAGATCTTCAGCTCTTCTTTGGGATAGATTGGAGTATATTTTTTATTGGCAGGCTCCAGGTACATCTGATTTCCCTTCTGCCGTAAGTATTTCATCGTCCATTTACCATCCACTTCAGCAATGACAATGTCTCCGGGTTTTGCCTCGTTGGTCCTTTCCACCAACACCAGATCTTTGGGCATGATGCCAGCGTCAATCATGGAATTGCCGCTCACCTGTAAAATAAATGTAGCCTCTTTATTGCTGATGAGATATTCATCCAGGCTCATGGTATCCAGAAGTTCTTCTTCTGCCGGTGAAGGGAAGCCGGCTTCCACGACCCCTAGAATTTTGATTTCGCCAAAGATCCTTTTTGGTGCTATCTTTCCTGTGCTGTCCTTTTCAATGAGCCCTGCAGAAACCAGTTTATTGATAAGCTTGAATACGGCATTTTTGGATTTAAATCCGGTGAGCTTCATGATCTCTTGATAACTAGGCATGCGCTTGGTATTCCTGTAGAAGTCAACGATTGCCCGGGAGTGTTTTTCCATGCCCTCAGTATAGTGAACGAAAGTTCACTTGTCAAGAATTTTTTCAGGTTGTAGAAATATCCAAAAAGCCGTATATTCACCTGATATGTGCGGACGATTTTCCAACTTCTCACCCCTTGATGTGCTCCGGAACAGGTTTAGAGTTGATCCTCCTGATGAGCCGGTCTATCCACGGTATAATGCGGCGCCTGGGCAAAAACTTATAGTTATTCCCATGGATGACCCCCATAAGATGCATTTTTATAAATGGGGGCTTATTCCATCCTGGGCCAGAGACCCAAAGATAGGCAATAGCTTAATTAATGCCCGCTCAGAAACCTTGAAGGAGAAACCAGCTTTCCGTGGATCACTGAACAGGAGGCGATGCTTGGTATTGGCAGATGGCTTTTATGAATGGAAGACTACTTCGGGAAGGAAGGTTCCATATCGAGTAGAGTTGAGAGGCAGGGAGCCTTTTGCCATGGCCGGGCTCTGCAGCACATGGAAAGATCCAGATGGAAAAAGTATTGATACCTTTGCAATAGTAACCACCAATGCTAATGAAATAGTTGGAACTATCCATGACCGGATGCCGGTCATCTTTACACCAGAACAGGAATCGAAATGGATTGATCTGTCGTTTGATTTTCAGGAGGTAAATCAATACCTTCTACCTTATTCTGAAAATGATATGGAAATCTACCCCATCTCGACGTTGGTCAATAACCCGAAGAATGATATTCCTGAGATACTTGAACCCATTCGCTGACCCATAGAAGTCGCTCCTGGAAAATATCTGTAGCATCTGACCGAATATGTTGCTAAACTGGTTCATGGCGCTCTTCCTCAAGGTGGTGTCGAGTTGATTGTGTCTTTTTGGAGCTGTACCTGAAATCGTATATTGAGCAGATGGGAGAAAAGATATCCTGACATTGCCAATATGAGCTATCCACCCTGAGTGGCCTGATTTTATAATACTTTCAAGCGAGTTTTTTAACCATGGATCTGTACATTAGCAGTGACCTGACAGACATACAGAAAGCAGTAAGCGAATTCTGCGAAAAAGAGTTTAGCCAGGAATACCTCCAGCGGTACGAGGACGAGCACAACTATCCAAGAGAACTCTATGAGAAAATCGGCACACTGGGGTTTATCGGGGTTGGTTTTTCTGAAGACATAGGTGGGGCAGGATATGGGGCGCTTGGACACGTAGTGGCCGTCACAGAGATGTGCAGGAAATTGCCGGGCATGGGGATGGCCATGAGCCTTGGATATATCCCCAGCTTTGTCGTTGATATCTCAGGAACGAAGGAGCAGAGAGAAAAGTATATACGCCCGCTTATAGAGGGCAAGTATGTGGCTGCTTTTAGCGTTACAGAACCTGATGCTGGCAGCGATATCAGCGTTTTGAAAACCAGAATGGAGGAAAAAAATGACTGTTTTGTTGTGAACGGTTCGAAGATATTCACAACCAATGCAGGATATGCTGATTTCTATACACTCCTTGCCATGGATGGAAATAGCTTTACAGCTTTGCTTTTCGATAAAACAGTGATCGATGACAATGGCCCCAGGCGTTTTGAGATAAATGATCTTGGCAGGAAGATGGGAATTAACACAACCATGTCAGGGGAACTTGTCTTGAGCGATTTTCACGTACCGAAGGAGTGCGTCCTCGGCGAGCGGGGTAAAGGTAAAAAAACCGCACTTGCTGCATTTGAACTCAGCAGGGTAGTGATTGCAGGGCAGGCATTTGGCGGTATGCTTTACGGCTATGAAAGAGCGGTAGATTACGCAAAGAAGAGAAAGCAGTTTGGAAACTCCATAATAAAATTCCAGTCAATAGAGCATGATCTGGTAGATATGTATGTAGAAATAGAAAAATGCCGAAATCTTCTATACAGGACAGCCTGGCTCTACGACAGGAAAGATCCGGAGTCGAATAAATATGCCTCCATGGTAAAACTGACCATACCGGAAAACGCGATTTCGGTTTTGAACAGATGCATAGATGTTTTTGGTGGCTATGGATATATGCGTGACCAGGGGCTTGAAGGAGCACTCAGGGATATTCGTATAACCTCCATATACGAAGGCACCAACAAGATACAGAAGAATGTCATAGCAAGAATGCTTTACTGATTCAGTGCCTGCTTTCGAGGAAAGCCTGAAGAATTGTCCCGTTATTTCCGATTACTCCCTGTATGAACCGGCGAAATCGACAACGCACATAGTCCTGTAAGATTTATGGGGGCCGCATGCAACGCCCACGACGAGAAAGTCTCTTTCAAAGATATATTTCTCACCTTCTTTGCCAGCAGCACCCTCGTCAATAGCCATCTTTGCCACGAGGGCAGCGCCTTCCAAATACCCGTATCCCAGATATTCACCAAACTTGCCTCCTGGCTGGCCGCAGCAGTTCATTCGCTCGAGTGTGGATTTTCCATCCTTATCCCTATGACCGGTGAGGCCCTCCGGCCCACGGTCATTTACTAAATTACGGGCTGCCAGACTCAATCCTTTTGATGTTCTGAAGGCTGGCAAGGGTTCCTTTTTTTCAACGAAAAGGATTGTCTCCTCCAATCCTTCACTCCACTGAGGACTCCCCCTCAAGCTTTTCAGAAACTCGGCGTATTGCCGGGGGTTTGTCCTGATAGCATTCAGTTCTACAATGACTTCTTTTTCCATGTTGGTCAGGAAGGATGCATCTCTCACCCCTGTATTGAGCGGGATCCGTGAGTCAGGTATGTCTACGGTCACCACAAGAGGAACAGAGCATGCCCATATACCTGCAGCCACGATCAGAATAAGGAACACCTTAAAATACTGAACAGTCATTTTGAGTCACCTCTCCTTATGGCTGATCCACCCACTCCTTCCAAACGTGTGGGGCATACCCGACCGTTGCCTTGCCCCTGTTTCTTACAATGGGGGTTTTAAACAGAAGCGGTTTGCCCATTAATTCTTCCTCGACGTTGTGAGTGAGATATTCGAGATTTAGCCTTTTATACTCCTTGCCTTCGCGGTCAATGAGAGCATCTATGCCGAAAACTGCTTTTACAGAATTCAGTTCTCCCTGACTCAGCCCTTTTTCTGCTAGATTTACGAACTGAAAGGGTATGCCTCTCTCCTTGAAATACCTCTGCGCCTTTTTTTGTTTCCTGGCATTTAAGGGTGCCAAAAATCTGGATGTTTATGCCCACCGGGGTTCACGACCCCTTTAACAGTGGCTTCAGCTATGGCCCGGTGCCGAATGGGCAGAACCGCCTGATGTTACTCCTTTGGAGTTTCCAGAACAAAATGCAGAAAAGATTTTTTCAGGGTTGTCTGCACTGCATTTTGGACAGCACAGCTCTTCATTGCTTTCTCCAATCTTTTGTAATACCTCAAATCTTTCCTTGCAGCTTCTGCATTCGTACTCATACATTGGCATGGTTTTGTCCTCCATTGGTGAAGTCAGATCATGATATATAGTATATTCAAGAAGCAGCAAAAAAGAAAGAGCGGAGATATTCGAGGGATGAGTGGATACTGTTCTGCAAATCCGAAAAAAGACGGAGGAAAAAACTCTCCAGAAAGTACCGACATAAGGTTTCTGAATGACCTGGGGTATACTATGAGAGAAACAGGAGTAATGGTTTGACTGGAAGAAAGCCCTGCCAGGAGTTCCATCTCACCCCGAGGGGCTGGATTTCCGGTACACGCATGGAATGTGGAGTTATCCAGGGTGAAATAATAGATCGTCCCCCTGAGGCGATCGAAACCTGGCTGGAGGAAATGGTTCTGTCCTATCTTCACTGTGCTGATGTGTATTCATGGCGCCTGATCTGGTTTGATCCCACAATGACAGAGGGAGAGAGAAAGAAGATAAGGTCCCGGTTTGAGAAGCCTTCAGATGAGTTTCCTGGATGAGGTTACGGGGCTATTAATTGTTGCTTCAAATAAATCGGGATCATTGATGTGCAAACCAGCCGTATACATGGTACAATGGGCAAAAATCAGACCGTGATGAGGAGACAGAACATGTCGAAGCTTTTCGAAACAACAACCATAAAAAACCTGATTCTGCCAAACCGGTTTGTTCGGTCAGCTACCTGGGAAGGCTTGGCTGCTGATGATGGGGCTGTTACTCAAAGGTTGATTGATGTTGCTGTAAGGCTTGCTCTGGGTGGGGTTGGGCTGATTATTTCCGGCCACGCATATATAAGCAGAGAAGGCCAGGCAGGGTTATGGCAGCTCGGTGTCTATTCTGATGAGCTTATCCCGGGCCTGACAGAAATGACAAAGGCGGTTCACCAGAGGGGAGGAAAAATTGCAATGCAACTGGCCCATGCAGGCTCCAAGGCTGCATCACATCTAAGCGGGCTCGATCCTATTGGGCCATCAACTGCAGAAATAGGAGGCAGCCACATTGGAAAGGAGATGAATAAAAAAGATATTGAGAAGGTTATCCAGGCATTTGCTGCTGCTGCGCTTCGGGCAAAAAGGGCAGGTTTTGATGCAATCCAGATTCACGGGGCACACGGATACCTTGTGAGCCAGTTTTTATCGCCATATTTCAACAGAAGAACAGATGAGTATGGAGGAAGTATCCAGAACAGGACGCGATTCGTAGTGGAGCTTCTTGAAGCAGTGCGTAAAGCAGTGGGGAGTGAATTCCCTGTTTTTATAAAGCTCAACTCGGAAGATTTTTTACCCAATGGGCTCACAGTGGATGAAATGATCAGTGCCTCTGAGATTCTTGAGAAGGCGGGCATGGACAGCATCGAGATGAGCGGTGGCACCTTTCTCTCCGGGAAAAACTATCCTTCACGTCAGGGCAAGCCCGGCCAAGGCGAACATGAAGCATATTATGAGGCTGCAGCAAGACGATGTAAGAAGGCGCTTAAAATTCCGCTTATGCTCGTGGGTGGTTTGAGGACTTTTGAAACAGCCGAGAGGTTGGTTTTGGAGAATGTGGCAGACTACATAGCCATGTGTAGGCCTTTCATAAGGGAACCAGAGCTCGTGAACCGCTGGAAGTCCGGTGACAGGAAACCGGCTTTGTGTATTTCAGACAGCGGATGCTTTAGGCCTGGTTTTGAAGGGAAAGGTGTGCACTGTGTTGTTGAAGGTCGCCTTACGTCTTAAACAATCGTGTGTGTTCCATCTTGATGCAAAGATTCTGGACAAAATCTATGCCGTTCGCCTCAGCAATTGCCCTTGCTTCATCGTTGATTATGTCAAGCTGAAGCCATATTACTTTGGGTTTCAGTTTTATTGCCTCCTTAACAATGGGAACGGTATGTTCTGCCTGCATAAAAATGTCAACAACATCGACTTTTTCCAATATGTCTGTTAATGATTTGTACGATTTTTCACCGAGTATGTTTTCGTATCGTGGGTTAACAGGGATTACCCTGTAGCCATGCTCCATCATGTACCGTGCAACACGGTTGCTCGGCTTGTTGTTTCCTGGTGAAAGCCCCACCATTGCAATGGTTTTTGCTGATAAGAGAATCTCTTTTTTTTTCTCGTCCGAAAGCTCCATAGCGACCTCCAAAGATGCACGACCTTTTTCTATCTTGAAAAACAGATGTCATTGATTATACTTTAATACCTATGAAAAAACAAAATTCAACAGGAGGTCGAATTTATGATGCATGTCAGGTTTAACAGGAATGTGATGTTGATGTGTGGCTTATTGATTGCACTTGGTATTATTTTGAGCCCTGTGCTGGCAAGCGCTCAAGCAACGGGTAAAGGGGTCAAGTTTGAAACATATCGGACAGCCATAAAGAAGGACTATGGCATAGACATAAAGGATTTCAAGGACCAGCTAAAAGGTGGAAAGGCTGATGGTAAAGATATAACCAAGTATGATCTGAAACAGTTACTTATGGGTATTAAAACCGAACAGGAACATACTACGAATAAAATGATTGCACTGGAAATAACCATGGATCACCTTGAAAAAATTCCAGACTATTATGACCGATTGGCCGAGATGGAAGAAGAAGCTCTGGATGACCTCGAAGACTAAAGGGCAGATTCAGAAAAAATAGGGAAGAGAAAAGATCAGACCGTTATTTCAGTAGCTCGAGAGCATTGACAATATTGTCAATGCCGACAAACGGCTGTTTTTCTGTTCCATTATCAATGATGATGGTGGGGGTTGCTCTTACCCCATCGTCTTTGATGTATTGGCTCATTGCATTGAATGTCTGTTTAGGGTCAAAAGGCTTAAAGCCTATCCCTTTTTGGGTGAGAACTTCTTCGAGTTTTTCCTTGGCGGTGATTTTTTGGCTTGCTGCTTCAAAGAGGACCCTTCTTGCAGATAAGGCGTGCTCGAAGTCTTTTTTGAGATTGAGTATGTAGAGAAAATACTGTGCATACAGAGAAGTTGTCTTATGAGCAGGCGTATCAATAAACATGAGCTTTATCTTATTTGTTTTTACCAGTTGCAGAAGCAGGGCCTCAACTTTTGGCTCGCCAGCACGGCACGGTCCGCAAAAATAATCTGTATAAACACGGACGATTGTCTTACCCTGGCCATAGGAAGGAAGGAGCACTCCCTGTGCATAAAGAAAACTGGGCCTCAGCGGAATACAGATTGCAAGGAGTAGGGCAGTAATTGCTATAGCAGCGCAGATGGTATCCGGTGATCTCTTCACGGATTTTAATATACCCAAAATATGGTCTGGTGTAAAGTGGGTATTGTCACATCAGGGAGATCTTCCCATGGTTTGCAATATTGACAGGGGGAAGTTTGGCTGATACCATAAAAGATAATCTCGGATTTTTGACGCTTGATTATGAATTTGAAAATTGAACTCCTAAATACTGATAACTGATAGCTCAAAGCTTATTTCTCAGGGGGTAATGAATGGAAGATCAATTTGGCAGGGACCCGCAGGTCAGATACTTAAGGCGGGTCTTTGCCGGAATGGAACAGAAGCAAAAGGAACTTTTGGAGCGGATAGGTCTTATTCCTACAGATTACCGGCTGAAACGAATTCGTGAGGCAGCACTGAAACACTTCGAGAAGGCCTGGATGCTTGCAGGCAGGAGGGGAATGGTAGAAACCGAGGACGAGATAGCAGGCCTGTACACACATTGTCTTGCAAGAGTTCTTTCAGGAAACCGTATCAGTGTCCCAACAGAATTACTTCCCTCAAATGAAAAGATTAATGAAATTATCCAGGAGGTGTTCAAATGATTCGTTTGCGCCTCTTCGGACGATGCCGAATATATCATGACCCTGTATCACCGGTTCTGCGTGCCCCAGCGCAGATTGGATGGGATGCCTGGTTTCGTTCAATCGATCTTGTTACCCCCCAACCCCTCAAGGGAGAAGAGTTGCTGAGGAGAACACGGGGGTGGTGGACAGTTGAACCGACGGAGGTTGCCGAGGTCGTAAAAAAGAACGGCCGCCTTGTTGTTGGTGAAGGCGGGGAGTTAATGGTGGAATTTGAGGATGAACAATCAGTCCAGGCGTTATCAACGGCCCTGAAAGAAAAGTTTGGTGATCAGGTTCAGCTCGCACCGTAATGAGCGCTGAGCGCTCAGCATGATTCTGTTTTTCTCGGTTTTTGGCTATGAGCTGATAGGTATCAGCTAAAAAAGCTATTTCTCAGCATCCTGCCTTCATGTTTGCATCAAGATAATACTCAAGGGTTTTTCTCAGAGCAGTATCCAGGTCAACTTTTGGCTCCCATCCAATGAGCGCCCGCGCTTTTCTGATTGATGGTACCCGAAAATTTATGTCCTGATAACCATCTCCGTAGAAATCCTTTGAAAATACTTCTTTAATCTCTGAATGTTTCTTATAATGGCCCGTGGAGGGATGGTTTACAAAAATATCTTTCAACTTGTGCGCAAGCTCTTTCACAGTAGCTTCGTTCTTCGGGTTGCCGATATTGAATATCTCACCGTTGAACTTGTTCTCTTTATTTTCAATGATCTTAACGAGGCATTCAATACCGTCGTCGATATAGGTGAAACATCTTTTTTGTAGTCCCCCGTCAACAAGACAGATTGGTTCACTCTTAATGAGGCTACCGATAAACTGGGTTACAACACGGGAACTGCCTTCTTTTTCCGGATCGGATGTTAATTCATCCAGTTTTGGGCCGATCCAGTTAAAAGGCCTGAAACACGTGAACCTGAGCCCTCGCTCAAAGCCATATGCCCAGATGACACGGTCAAGGAGCTGTTTGGAAGCACTGTAAATCCAGCGCTGCTTCCTTATGGGGCCCAGGACCAGGTGGCTCTCATCTTCATCGAACTCCGTGTCTGTGCACATGCCATAGACTTCGGATGTGGAGGGAAAGAGAAGTCTTTTGTTGTATTTTACACAGAGCCGGACAATGGCGAGGTTTTCCTCAAAATCTAACTCGAAGACCTTCAGGGGCTCTCTTACATATGTAGCCGGTGTTGCAATGGCAACAAGAGGCATTACAACATCGCACTTCTTAACATGGTACTCAATCCATTCCTTGTTAATGCCAATATCGCCCTCCACAAAGTGAAAGTGATTGCTCCCGAGACATGCATCAAGCTTGTCATTTCTGATATCCATTCCGTACACTTCCCAGTCTGTATCGCTCAGAATCTTGGCCACAAGGCTGTTGCCAATGAATCCATTTACGCCGAGTACCAGTAGCTTCACGTGTTTCCTCCAAGGATTTTATTTTCTACATCATATTTTTCCGCAAAGGCCTCGCCATCCATTTCATCCCCGCCATCCAGTTGCACCCTGTGAAGTGTAAGTGCCCCTTTGCCAGTACTGACAGCAAGGGGTTTGGTTGAAATAACGGAACCAGGTAAGCTGTCCGTCAGGTCGTTCAAAGGCCAGGCTTTCCAGATAAAGAATTTTTTGCCATCAAGATAGGTGAAAGCACCTGGGTAGGGATGGGTTACAGCACGGGTTAAATTATAAATCGAAATAGCGTCTTGCTGCCATGAAATGAGACCATCTTCTGGTTTTCTTCCACCAAAATAGGATGGTTGGCCCATGCCATCCTGGGACAGTCTGGTGAATGACCTATTTTTTATGTGTGGCAGAATCTCTTTCATCAGTATCCTTGCTGTACCGGCCATTTTCATGAATAATGTATAGGCATTGTCATCAAATGATATATCCACAGGTTTCTGGACGACAATATCTCCGGCATCAGGTTTTTCCACCATATAATGCAGGGTGAGGCCTGTTTTGGTTTCACCTGCAATCAGCACCCAATTAACCGGGCATCTTCCCCTGTACTTTGGGAGCATGGATCCATGAAGGTTGAAGGCCCCTATAGGCGGAATTGAAAGGATCTCCACGGGTATCAAATTCCTGTAGTAAAAAGAAAAGATGACATCCGGTTTCATACCCGATATGATTGGCGCCCATGATGGTTCTTTCAGATTGTCCGGTGTGTAAATCGGGATGCCTTTCTTGTGGGCAAGCTCTGCTGGCCGTCTGAACCAGATCTTTTCATTAGGGTCATCATTGTGGGTGAACAAGCAGGGTACATCGATGCCAAAATCAATCAACTCTTCGAGGCAGACGTATCCAATCTCATGATAGGCAAAAACGACCGCCCTCAAAATAGTTCCTTTTTAATAATGTATCGTGGTCTTCTGCGGACTTCCTGGTAAATTCTCCCGATATACTCGCCAATAACACCAAGGGCAAAGATTTGAATACCTATGAAGAAGAAAAGGATTCCGAAGAGAGTAAAGGCTCCCTCTGACTCAGGTCCTATAATCAACCTTCGGATAAAGAGGAATAGAGCAAAAAAAAGTCCAAGTAAGGCAATGACGCTACCAAGAACGCCGATGAACTGAATGGGAAGAAGAGAAAAACTTGTCATAAGATCAAAATTCAGGCGGAGCAACTTAAAGATGCTGTATTTTGATTGACCCTTCTTTCTCTCTTCGTGGGCTACCTCTATCTCCACTATCTTTCTTGCAAACGTATTTGCAAGGGCAGGTATAAAACTCGATGATTCAGTACACATGTTAATGTGGTCGATGACCGGGCGTGAATACGCACGGAGCATGCATCCATAATCTTTCAGCTTAACCCCTACGAGACGTGAAGTAATTTTATTGACAATGTTTGAGGCAAACCTCCGGAAGAATGAATCGTGGCGGTTTTTCCGGAACGTTGCCACAACCTCATATCCTTCCTCCATCTTGCTGACAAGCCTTGGTATTTCTTCAGGAGGATTCTGAAGGTCACCATCTATAGTAATGATAATATCTCCCTGGCAAAATTGAAAACCTGCGAAGAGGGCCATGTGCTGTCCGTAGTTCCTGTTGAACTCAATCACTTTGACACCTGGAAATCGCTCGTGGAAATCTTCGAGGATCCTTTGTGTGTTGTCGATGCTCCCGTCATTTATGTAGATAATCTCATATGGTTTGCCAATGCCTTCCAGTGCATCACGAATCCTTTGTTGAAGCTCAGGGAGGGAATCCTGTTCATTGAGAAGGGGAATGAGAACCGAGATGTAGGGTTTGGTATCCATTCAAAAGTTTTTATATGCTAATATCTGATATTTTTCAATAATTATCTATTACAGGGTCTGTGTCGGCCCCTCCATCTAAACCATTTAAGCACTTTAAGGGGTTCAGGCTGTTCGTACTGTTTGAACGGCTACAGTTGTTCATTCTTTTCGTCCAAGAATGGAGTAGTTGTTTCAAGCCATGCCATGTGTTACTCTATGGGCCATGTTCTCTGCCCTCTGTAACCATCACCGGGGCTTCAGAAGACAGGTCGTCCTCTCAACGGAGAGTTCCTGTGTCCTCCTTGAAGTTTATTCAAAATACATCATGAAACCTAACCAGAATATTGCCAATTTGTTACCAATTTATAATATTGCTTCTTGAGGTTATTGGCAAAAATATATTATCATTGGGTATATAAATGTTTTTTCTCAAATCTACTCTGCGAACTGTCCATCTTGAACAAGAAATGCATATATGTTTGATACAAGGATATTATTATGCGAATCCTCCATGTTGAAGATGATAAAGATATTGCATCCTTCGTAATAAAGGGTCTCAAAGAAGCAGGTCATGTTGTGGACCACGTAGAGAACGGTGAAGACGGGCTCCATAGGGCGCTGACTGAGGAGTATGATGTTGCCATTATAGACCTGATGTTGCCAAAGCTTGATGGCCTCTCCCTCATAACCGAGATGCGTAAAAAAGGAAGAAAGACACCGGTGATCATTCTCAGCGCCAAACGGACTGTTGATGATCGAGTTCGGGGCCTGGAGGAGGGCAGCGATGATTACCTCACAAAACCCTTTGCCTTTGCCGAACTCATAGCCCGTATAAACGCTCTTGTCCGAAGAGCGAGCAATATACCTGATGCTGCACACCTTACTGTTGGAGACCTTTCAATTGATTTGCCGGCCAGACGAGTTGTCAGGGCAGGGCAGACGATCGACTTGCAACCGCGGGAGTTTGCTTTACTTGAATACCTCATGAGGAATGCCGGACGGGTGGTTTCCAAGACGATGATTATGGAACACGTATGGGACTATAATTTTGATCCCCAGACAAATGTGGTAGAGACAAGAGTAAGCAGATTGCGCGACAAAATCAACCGTGGTTTCGACAGACAGCTTATCGAGACTGTGCGGGGAGCAGGGTATGTCCTTAGAAAGGATCCTTAGGCTACGTCATACGGTTGCTTTCCGGCTTACTGTGTGGTACGCGGTGTTTTTCACAGGGGGTATGCTGGTTGTAGTTATAGCCTTTAGCCTCCTCCTCCTTCGCGGCATCCACCATGTACATCTCTCCCCTTACACCCTTCATGAACTGCTTGAGGCCTACCTGAAATTTTTCGGTTTTTCCATTGCCTGTGTTGCCCTTGGTTCACTTTTTGTTGGCTGGTTCATGGCCAGGCATGCTCTATCCGGAGTTATTGAACTTACCAGAACTGCGAACGCTGTAGCTGCAGGCACACTGAATGAACGTGTTCCGGTAAAGGGGAGACAGGATGAGATTGACTACCTTGCCAAAACATTCAACATTATGCTTGAAAAAATCAATGACCTGATCCAGGGGATGAAAGAAACCAATGATAATATAGCCCATGATCTGAGAAGCCCGATTACGAGGATGAGAGGTGTTGCAGAGGCGGCATTATCGAGCAGCTCCTCATCTGAGGCCCATTGTCTGCTGGCTGGACATGTTGTGGAACAATGTGACCGGCTCCTTGGCATGATCAACACTGTACTTGATATTTCGGAGGCAGAGGCTGGTGTATCGAAACTCGACATCGAAGAGATTGATGTCACTGAAATTGTTCAGGATGCTGTGGGACTTTTTCTGCCCATGGCTGAAGATAAGAATATTACGGTACAGATTCAGGCATCGTCCGGTGTAAAACATTATAGCGACAGGCGTAAACTCCAGAGAATCCTGGGAAATCTTCTTGACAATGCCATAAAATTTACACCATCGGGAGGATTCATTACCATATCCGTGAGCAGTGATACAAAAAAGATCACCATCGAAGTGAAGGATACGGGAATAGGAATATCTGAACAGGATTCTACCCAGATTTTTGACAAATTCTTTCGGGCGGACAGGAGCAGGTCAGAGCCAGGCAGCGGCCTTGGATTAAGTTTGGCCCGTGCTTTTGCCTCATCTCTTGGTGGTTCTTTGACGGTAAAAAGCTCTCCAGGTCATGGGAGCGTATTTACGGTAACCATACCTCGAACATGAAATAAGAATTGTGGATAATATCTATATACCAATTTGTGAATACTGGCGATTTTGATGGATGAGTTTGTGTGTCTCTTTCCTTCCTCACCGAATTATCCCTGTTTTCATTATTCGCAAAGATTAGACCACAAGGCACCCAAAGCTGAATCGAGATAGAGTCGGCGAGGGGCCTTACCGGCTGATGTTTGTAATCCTTTTCCCTCTGATTCTGAAGAATCTGAACTTGTCTCCTCTATCATTCTGTATGATTTTGATTTGCAGTTGATTTCAATATGGCCTCTGTATTGTTCTGATTCGTCTGATCCATCTTTTTCAGCCAAATTCTCTGAGTCATCATCCCCTACAGTTGTTTTGAACCATACCCGGGCAATGCCTTTGGAGGGTTTTTCAATGCTTTCTTTGTCGTAATAGTAGTTGAGGTTTTCATATTTTCCTCCTGCGCCCTTTTCGTTCATTTTTTGATAGAACATCTTCCATTCAGCCCCTTGCAAAGGCGAGGAAAAACTAAAAACAGCAACAGCAATAAAAAAACAAATGACAGGGATTAATCTGCAATAAAACATACTGTATACCTCCGTGAGTCCATTTTAACACAGGCTTGCTCTCGCTGAACAATAGCTACATAATAATCCTTTTTTGTATCAACGTCCACGGTATATTATCTTTACTGTTTTTTTACTGATAACCTGTTTAGTGTATGAACCAGCCGCACCCGAACCAGTACCTTCTTTTTTATAAAAGGGTTCAAACAAGCAGAGGGGGGAGCTCAATACCGATAAGGATAGGTTTTCCCATCATAGTGATCTCTTGTTTATTTTCAGTTCTTTTGATTCTGAATGATAGAAAAGAGATTTGGGTGGGGACATTGCTGGAATAGCACAGTTTTTTTTGGCATGCATGAGAAGGAGTGGCTTTGCGATCATGTTACATAGTCACCTTTATGTGGTATTTGAAACAGGAATATACCTGTAGATCCAACCCCTGGATCATCGATAAAAGGCTAGCTCCGGATAAAACACCTGTACGTTTTGGTTTGCGGCAAGGCATCTTTCGTTCTGGCAATCCAGCAGTTTTAGTTCTTGATTGGTTGTTTTTGCAGCACTGGAGAGATATTTCTTCTTTATGACAACGAAAACAGGCTGACCTGAATCAAGAAGGTTCCTGAATGCTGCCTGGTCGAGGAAGAACGGACGGGCATCAGGATACTTTGACCCCATGGCTAATTCGCCTTTGTAACAGGCAATATAAATCCTTTGCCTGGTATAGAACGGGAGGGTCTCTTCGAATGAACCATAATTTACAATGTATGCTGGTGTGGATTGGAAGTTGTTTATTGTTTTTGCGAGGCCCTTTGTAGTCGTATGTTTATCAATCACCCTGGTATTGACCATGAGCGCTATGACAATGACCAGTGAAAATGTGGTAAGGGCATAAAAGAATGGCCCGAAACGACGCATAGATCTGATGCACATGAAGCAAATCATAACAGCGGAAACCAGGGCTATCCCGAGTTCAAGCCCCCATATGTCAGGCAGAATGTCTTGTATATACAGTTCGTCTTGCAGGTATTTTCCCAGTATTCCAGAAGCCCCAAGGAATCCTGCCATCATGACAGTGGCGAAGAAAACGAAATAGGCAATCACTTCACAGTTTGCTGGAACCGAATCTTGCTGCCGGGTGGCAAAGAAATAACCCAGTATTTGGGCAAGGGCAGGGAAGACGGGTAATATGTAAGGGGGAAGTTTGGAGCCTGAGATGCTGAAAAAGGCAAACACAACGGCAGACCATATAAAAAAGAGACGCAGTTCTCTGACCCACCACAGCCTGATAATTACCCTGGGGAGAAAGACAGACCATGGCAGCATGCCTAATGCGAGGACAGGTATGAAGTAATACAGGGGGCCGCTCCGGTTATGCCTTGTGGTAAGGAACCTTAAGACGTTCTGATCAAGAAAAAAGAAATGGAAAAATTCTTTTTCCTTGATTGACATTATGACGAACCAGGGCATGGTAATAATCGCAAAGATAAGAATGGCTCTGTAGCTCAGCAGGTCCTTCAGAAAAGAGAGGCGCTTTTCTGTGCGGAGATATATGAGGATGGTAACCCCCAGAAGGATCAAAGCTGCCGGCCCTTTTGCAAGGGTAGCCAGGCTAAGGCAGATGTGGAATAGATAAAAGAAAAGGCCCTTGTGAGTCAGATAATATTCATGAAAGGAAAGGAGTGCACCGAATAGCAAACAGGTAAAGAGCATGTCAATGGTGACAATTCTTGCCATGGTAAAAAAGCCGAAACAGGAAATGAGGATTAGAGAACTAATGAACCCGGTCTTGGGGGAAAATCTTTTACAAGAGAAGAGGTAAAGAAGAATGCTGCAAAAAAAGGCAGCCAGTGCATTGGGGAATCTGAAGGACCACTCATTGATCCCAAACACTTTATAAGATGCTGCTGTGATCCAGTACAGCAGGGGTGGCTTCTCAAAGTAGCGCACGTAGTTGAGGTGTGGGACCAGATAATTCCCCTGTTCTACCATCTCGCGGGGGATTTCAGCATATCGACCCTCATCAGGCTCCTTCAGAGAATAGCTATTGAGGTTGTAGAAAAAGAAAAGGTATGAAGCGGCAATGATCACAACAAGGTATATGGCTTTTCGCTTGCGAAGATCTCCAGGCAAGGCAATCATATTCTTTCGCAAAGACCGTATAGTTCGAGATCCATCACGATAAACCTTCTGGTTACCAAGATGGTGCAGGTGAAAAAATCCATGTAGTAGATCCTGATAAAAAACCTGGTGCAGTAGTAATTTAAAACCAATTCCGATCCTATCAATTGTCCTTAGCGAGGTGAATATCGCTTTGAACCGTATGGCTGTTTTTTCCAAGGAGTGTGAGCGTTCGCTCCCCACCCATTTTTTGCTGAAATATGATTGATAATTTTCCTGTGGAAAGCAGCTCGGTCTCAGCCTTCCTTTTCTTGTCCCTGGTAATGATAAAGACCTGTCCTTTTGTCTCGATAGTCTTTTCCAAATTTCCGGGGCCACAAATCTCGGTGAGGTAGCGCCCGGTGTAGAATGGCACAGCGCCCCGCAGGGTCTCATCTGCGCTATAGGCATAGAGTGGTTCGCTGGATGGTACAATAGCCATCAGTTCATGACAGAAGGGGACAAAGCTCTTGTGGATATCGACAACAGGTGCAACAGCCACGGCAGTGAAAACCATTCCAACAACAATTGGTATGATAGTTGTAACCCAGTATTTTCCAAAATTCTTGCTCCAGAGAAACCACATTGCTAAAACAGAGGATGGGACAATGAGCAACGAAAGCAACACAGTCGAAGGAAACAGGTTTGTACCACGAATCCATGGATAGATTCCTTGTATGGAGCTATAGACAGGTACAGCGCTGATACCGATTACGGCAAAGATCGCAGTAAAGGCCCACAGAAAGGTCTTTTCGATTTTGTCTGCCAATCGATAAAGCATCGATTCCACGTACAATGAAGTGAGCAGTGCCATTGGTGCAAAAATAGGCATCAGGTAAAGTGTTCGTTTTGTAGAAGCAGCGCTGAGGAATACGATTCCTGCAAAGAACCAGCATTTTGCAAGGAGACGACCTTTCTCGGGTGGTGTTTCTGATTTGTCTGATCTCGAAAAGGCATGGATGAAAACTGGAACGAGTAATAGACTCCATGGAAGAAAGCCTACCGGGAACTCAATGAGGTAATAGTAAAAAGGGTGATGGTGGCCTGATGCTTCTCCTGAAATGGTTCCGGAGAACTTCCCCGGCAAGAATCTCTGGAGGTGATTGTGCAAAAGGAAGACGTCCAGATGTTCCTTTCCGCCTTGTTGCCACAGGGTGATGAACCAGGGGAGTGTCAGGACAAGAAAGATAAGAATGCCCAGCCAAAGCCGCATTTTGATGATTTCTTTTATATTTTTGTCGGCAACAAGAAATGAAAGAATGCCAAGCCCGGGAATAACAATACCTATGAATCCTTTTGTATAGAAGGCGAAGGTGCACGAGATATAAAGAAGGATGTAGCACAGCAACTTTTTTCTGTTACTGTCAGACAGGTATCCCACTATGAAAAGACTCATGGCACAGGCAATAAAAAAAGTGAGCGCGCTATCGACTATTACTGTATGGGCTACCCTGAAGTACTCCCCTGTGGTTGCGAGGATGATTCCGGAGAACAGTGCAATCTGCGGTCCAAACAGGAAATTGACCGTAAAGAACAGGACGAGAACAGTGGCAAACGCAAAGATTGCTGAGGGTATTCTTGCGACTCTGTCAGACACGCCCAGTGCTTTGAAGGTCAGAGCCAGAGTTGCGTAATAAAGAGGAGGCTCTTCAAGGAATGGCCTCTGGTTTAGCATAGGCACTGCCCAGTTTCCTGTGAGTGCCATCTCCCTTCCAATCTCGGCAACCCTTGGTTCGTCTGCAGACCAGAGCCCATGGTTGGTGAGGCCAAAAGAGAAGAGTGGCACAACAATTAACACGAGATATATGAGGTTTTTCAGTCCTTTGTGCCCAGACCAATACATTTCCGGTTAGACCTCCTCTTTACTGATTTGCTCACGTCACAGGATATACAGTTCAAGCTAACCGGAAGATTGCCGAAACCTTACTAATTTTTAATGTTGTATAAGATTTGTTTTTTACGGTGAGGCACCATAATTTGTTCTGTGATTTTCGGGTAGTACCATTTTTTGGTAATAGTTGACTTTTTTCACTAATTTTTATAGATTAATCTACCATTGCCCATGGAACAAAGCGAAAGTAAAGAAGATATCTATAACCGGGCTAAAACTCAACACGCCACCCTTGACCGAAGGCTGCAGATGTTAATGAAAAAGCCTTACCTTACAGATGATGAAGAGATGGAAGTAAGAATTTTAAAGAAAAAAAAGCTTTACTTTAAGGACATTATGGAGAGGGTTGGCGAGGAACCAAAAAAAGGGGAGAAGGATTGAAGAAAACAGGTGCTCAGATATTTGTAGAGGCTCTCAAAATTGAGGGTGTTGAGAACATATTCTGTTATCCGGGTGGTGCCACGCTCAATATTACAGATGCTCTTACCGACCACAGCGAAATCCATCAAATTGTGGTGCGTCATGAACAGGGGGCGGTCCACGCCTCTGATGGTTATGCCAGGGCATCAGGTAAAGTGGGTGTCTCCCTTGTCACGTCAGGCCCGGGTGCAACAAATACAGTAACAGGAATTGCCACAGCCTACATGGATTCAATCCCGATCGTAATCTTTACGTGTCAGGTAAACACCATGCTTATTGGCAATGATGCCTTCCAGGAGGCAGATATTGTGGGGATAACGAGGCCTTGCACCAAGCACAGTTACCTCGTTAAGGATGTAAAGGATCTTGCGCGGATCATCAAAGAAGCATTTTATATTGCCCGTTCAGGCAGACCAGGGCCTGTTCTGGTGGATATACCAAAGGATGTTAGTTCAGGAATCTGCGATTTCAAATACCCTGAGAAGGTTAATATAAGAAGCTACCAGCCAACATATAACGGGCACCTGGGCCAGATCAAGAAAGCAATAAAGCAGATTGCTGCTTCAAAAAAACCTGTTCTCTATACAGGAGGAGGAATCATTACTTCCGGCGCATCTGCAGAACTCGTTAAGTTTGCGGAACAACTGTCTATTCCTGTGGTTAATACACTCATGGGGTTGGGAGGGGTTCCGGGAGGTCACAAACTCTTCCTTGGTATGCTGGGTATGCACGGAACATACGCTGCAAATATGGCCATAACCAGTTCTGACCTTATCATCGCAATTGGGGCCCGGTTTGACGACAGGGCTACCGGCAAGGTTGATGAGTTTGCTCCCCACGCAAAGATCATTCATGTGGATATCGATCCTACTTCCATCAGCAAGAACATAAAGGTTGATATCCCTATCGTGGGCGACTCAAGGAGCGTCCTCAAAAAAATGGTTGAGATTGTTGAGGCAGAGAAGGAAGAATTCAAGGCGTATAAGGCATCTATTGGGCCCTGGCTCAATGAGACTGAGCAGTGGAAGAAAAATTTCCCGCTTACATACGTCAGGAACGGAACATTAAAACCCCAGTATGTTATTGAGAAAGTCTTTGAATTGACCGATGGCAAAGCCATTATCGCCACCGAGGTCGGGCAGAACCAGATGTGGACTGCCCAGTTCTTCAAATTTCTTAAACCCAGAACATTGCTCACATCAGGTGGGCTGGGTACTATGGGGTTTGGATTCCCTGCTGCAATTGGAGCTCAAGTGGCTTTCCCCAAGAGCCTTGTTGTTGATATTGCCGGTGACGGAAGCATACAGATGAACATACAGGAGCTTGGAACTGCTGTTCAGTTCAACCTTCCTGTTAAGGTAGTTATTCTGAACAACGGGTATCTGGGCATGGTGCGGCAATGGCAGGAGCTCTTCTATGAGAAAAGGTATACCTGGACGTGCCTTGAGTGTGCCCCTGACTTTGTCAAGCTCGCGGATGCTTACGGAGCAGCAGGATACAGAATAGAGAGTGAGGATGAGGTCGAATCAGTTTTGCGAGAGGCATTCCATAATGGTAGGCCGACTCTGATTGATGTTAAGGTTAACCCTGAGGAGAGCGTTTACCCCATGGTTCCTGCCGGGGCATCTTTAAAAGAGATGCTTCTCGTTTAGGAGGCGAGACTTGAGACATATTATTTCTGTTCTTGTTGAAAATGAATTTGGTGTGCTGTCGCGGGTTGCAGGGTTGTTCAGTGGCAGAGGATTCAATATTGAGAGCCTTTGTGTTGCAGAAACTCTTGACCCCACCATATCGACCATGACTATTGTGACCAGCGGCAACGAAGCAATCATTGAGCAGGTTTTGAAGCAACTGAACAAGCTGATAAACGTAATCAAGGTGGTCGATTTCAAGGAACTGGATTACGTTTCGAGAGAAATGGTGCTCGTAAAAGTAAACGCAGAAGAGCGCACACGCGCTGAGATTCTTCGGATGACAGAAATATTCCGCGGCAAGATTATCGACGTGTCACCAAAAACCTATACCTTGCTCATTACTGGGGATGATGAAAAACTCAGGGCTTTCCTCACCCTCATCAAGCCTCTTGGCATCAAGGAACTGGTGAGAACCGGACCGATAGCCATAGCACGGGGCGAAAAAGTCATAAAGCTGAAAGATAAACCATTAGAAGGAGGAGAGGAAGATGGCTAAGATGTACTATGATAAAGATGCAGACCTGGGGGTCCTTAAAGGGACAAAAGTTGCTATAATCGGTTACGGAAGTCAGGGACATGCGCAGGCCCAGAATCTTCGGGACAGCGGGGTCGATGTTATTGTTGCAGAACTGACGGGGACACCCAACTATAAAATAGCTGTTGACCACGGGTTTAAGCCGGTATCCGCTTCAGAGGCGGCAAAAAAGGCCGACATGATACAGATTCTGGCCCAGGATAATCTCCAGGCCCAGCTCTATAAAACAGAAATCAAAGACAACCTTAAGAAGGGGAAGACCCTTGTTTTTTCGCACGGTTTTAATATTCATTACGGCCAGATTCTGCCTCCTGATGATGTGGATGTAATTATGGTTGCTCCAAAAGGACCGGGCCACCTTGTGCGCCGTGAATTCGAACGCGGAGCAGGTGTTCCTTCCCTCATTGCTGTATTTCAGGATTATTCTAAAAAGGCAAAGAAGAAAGCCCTTGCCTATGCGAAAGGCATTGGTGCCACCCGCGCTGGGGTGTTAGAAACAACCTTTGCAGAAGAGACTGAAACAGATCTTTTTGGTGAGCAGGCTGTTCTGTGCGGTGGGGCATCTGAACTTGTGAGGGCTGGCTTTGACACGCTCGTAGAGGCTGGATATCAGCCGGAGATTGCCTATTTTGAGTGTCTTCACGAGCTAAAGCTCATTGTCGATCTCCTGTATGAGGGAGGAATCTCCTATATGCGATACTCCATCAGCGACACGGCGGAGTACGGTGACATGACCAGGGGAAGAAGGGTTGTGTCAGAGGAAACAAGGGAAGAGATGAGGGCAATCCTCCAGGAGATCCAGAGCGGTGAGTTCGCACGGGAGTGGATACTTGAGAACATGGCAGGACGGCCCGTATATAATGCAATTAAAAGAATTGATAACGAACATCTGATTGAAAAAGTAGGGAAACAACTCAGGTCAATGATGGGGTGGATTGGGAGAAAGGGGTGAAAGAAGCCCTTATTGCAAAAGAAGGGCTGAAACTCATCATCCCTTCTTTTGTTCTTTCGATCATCTTCTACATATTTTTCTATTACTCCCTGGCTGTTCTGAGTATTTTATTCTTCTTATTCTGCCTTTTTTTCTTTCGCAATCCGAGAAGGTCATCCCGCGAGCCCATGGATCGCCTTATTTCTCCGGCTGATGGGAAGGTGACAGAAATAAAGGACATCGTGGAAAATGAATTTCTCGGCTATGAAGCGATACGGGTAAGTATTTTTATGTCTCTTGCCAGTGTTCATGTAAACAGATCTCCCATGGCGGGACGTATTATGCAAGTTGTACACCGGCCAGGTAAATTTGCCCTTGCCTGGAAAGCTGATGTGGACCAGGAGAATGAAAGGAATTATATTCTCCTTTCAGGAAATAATGAAAAGATACTGGTGGTTCAAATTGCAGGTTTTCTTGCACGGAGGATCACTTCATATGTGCATGCTGGTGATACGGTGGCCAGATGCGAACCATTGGGTATTATTGCATTTGGTTCCCGGGTGGATATTTATTTTCCGAAGTCATACGAATGTATGGTAAAATTACATGAGATGGTAACAGCAGGGAAAACACCCTTGGCCAGAAAAAGGGGGACATCATGAAACGAAGAAAACATAAAGGCATTTATATACTTCCTAACCTGTTGACTTCAATAAGCCTTTTTGCAGGTTTCTATGCCATAATAGCAAGCATCAACCTGAAATTTTCCCATGCCGCCTATGCAGTATTTGTTTCGGGAATATTCGATATGCTTGATGGGAGAGTAGCAAGGCTGACAGGATCTACGAGCCGCTTTGGCGTAGAATTCGATTCTCTTTCAGACGCCATTGCTTTTGGCGTTGCCCCTGGTATTCTCGTATACATGTGGGCATTAAAAGGCTATGGACGTTTTGGTTGGCTCGCAGCCTTCCTGTTTGTAGCGTGTGGAGCTTTACGGCTTGCCCGTTTCAATGTCCAGGCTGATAATGCTCAAAAGAGAAGTTTCCTTGGCCTCCCTATCCCGGCTGCAGCTACAACAATAGCAGGTTGTGTCCTTTTTTATTCCTGGCTTGGCTACTCTGACGGAATCAAGACGGTCTTTATGCCCATACTCGTCTACCTTCTTGCTCTGCTTATGGTCAGTGATATCCGTTATTACAGCTTCAAGGACATGTCGTTTTTCAGGGGAAGGCCTTTCAGATCGACTGTTGCAGCTATCCTTTTTCTTGTAATAATTTTCATTGAGCCAGAGGTAACGCTTTTTCTGGTAACCTCACTCTATGTTCTGTCAGGACCGATCTATACGCTCCTTGCGAAAAAGAAGATTATTCTTGAGAATGCTCCCCGCCCGAAAGAAAATCAAGCAGGGTCAGATGGTCTTCTATAAAACCATGTTCCGCAATTTCTTTATTTTTGTAGGCAATGAACTTCACACCTGAGGAAAGCGCGGTCTCTCTGTCCACTCCAGAGTCTCCAATGTAAAGCGTCTTCTCTCTGTCATATTTCAGAGTGGTGAGTATCTTTTCTACTGATTCCGGATGGGGCTTTGGATGTTTTACATCGAGGGCTGTAACAACCATTTCAAAGTATGGATCGAGCTTAAACCGCTCCATGATATATTTCATAGATGTGGTGCGGTTGGTACTGATTGCCCTTCCTATATTTCGCTCTTTCAATTCGGTTAATGTCCTGATTAGGTTTGGCTCCATTTTGAGATAGACAACAAAATCACCAAGATTGACCGTCTTGAGCAGATCACGTGCCTTTTGTTCGAGCTTGCCATCATGCTTAAAGAGATGGGTAATCGATTCATACACTGTATGTGTATGACAGTACCATAATTCATCAGGAGTGAGCGGTCCTCTTTCTGTCGATGTGGCAATGTAATTATAGAGGCGCGAATTAGCATCAAGGGAATCAAAAAGCACCCCGTCACAGTCATAGATAACGCACTCAACTTCCCATTTTGGTTTTACCATACCTGAACATTCTCCTGATGTTGATTTCTGAGATTTTAGGTTTGTCTCTGAACTCGAAACTCACAACCTGAAACTCGGTTCCTTCCCCATGATTCTACCCTGTATTGAACAAAATTCAAAGAGAAAAGAAGCCGTTAGCGTGAAAGGGAAGAAGCAAAAAAAAGGTGACAAAGACAAAGCAGGAAGTAAAGAGAGTTGAAAACGCACTGTGCGATGGTCAAACATCGATTACTGATTACGCGTCACGGTCTCTGGCCATAACCCATAATAGCCCCATGCCTGACTTGCAAACTTAAAGGAGCTAAGAATTGTAAGGACAACTCCAGTATTAAACAGCCCATTTTTGAGTGAGACGGGAAGAATCACTGTTGTTGTTCAAAGGGTTTGAACCGTTAAAACAGATCAAATGGTCTGGATGGAGGGGGAGACATGGACCCCAGAAGTGTGTAACTCCTAAAATTTATATTTAAATTGGTGTGAAATGTGGTAGAATACGGACTGATAAAATTCGAGGAGGTATGTATGATAAGTGTGTCCATTCCTGGTTGGGGGGATCTTGATATAGAGTATATGGTTATTGACTATAATGGTACAGTGGCTGTTGACGGTAAACCAAAAGACGGCGTTAAGGAATTGTTGGAAAAGATTTCTCGTTACATAAAACTATTTATCATTACATCTGATACCTATGGAAATATTGATAACGAAGGAACCACAGTAGGATTCAGAATTATTAAAGTAGGCAAAGAAGGCAGCGGCAGGGAAAAGGCCCGAATTATCAGAGAGCTTGGCCCTGAAAAGGTGGTTGCCATAGGAAACGGGAACAATGACGCACTTATGTTAAAAGAAGCAGCCCTGGGTATTGGGGTTATGGGTGAAGAGGGCTGTGCGAACATCCTTACCAAAGAGGCGGACCTCATCGTCAAGAATGTTGTGGATGCCCTGAACATCATTCTCCATCCTGAGAGGCTTGTAGCTACCCTGAGGGACTAACATAAAAATCCGTGACCCGTGATGCGCGATGGGTTGTGTCAGGTGACTCAAGAACGAAAAAACACTGTGCCAGCCCATTCAAGGGGGCTGGCCATACAAGCAGATTCCTTGCATTGACAGTCTGAAACATCCGCAGGTATAATATTCAGCCATGATAACAAACATATTAAAGAAGATTATTGGAACAAAAAACGAGCGGGAGCTGAAACGTATCCAGCCTCTTGTTGAAAAGGTAAATTCTCTCGAAGACGAATACAGATCTCTCTCAGATGAGCAACTCAAGGCAAAAACTCCATTCTTTCGGGAAAGACTCGAGCAGGGTGAAGAACTTGACATGCTTCTGCCCGAGGCATTTGCTGCGGCACGGGAGGCAGCACAACGAACCGTGGGCATGCGCCACTTTGATGTTCAGCTCATTGGCGGTGTGGTGCTCCATGAAGGCAAGATTGCTGAGATGGCCACTGGAGAAGGGAAGACGCTCGTTGCAACATTACCGGTTTATCTCAACGCACTTACCGGTCTCGGTGTTCATGTTGTCACGGTCAACGACTATCTGGCCAGAAGGGACGCAGAATGGATGGGCCCTATTTACAAATTCCTCGGCCTCTCAGTCGGGGTGATAGTCCACGGTCTGGATGATGACGAGCGGAGGAATGCTTATGGAAGTGATGTAACCTACGGGACGAACAACGAGTTTGGATTTGATTACCTCAGAGACAACATGAAGTACTCCATGGATGAATGTGTTCAGAGGGAATTCAACTATGCCATTGTTGACGAGGTTGACAGTATTCTCATTGATGAGGCAAGAACGCCTTTAATCATATCAGGTCCTGCTGAGGAATCAACTGACAAATACTATAAAATTAACCGCCTTATCTATCAAATCAAAAAAGACAAAGACTTCATGGTGGATGAGAAAGCAAAGAGCGCCTACCTCACCGAGGAAGGTGTTGCGCGGATCGAGAAAATCATTAACGTAGACAATCTTTATGATCCGAAATACGTTGACCTCCTCCACCATATTAACCAGGCTTTAAAAGCCCACAACCTTTTTCAGAGAGATGTAGATTATATCGTGAAGGATGGGCAGGTCATAATCGTTGATGAGTTTACCGGGCGGCTTATGCCGGGCAGACGGTTCAGCGATGGCCTCCACCAGGCTCTGGAAGCCAAAGAGAACGTAAAGATCGAGCGGGAGAACCAGACCCTTGCCACGGTAACCTTCCAGAACTACTTCAGGATGTATAAGAAGCTTGCCGGCATGACAGGGACGGCTGATACCGAGGCTGTGGAATTCAAGAAGATCTATAACCTTGACGTAACAGTTATACCTACAAACAGGCCTCTTATCCGGACCAATTATGCTGATGTGGTATACAGAACAGAAAAGGAAAAATTCAAAGCTGCTATTGCGGAGATAGAAGATCTTTATAAAAAAGGAAAGCCGGTCCTTGTAGGAACCCTCTCAATTGATAAATCTGAAAGGGTGTCGGAGATACTGAAGCGAAAAGGCATCCCTCACCACATCCTCAATGCGAAGAACCACGAACGTGAAGCCGAGGTCATAGCCCAGGCAGGGCGATCAAAGGCGGTTACAATCTCCACAAACATGGCAGGGAGGGGAACTGACATTCTTCTGGGTGGCAATCCAAAATTTCTTGCCCTGAGTATGGCCAAAGGAAAGACAGACACTGAAGAATACGAAAATATCCTTGAGGAAGCAAAGAAAATCTGCGAAAAAGACAAGGAAGAGGTTATCAGGCTGGGTGGTCTCCATATCCTCGGCACAGAAAGGCACGAATCGCGCCGGATCGATAACCAGTTAAGAGGAAGGGCAGGCCGGCAGGGAGATCCCGGATCATCGAGATTTTATGTGTCTCTCGAAGATGAGATTATGAGGCTCTTTGGCTCCGACAGGGTTTCTCCCATGCTTGCAAAGCTTGGAATGGAAGAGGACATGCCCATCGAGCACCCCTTCATTTCCAAAGCTATTGAGAATGCCCAGACCCGTGTTGAGGGACACAACTTTGAGATCAGAAAATACCTCCTTGAATACGATAACGTGATGAACAAGCAGCGGGAAACAATATATGGCATGCGGCATGAGTTCATGCGAAATGGCGATGTGCGCGACCAGATTCTCGATATGATCGACGAGTTGTGTGAAAACATCGTTTTTGACTGTGCCCCGGAAAAGGTCTATCCAGAAGAATGGGACATGGTTTCCCTCAAAAACCGGATTTTTGAGACCTTCTTTTTTCATATCGATCTTGACTCTGTGGACCTGAAGAAGCTGACGCGAGAAGGCCTCCTCGATGTGGTGAGAGAAAAGGTTCTTGCTGTGTATGAACGTAAGGATAAGGAATTCGGTGATGGAGAACTGAAGGCAATCGAACGCTTTATCGCCCTGAACTCGGTTGATGTCCACTGGAAGGAACATCTCCTTGCACTGGACCACCTGAAGGAGGGGATTGGCCTTAGAGGCTATGCACAGAAAGATCCTCTCCGTGAATACCAGCGGGAAAGCTTTGACCTTTTTCTCGACATGATGGAAAGGGTTAAAGTTGATACTGTACAAAAGCTCTATGCTGTTCACCCTGCCCGGGAAGAACTTACCCGTGAGCAGCCAGCCATGTTCTTTAACATTGGCGGTGAACAACCACAGGAAAAGAAAGACAAGAAGATCGGCAGGAATGATCCCTGTCCGTGTGGGAGCGGCAAAAAATATAAGAAGTGTTGCGGGAGATGACGGGGGCTTGTATGATTCCAGGTATCCGGTTTGCAGGAATTGCTTCAGGGATAAAGAATGCAGCGCTTGATCTTGGTCTTGTAGTATTTGATGAGCCGGCATACATAACCGCTGTCTACACAAAAAACAAGGTTAAGTCTGCCCACATTCTGTATAACAAAAGACTTCGCAGTAACGAGGTGGAGGCGCTTCTTGTCAACAGCGGGTGCGCAAATGCGTGCACAGGCCCGGAAGGGGTTCGGGACTTGAAAGAGTTGAGTGAGAAATTGACCTCTCATCTTAAAGCAGCAGATGGCAAGATCGTGTTTGCATCAACAGGTGTTATTGGACGAAGGCTGCCAACAGAGACTATGGCAAAGGCCCTGCCTGCCGCTGTCAAAGACTTGAGAAAAAACGGGATTGACTCATTTTCCCGGGCAATCATGACGACTGACACCTACCCAAAGATAGCCCGAGCATCCTTCAAGGGGGAGAAAGAATATAGCATTGCTGGTGTTGCCAAGGGTGCAGGGATGATCAATCCCCTCCTTGCCACCATGCTTGTTTTCATCTTCACTGATTATCCTGTCTCACCTGAGAAGATACGGCGAAAACTCCTTCAGGGCGCTAAAGAGAGCTTTGAACGGATAACCGTGGACGGCGAATGCAGTACAAATGATTCGGTCATGCTTTTCACCCGCCAGGGCAGGGAAGACCTTGGTTGCCTTGATGCTTTTTGTAATGCCCTTTTCTCTGTTATGAAAGAACTGGCTATGATGATTGTGAGGGACGGCGAGGGGGCGACCCGTGTTATCCATATCACTGTCAATGGTGCACAGAAAAAAGATATTGCCGAGAAAATAGCGCGACGAATAGCTATATCTCCCCTCACCAAGACGGCATTTTTCGGCTGTGATCCCAACTGGGGAAGGATCATAGCTGCAGCAGGTGACGCGGATGTTCCTATTCAGCCGGCCAAAGTAGAAATTATCCTTCAGGGGGAGGTCCTGGCGAAGAACGGCATAGAGATGCCCTTTGACGAGGATAAGGTGAAGAAGCTAATGGAGGAGAAGGAACTGGAACTGATCGTCAACCTCCACAACGGCAGGGCGAGCTATGACATCTATACCACGGACCTGACCTTTGACTACGTGAAGATTAATGCATCGTACAGAAGTTAAATGAAACTCTACCTTGTTCGACACGGAGAAGCAAAACCTGCCGAAATAGATCCTTCGCGGGGTCTTACATTGAAGGGGATTCAGGATGCAACAAAAGTGGCTGAATTTTTGGCGAACGCCCGTCTTGAAGTGAACGAAGTATTCCACAGCGGCAAAGCAAGGGCTCAGGAAACAGCCTCTATCTTTGCTGAACATATCACTGTCCGGAGCGGTGTATTTGATACTGAAGGTCTTTCGCCGAATGATGATCCATCCATCTGGACTGCCCGTCTCTCCCGTCTTGCCGAGGACACCATGCTTGTGGGCCACCTACCGCACCTTGCCAGGTTGGTGTCACGCCTCTTGAGTGATGATCCAAAAAGTCTTTCAATCGAATTTCGACCGGCTAGTGTACTTTGTCTCTCACGATCCCATGCGGGCTGGGGCCTGGAGTGGATGATTATCCCTGATATTCTTCAATAAACGTTTGTCGTTTCAATCCACACGCCCCTGCGGGGCGCGACTGACCTCTGATTCCAATAGTGTACACAAATAATCTTGATGCTTCACATCTTATTCTGTAATAATACTGTTCATAGGCTACAGGGGATACGTATCCAGGTCTGGCCTGCATCCGTTGTCTTATGTAAAGATCTCAATATATTCTGTTATCTCTCTGATTGCCTGTTCTCTTGTTGCATGGCGCTGATGATAAACAAGGGTTCATTCTTCAATGTTCCACAGGGGCTAGCCACAGCTGTATTATCATAAACAGTTGCATTTCACGCTCATGGAAGCCTTCATAGAAAAAACTTATAAAGAAGGATTTGATAGTCCTGGGAGCAATACTGCTTTCCCAGATCGGAATAATGAATAAGTTCATGTTGCAGTTTCTTCCGTGCCACTGTCATAACGCAATTTTTATCAGTTCGTCCCCGCGTGTGCGGGGAACATTTCCTCCGGGGCTGGTTGAACAGAACAATGGACGGTTCATCCCCGCGTGTGCGGGGAACATACGGTTATTATCGCCACGGAGCCATGTCACGCCGGTTCATCCCCGCGTGTGCGGGGAACATGTCAGGCATATCGCTAATGCGCTCCACATATCTGGTTCATCCCCGCGTGTGCGGGGAACATAACATCATCGCTATAACTACGATAATTAGTTTCGGTTCATCCCCGCGTGTGCGGGGAACATGCCACCGCGCCATATTTATCATACTGTGTAACCGGTTCATCCCCGCGTGTGCGGGGAACATAATTTTATCCGCTACAACACTCCATTCAGTACCGGTTCATCCCCGCGTGTGCGGGGAACATGCTACCCCTGTTTATGGTGAACTGAGATATACCGGTTCATCCCCGCGTGTGCGGGGAACATTGTACCAATATACATAATCCCAATATTGCCATCGGTTCATCCCCGCGTGTGCGGGGAACATTATATGAGGTTAATGGTGATCCATTCATTTACCGGTTCATCCCCGCGTGTGCGGGGAACATCGGTAGGTATCTATCTCAGGCCATACGCCTGTCGGTTCATCCCCGCGTGTGCGGGGAACATGAAAACACGCTTAATGCGCTCATCAGGATGGCGGGTTCATCCCCGCGTGTGCGGGGAACATCTTGTGATAGTAACCCACATAGGTGGTTTGTCCGGTTCATCCCCGCGTGTGCGGGGAACATTGGATGTCCTCGCCTTGTAGGATGCCAACTCGCGGTTCATCCCCGCGTGTGCGGGGAACATCTTTTTTGGCTAATTGCGCATAATGATATATTCGGTTCATCCCCGCGTGTGCGGGGAACATGACCCTCGATGACGTTCCTGAAGAGCATCGACCGGTTCATCCCCGCGTGTGCGGGGAACATTTCTCCATAACAAATGCAATAGTATCCCATGACGGTTCATCCCCGCGTGTGCGGGGAACATTGGATATGGCCTCTCTTTCCTTGTCAATATTGCGGTTCATCCCCGCGTGTGCGGGGAACATTAATAGTCTTTATCTTTGCTAACTGGTTTAGTCGGTTCATCCCCGCGTGTGCGGGGAACATCCTCCGTTGCCGTCAGAGATTTTGTAGAATCGCGGTTCATCCCCGCGTGTGCGGGGAACATTACTGTGGAAGAAGACTGCCTGAACATGATTTCGGTTCATCCCCGCGTGTGCGGGGAACATGTCATCAAATGTTTTTGGTATCTCACCGCTCTCGGTTCATCCCCGCGTGTGCGGGGAACATGTTTTCTGTAACAGTAAACCCTATAATTGTGTCGGTTCATCCCCGCGTGTGCGGGGAACATACTTATTGTAACCACTTAAAATTACTTTAATTGTCAAAGAACAAATTCCTACCAAAGAATCTACCCAGAATCAGCCTCTGCGTTCTGAGAAATTTCGGGAAGGAATGACACCAATTTCAGACCATCTATTTCAACCGGTTCTCTCCTGTTAGCGCCGCATGTCATAAAGTCAAATCCTGACTCAGTGTTTGTATTCCAGGCCATCACAGCATTCCCATCCTCAATTCCTTTGATAACTGTATTCCAAAGCATCTCTCGCACGGATCGTGAGGTACTACCCACGTATATACCGGCACGTACTTCTAAAAGCCAGACCGCAAGTCGTCCACGTATCCTTGGGGGAGCGTTCTCAACCACGATGACCAGCATCGCCTAAGCCCTCCTTATTGGGGATTGCAGGACCCACCGCCTCATCGTGTCTTTTCGGAAAAGGCAGACCACCTGCTGATAGCACTTCCTCGATGGCTGGTATGATTCGCTTTAATAAACGACTCTGCCGGAAAGCATCCCGACATGCAACACGCACTTCTCGCTCAGGTTCATTGGGTTTCTTGGCTGCTATACGGAACGCCATCGGAACAACTGTCTCAAACTTGAACAGATCGGCAATATCGTAAACAAATGATTGTGGTTTCCCGGTATGAATGAAACCTACTGCCGGTGCATACCCTGCCGCCAGAATGGCCGCTTCTGTAATGCCGTAAAGACATGCCGTGGCAGAACTGAGACAACGGTTTGGTATATCACCGCTTTCCCATTCATTGTAATCATAATTACGGCTAAACCACTTAACACCATACTGGCGTGCAAAAAGCTCATACATCTTTCTCACCCTCACAGCCTCTATTCCGCGCAACTGCTCAATACTTCTCTTTTCAGGCGGTTTCTCCTTAAACCGCATTTCATACATCTTTCGAACAACCCTCAGGCGGGCCTCATCGTCGAGAGCAAGTTTGGCTTGATAAAGCAAACGATCCGCCCGAGCGCCTCCAGGCTGGCCCGAGGCATAGAGCCTTACCCCACCATCTCCGATCCAGACAAGAAGACAACCTACACGAGATGCGAGCGTGACCGCAGCATGAGAAACCCGAGTGCCTGGCTCAAGCATAAGACAGACAAGACTACCCACGGGAATGTGAGTTCTCACACCATTCTTGTCTACCACGACAAAAGCGCCATCGAGGACATCGATATTCCCCTTCCCGGCATATGCTACGGAAACCCTGTCCTTTATCGGGATTGGTTTCAGGGGTGGTAGAATAGGTTCAGGCATAAGGAAACCTCCTCTATCGGCCTAAACTAACATGACCAACGTTATTATCACAATGATTATCATGTTTATTGGCTATTATCACGTTTTTCTCCACTTGGCTCCACGGACTTCTGGTATTCTCCTAACTAGCGAACCTTACTTCCAAACCTCAGAGGAATTGCCTGTTGCTCAAGAAACTCATAGTTTAGGGATTTCATGGTTTATTGTCTCCGCTGGTTACTAAATTCACATTGGTTATATCCGCCTCACGAGCATCAGCCCGCAACCGAAGGCTTTCTCAGGGCCAATACCCTCAAAAAGGCATTTGTCAACGAATACTTTTGGATCGGTTACCTCTAATACACCATCAAAGTCGACCGAGCTGAAACCTGCATCTCGCCCCTTTTTGGGAAGTGAATGCCAACGATAGCCCTCTGCTTGGAATTGTAACCGGTTCCTTTCTTTATCCCGTGCTATGTTGAAGCCTTTCCTGCCTCCTTTATCTATAAGCCATTTTTCGAGGGATGTATCTATAGCCGCATTAAATGCAAGATTGAACAGCCTTTCAGGGCTTAATTGTTCCTCCATGAAAACACGGTATCGTTCATTCTCCTCGACATGTTTCTTGAGCGCCACTGTAACAGAGTCGTTGCCGGATGACTGCCATGCTCTAAATACCACCTTCTTCCAAGCCGACTTGCCTTCCGTGCAAACAACTCCAAGGTAATTCGATAACTCACGCAGGACCTGATGTTGCGTATCCATACCCACATCATGCCTTATGCGCATCTTTGTCGGGCCTTTTTCTTTGAAACCATGTTCGGCCCTCTTCCTGGACCACGCATAAATTGACCCAGGTGGCCGCTCTTTCTTTGCCAAGCGGACGGCGTTTGCCCTCAGTTTGAATGCCAACCGGTCGCCAACTTCAATCTTCGGTTCGTAGGGTTTGGTCTCGACATCGAAGAGCGGTGTATCGTTTATCGGTCGGGAGTGGGACACAACATAGTAAACAGGCTCTCCTCTGGCACCCCTCTGATGTTGTATCTGTTCTTTAGCTATTTCTTCCCGGAAAAGGTACCGCTCTTTCTTATCGGGAAAGAGGCCAAAGAGCAGTTGGTGCACACTGTAGCTGTTGTTGTGAAGAAGCCGGTGAAGGTGCGATAATTCCCGGATGTTCTGCTTAACTCTGACTCTGGAGAAATACATCAGTCCCCCTCCTTTGTCATTAGGAAGTTTTCCTCTCTTTGCGTGAACTGCCAGCGACCCCGAGAGATGGGCTGATCGTGTCTTATCAGGACCTGTTGTGCCTTGAGATCGCCTGCTTCGCCTTCCCAATAATATCTTGGGGATTCCTTGCCGATAGCTAACCAGCGCCGGTCTTCCTGCGAAAGAAATGCCAGTGTGGGCGCATCAGCCAACACTCCACTTTCGGTTTCTTTCAAGGCTTTTTGCATGAGATGTGAGGAAATGTAGAGCGGGCCTATCTGATACTTGTCGAGCGCATTGCCAAACCCTTCCGCCGGAAGAACCAAAGGTTTGAGGGGTGCCGCCAGCGGACATGATTTGCGGCCCAGATAAAGGTGAAGCTTGGGCTTAAGTAAAGCGCCCTGAAGTTCTCTGAGCGAATAGGGCGCTTTATCCAGGGCACGGACCGCCACTATGGAAAGAGCATCGCAACGGTACTCCCGGCTGGACAGGAGTGTACCGAGACGGTCTTTGCCGATAACCATTTCGTCGCGTCGAGTACGATAAGAAAAGGAGCCGACTGAGTCTGGAACCTGTGTAGTGTGATAGTCACGGAGAAGGCTGCCCGTGCTCAAAACCTTGATGCCAAAATGGTAACCTTCAGCCAGTGCTTTTTGTCGATCTTCCTCCTCGCGTTTTATACCAAGGGCAGCCGCTAACAATCCGAGAATAGCTGATTTGCCCGGATAGGGTGCGGTATGTCTCGATTCTCCGACCGCAATTTCACCCCAACTGGCAAGGGGACCATAAAGGCGAAAAAGTAGATAGTCCATGGACGCCCACCTCACTTGGATACGAAATCGAGCAACTGATCGAATAATGACCTGTCGTTCTTTTCTTCTTTAGCATCAGGAGAAGGGTCTTTCTTGGTGCCATCTTCGTCAGCAAGATAAATACCACCACTGCCGTTCAGTGCGTTGATGTAAAACCGTTCATCGGCACATGCGCCATATACCTTATCGATGTTGTTAAGGTGAGTAGTCAACGCCGAAATTGCATCGGTCCCATAATCGGCACCGGTAATTGGCTTCAAGAATGCAATGGATAAGGAACGTGGTTGCTGGTCGCCCTTTTCGGCAAGAACATAGCTCGCATAGGCGCGGCTACCGAAGCTGCTCTGTTTTCCTTCAGGGGGAACTTTGACCGCTGCTTCGGTTAGCGCCCTGATCCCTCTTGCCGCCAAAACTGGATCATTAAGGTTTCCGGCAAGCAGTTCAGTATTCACGCATATATAGGCGTAAAAGAGTCCGGCAGCAAAACCTGTCTCACCGATATGAGCTGCTCCAACATCTTCACTGCCATCATTAAGATCGTCAACAGCAGTGAAATAGTCGTCCTCTATTACCACCGGATGAACACTGATCGCATGGGCTATCTGACAAGCAGCTTCCACATTGTAACTTGGAGCAGACGCCAGCATACGACCAAACAGCGCAATATCTACCGCGTGCATGGTTTCCCTCAAAAGTTTCAACTCTTCGTCTTTCGGCCCTTCTCTTCGTTCAGCAATTGCGGCAGCGAGCGCAAAGACAGCCTTTTCCTCCTCGGTATCGAAGAACGCCAGTTGCTCTATTTCGAGCTCTGTTAATTCCTTTTTCTTTTGTTCCTTCTCATCTAGGCCTTTTAACCCTTCTTTTTCCTTCTTTGATTGTTCTTTAAGTTTCCCGAAAACCCCCGCAATAGGTTTTGCCCACTCGATTGCGTCTGTATGCGTAACACCCCTCTTTGTTAATTCGTCATAGATTTTCAAACCCATTTCTTTCGTGCGTTTTCCAATGTGGCCTGCCATCCCTTTTTCAAAGATGTCAGATGTTCGCCACGCACGTTTATTCGCTTGAGATGAAATTCGAAGCCTGTCAACGCCACCCATCTTTGCGGTTTTGGGACGTCCCAGATCATCGCGGTTCAGGTTAGCAGGCGGGTACGAGGTCAGTAAATGAATTTGTAGAAAACGGTTCATAATCTTATTCCTCCTTTTTCTTTTCAGGCTTGCTTTTGCAACGCTTTGTAATAGTCGTTAGCCCAGCGGACAGCAATCCTTTTTTGAGGCTCCCGGTCTGCGCCAAAACGATATTCATTCATCCAGTGTAGTATACTTTCCGCCAGCGAGACAATATTCACACTCTGCTCAACCAGACGAATCGCCCGAACAAGACGTCTGAAGAACTCTTCGGGGTTACGACTTTTCTGTAGCTGCTGAAACCTCAGTTCGCTCATGCGCGGCTTTGTTGCACCAGGCTTCGGCGAAGCAAGTTGCGTCGCGAATGTTTCATTGTCTTGTATCCGTCTTACGTGCGACAAGCTCGCCGCGACCATAGCCGATGAGAGGATATGTTCCGCCTTAGCCCATTCATCGGGCATCTGGTGAAGGAACCGGAAGAAGGGTGCCATTAGCAGGACATCATCTGGCCTCTCTGCTCGGCATAACCTTGCACGATCACCTCTATTTTTGTCGAGGGACGTCCACCACGAGCGCAGTCTTTCTCTGGTTGTTTCTTCTTTAAGGAAGCGGTATTGTTGCGGCTGTTGCATTTGCTACCCCCTTTTTTTACCTATTTTTGCAATCAAATCTTTCATTGATTTGTTAGTTTTGAGTTTCTTTGTTAGCTCCTGGCGGGCTATGATTATTCGTTTCATATCCAAGTCCTCGGCGGGCCCCTCCAAAGCTTTTTCATCAAATAGCTTGTAAGCAAGTCCCTGTAACCTTTTCGCCCACGAGTCATAAATCTCCGGCGGGGCAAGCCTCTGGCTACCTGGAAGATTGACTAGATGTTCCAATAATTCATAAAAATGAGGTTCGCTCTGTTGCCAGAATTCTTGAACCACGCCACTCATGTCGCCCTTCACATCGCCTGGACGGCGAAACCAAGCAGCTTTAATCTGTTTTTGGAGGCTCTCGACAACGTCTTCGGCAGCGTTTATCAGTTCACTCGCCCAGGAAAGGACATTCTCTTGTTGAGTCTGATCAAGGCGGAACAGCGGCAGTGTATGATCGTACCAGCACCTCGCTTTCATGTCGACCATGTCATACCCAAAACACCAGAGGCCTACTGTTCTTTGTGCTCGAATATCACGAGATCTCTGCTCTATATAAGCCCTGACAATCTTAGCTGCATGTTCGCCTTCTCTAGAGTGGGCAAGCGTAAGCGCTACCCAATGCCGATATCCTAATCCACCTTTCTGTCCTTTGATGGAAAGTGGAGGTTTCTCTTTTTGCGGATCAAATCGATACGGAGTTAACGGATGAACCCACCCACCGACATAATCTACCCCCCAAGTGTCGGTCATGTATTTTCTGGCCAAAGTAGAAGTTTCGTTGTCGCACAAATCACATCGCCCAACCGCTTCTGCTTGCCACAATATGCGAATCCTCCTCGGCATTCCCCAATAACATTGAAGAATATGAGTGTCGGCAGGCGTAGTGGGCACGCCATTACCTATGTAGGATTTGATCTTTTTTTCAACTTTCTGTGTAGACACGCGAGTTGAGCCCATCCAGGGAAATACATCGGCAACGGGTTTATCTATACTTGTATCAAAGTCTTCTGCAGCAAGAACATTGAGCCAGATTTTCGACCAGAGGTCTGTTACCCCTGTTGGCCTTACCAGCGTTGTCAATGGTCCTCCACCACGCAATCCGACCCGATGCCCGTTCCCGCCCGTTGGAGCATTGAGCTGAAGGGTAAATAGGGCCATGGCGACACATGCAGGACACATTTTGGTAACGCTATCGCGTTTTATAAAATGGTCAAGGTTTTCCACTATTGTTTTGTCCCCCGGGAAATCCATCAGAAAAGCAGCTACATTTCTCATTTTGCCTTGAGACAGGTTCAGATCTTGCATGAAGGCAGGGCTGCCGCTTGGGCTGGATAGTTCAAATGCAGGTGCAAAATCCAAAAACCTGTTTCTTAGTGTTTGGCTATCAGGGAGTATCTTCCAATACTCCAGCCATTCTTCATGATCGGCTGGCGCAAAACAGGTCTGTAACAATCCAATCAGAAACTGGTAAAGAGCCCCTTGGAAATCGGGGCGCGGCGCATCCAGGTCCATTACCGGATCGGTTGTCTCGGCGATCTGCCACGGAGCGATTTTGTCCTTCTTGCCGCTCGCCCGAATCACCGGCAACCATGCATCACATACGAGATTCATCGATTTCCTCCTTATCAAATCCCCATCCCTTTTTCGGATCGTAATATCGCTCTATCTCCCCGGTAAGCGGGAGCACCTCGACCCATTTCAGTACTTTTGTCTCTTCTTTCAGCTCATCGATCAGCCCATGAAGGCTCTCAGGAATCTTTTCCTTAACTCTTTTCCAGTCGCTTGTGGGCAGGTCGATCATACTCAGTTCCCAAGCGAACTCTCCTGACCCGGCGTATGGTTTCAGCCTGCCTCCGTCCAGGAGAGTAAGGGCAACCGTGGTGCTTTTATCACCAAGGCGTGTCGGAATTCTCGTCTCTTTATCCCATCCCCCGCTATCCTCTGCGCTTGCCCGCGTATAGCCCATCTCCAGCTTAAGCGCGTTCAAAAGCGCCATTCCCCGTTTACTTCCCGCCGCGCCTTCGGCATTCCAGCAAAGATTAAGGAGTGCTTCCGGAATCTCGTCCTGCGCATCTTCTCCGAAAACGCCTTCGATAAGAACACGTGCATCATCAGGCATGGTGAATCTGTCTGAAAGGCGTTGCTGGGTCAGCCACAACTGCCCCACATGCTGATATATGGCCTGCGTTCCCGGTAGTCTGGCCTTCAACCAGTCTTCGTTTGGTGTTGATGTGGGCGCCGGTCCCAAAACGTAAAGGCACGGTCTGCCCCGCTGATCGATGCCTCCTTCAGCCAACAGCGGATTGCCTTCGGCATCACGCGTGTGCCGATGGAGGCGGCCCGCTCGTTGGATGAGAAGGTCAATTGGCGCAAGATCGGAGATCATGACGTCGAAATCGAGGTCAAGAGACTGCTCTACCACCTGCGTTGCCACAACCACTCTGCCACTCCGCTTTTCACTCTTGGAATCCTTGTTGAATAAATCAAGGGTTGCTGCCTCAACAACTTGGCGGTCTATCACCGCAAATCTGCTATGAAAAAGGGTAAGTTTGCTCTTGTCCAGCCATTCCTGCTCCGTAAGCAACTGATAGGCCATACGAGCATCCTTGACTGTGTTGCGCACCCAGCACGCACACTGACCACTCTCTACCGTCTGTCGAAGTGCATCGAGAGCTTGATGCGTCTCTTCAATCATTACAACATCCACAGCACGTTCGACGTTCGGGCGTATTTCCAAGGCCGTTTCCGGCAACGCGCCGGTCGGAACGTGTGTTGCCAGAGGATAAGCAGCCGCCATTTCAAGGGATGGCATTGAAAGTCCGGCCCCATCGCAGAAAGAACGAACATAGTTCTCACGCATCTGGTACGGCAAGGTGGCTGAAAGAAGAATTACACTTCCTCCCTGTCTGGCATGGGCTTCTATTAATGTTTTCAGCAACTGATTCATATAAGGATCATAGGAATGAACTTCATCCACGACGAGAATCTTATTAGACAAGCCCAATAGCCTGAGAGATTGATGCTTGGCCGGTAAGACTGCCAATAGCGCTTGATCCAATGTCCCCACACCGACATCCGCCAAGAGGGATTTCTTGCGACTGTCGGAAAGCCAGGCGCTGCAATATGCCTCCGCGGGTTCGTCATCGTCGGTATAAGTCCGGGTTGGTGGTGCTGATTCAGGAAGGCCCACGGATCTACTAAACCCCTCAGAGAGGTGACGCGCACCATGAGCCAAGACAAGCGATGGACGCTCATCAGCACCAAAGAGCCGCCGATATGCCTTGCCCAGCCGCGTATACATTGCGTTGGCTGTTGCCATCGTCGGAAGGGCGACATAGATGCCCCCGGCAAGACCTGCTGCCATGAGTCTGTGTGCAAGTACCAGCGCTGCTTCAGTCTTACCAGTCCCTGTAACATCTTCCAGGATGAAAAGCTGATTGGTACTTCCAAGCTCTCGACTCTGCGCCCATTCTTGAAGCGGAGTAAGCGAGCTTATGAAAGGAAATAAATGACAAATTCCCGAGAAGGGCGCGGTAGCCGCGTGACGGAGGTCGGCCTTAGCGAGGACTTGTTCAGCGTGAGGTATCGCATGATCCTGCCAATATACGTCTAGGGGCATTACGTCCTGACAGAAACCATCCGGGGAACGTCCTGATCCGAGCCAATCGGCCAAAACGACTACTCCAGCCAAGGTCCACGAAGCAAGCTTCAACCGCCGTTTCAGTTCCTTGTCTTGCAGGATCGAAGCGTCCATGCCCGTTAGGAGAAAAGTGGCACTGTCCTCTCGGAAGTGGCTTGCAGACTGCTCGTCAAAAACGGTGAAGAAGTTCTGATGACGGATCGCCGTTCGTTTCGGCGGCTCTCCATGATGGCCCGTGACGACTTCCATCCAGGGACCAATATTCCGTAATACCAGTGCGAGATCGGGGTGACGGGTATCAAGATCAAAACCACCTCTTGCCAGCCACTGGGGGTGAAGCACCTCTTGCCAGAGAACAAACCCTAGGGTATCATGGCGCTGTGTGTATGGCATTCGCGAGTTTGAAGGGACGAGGGTTGGTGACAGTCGTGGAGCCAACCCTTGAAATGCGGTGGCAAATTTGCCCACGTCATGAAGAGTGAGACAAAAGGTAAACCAGCGTTGCAGCCAAAAGGAGTCTAGATGTAGCTGATTTGACAAGCGTTGGCAAAGAGGCTGCGACGGATTCAGCAAGTAATATCCCACTGCCGCCACATCCAGACAATGATAGACGAGAAGATGGTACCGTGAGCCGTCCTTTTCCGCCTTGCCCCAGTATCGGAAATAGCTTGGTAGTTCGCTCATATTAACTTTCATTCAGTCTGTTATGCCATCTGCCTCTCACAACTGTGTCCGTGTGCAAATAAAATAATGATTCATTTTTCATCAGGTCGAAATCCAATCGGGCGTTTCTTTGCCGCCGGGGGTGGGGCCATAAGTTGTTTGATCGCTTCAATAATCGCAAGGATCTGTTTGTCATGAGTTGAAAGCTTTCTTTCCAGATCAGCTACTTTCAAAGCCAGTTCCTTATGTGATGCAAGAAAAGAGCGCATTCTGATAAACGCCCTGACTACAAAGATGCTC
>MVQO01000236.1 GCA_002067585.1 Syntrophorhabdus sp. PtaB.Bin027
ATGTGTCCTATGGTTCCTATGTTGACATGGGGTTTCTTTCTTTCAAACTTCTTCTTAGCCATATAGAGCCTCCGTTACTGTTTTTTCTCTATTTTTCATTAAATTCTCAAGGATATGCTGGGGTACAGGGGTGTAGTGGAAAAACTCCATAGTATAATAACCCCGGCCCTGGGTAGCTGACCGGAGATGGGTTGTATAACCAAACATCTCGTCCAGCGGGATATGGGCCACAATGTATTTGAAGTCATTCCTGTCGCCAAGTTCGGCTATTCTCCCTCTCCGTGAAGAAAGGTCACCGATAACAGGGCCAAGGCAGTCGCCAGGCACATTGATATCGACCTTCATAATGGGCTCGAGAATAACCGGGTTGGCCTTTGTCACGCCATCTTTCAGACCAAGAGAACCGGCAAGTTTGAATGCAAGTTCAGAGGAGTCTACTTCGTGGTATGAGCCATCTATCAGTTCCACTTTAATGTTGACCAGCGGGTATCCAAATAGAACGCCCTTTTCCATTCTCTCCTTTACCCCGGCTTCGACGCTGGAAATATATTCCCTTGGGATGACGCCCCCAACAATCTTGTTTTCGAATACAAAATCAGCACCTTCAATGGGAGATACATGGAGCACCACGTGGCCATACTGGCCCTTACCACCCGACTGTTTTATATATTTTCCTATGCCTGTCACTGATTTTGTAATGGTTTCCCGGTACGCTACCTGGGGAGGAGAGGACAGCATATCGAGGTTATGTTCTCTCCTAGCACGATCCATGATGATATCCAGATGAAGTTCGCCCATGCCGGAGAGTATGACCTCTCCTGTGTCGCTGTCGAGCTTGACATTGAGCGATGGGTCTTCAACGGTGTAGCGGTTAAAAACAAGCCACATCTTCTTAAGGTCGTCCTTTTTCTTCGGAGCAATAGCAATGGATACGACCGGTGCAGGAACCTCTATCGTCTCAAAGAGGATTTCAAAGTCCTGGCCAGTAAGGGTGTCACCGGTTGATACTCCTTTGAGGCCAACGATAGCACAGATATCACCCGCCTGTATTTTCTTAACTTCTTCCCGTTTATTCGCATGGAGCCGGATAATTCGACCGATTCTCTCTGTCCTTCCTTTGGAGTTGTTAAGTACTGTTTCTCCGGTTTTCAGTTCGCCCGAGTATATCCTCATGTAGCTCAGCTGGCCCACAAACGGGTCATTCATTATCTTGAACACAAGACCGCTGAAAGGTTCATCAGGGGTGCCTTTCAAATATCCCTCTTCCCCCTCTATGGTCCAGTATTCATAAGGAGATACATCTGCAGGGGACGGGAGATAATCTACAATTGCATCGAGGAGCGGCTGAACACCCTTGTTTTTGAACGAGCTTCCACACAAAACCGGAAGAATAGCGCCGCTCAAGGTACCTTTCCTGATAATCCGCTTGATTTCAGTTTCTTCTATAAGAGCACCATCAAGGTAAGCAGTCATAAAACCGTCATCTATCTCGGCGAGGGATTCCATGAGACGTTCCCTCAACACAAGGGCCTCGTCTTTCAGGTGGGCAGGAATGTCTTTAACAGTGTACTCGATACCCCTTGTTGCATTGTCATAATAGGTTGCCCTTTGCGTTATAATGTCGACATTGCCAAGGAGTTCATCTCCATCTTTCACAGGAATTTGGAGGATCAGCGGATTTGCCTTGAGGATATCCTTGATCATCCGTACACACCTGTGAAAATCAGCAGCAGGTCTGTCCATCTTGTTCACAAAGGCTATCCTGGGAACCCTGTAACGGTCAGCCTGACGCCATACTGTCTCTGACTGGGGTTCTACCCCTTCAACACCAGAAAAAAGCGCTACAGCACCATCCAGAACACGGAGAGATCTTCCGACTTCAACCGTAAAATCGATATGACCCGGAGTATCGATGATGTTGATTCTGTGTCCTTTCCAGGAACAGGTTGTTGCAGCAGCAGTAATGGTGATACCCCGCTCCTTCTCTTGCTCCATCCAGTCCATGGTGGCGTTGCCATCATCGACTTCCCCTATTCTGTTATTGACGCCGGTGTAGAACAACATCCTTTCTGTAGTTGTTGTCTTGCCCGCATCAATGTGGGCCATAATCCCGACGTTCCTTACAATTTGATTCATGAAAGTGTTACCATCTGTAGTGGGCAAAAGCCTTGTTTGCTTCAGCCATTTTGTGGGTATCTTCGCGCTTCTTTACAGAACCACCCTTGTTGTTATATGCGTCAATAATCTCCCCTGCAAGCTTCTCAGTCATTGTTCTTTCTGACCTTTCCTTGGCATACCTCATGATCCACCGGATGGCTAAAGAAAGCTTCCTGTTGAGCCTTACCTCTACAGGGACCTGATATGTTGCACCTCCAACCCTCCGCGCTTTTACTTCTAATTCAGGTTTTATATTATCCATAGCCCTGTGAAACACCTTCAAGGCTTCTTCTTTCAGTTTGTTCTCAATGAGATCGAATGCCTCGTAGACAATCCTGCTGGCTGTGCTTTTCTTGCCATCGAGCATAACACGGTTAATAAGCCTTGCCACGACCAGATCATTATATTTTGGATCAGGCAATTTTTCTCTTTTTGAAACATGTCCCTTTCTCGGCATATCGTTGCTCCTTGAATGCTATCCTTACTGTTTGGGCTTCTTTGCGCCGTATTTTGATCTGCTTTTCTTCCTGTTGGCAACACCGCTCGCGTCAAGTGAGCCCCTGATGATGTGATACCGAACACCTGGAAGGTCTTTCACCCTGCCGCCCCTGATGAGAACCACAGAGTGCTCCTGAAGATTATGGCCAATTCCCGGAATGTATGTTGTCACCTCAATACCGTTCGTCAGTCTTACACGGGCAACTTTCCTCAGAGCCGAGTTTGGCTTCTTAGGAGTTGTAGTATACACTCTCACGCAAACTCCCCTTTTTTGTGGGCAGTTCAAAAGAGCAGGCGATGAACTCTTCTTTTTGACTACTTCTCTCCCGAGCCTTACTAATTGGTTAATAGTAGGCATTCTTTGTTACCTCCAAAAAAATAATCCCTTAGATTTTTAAGGGATACGAATACTGCGGAAAAACTTCGGTATATTAAACGATTTCCCTTATGATGTCAAGAGATTTTTCAATTTTTAAGCAGGTCTTGTCGACGGAGTTTTAGACAACAATTATAGACTATTGAGAATCGATCAGCCTCTATGGAGTTCCACGTTTCTTTAGTTTTTTGTTTTAGTTTTGAGATAAGAACTGCAAAAAGATTGCTGTATTGAAAAATCTCATTAAAAATAAATAGCTACCAAAGAAAGCTTCTGTTCTCTTTCGGAATAGATATCAGAAAAACCTTGACATCATCTTCAAGAGTATAATAATTTTCAGTCACATCCAAATACATCTTAGCCCATTTAGGAATATTAGGTTCACTATAGAATAGAGGAGGTATCCATATTATGTCCGATGATTCAAAAGTTTTTGGAATGTCTGCAAGTGCAGGAAGATGGATCTTTGTCATTCTGGGCATGGTTGTCAATTTCTGCCTAGGTGCTGTTTACGCTTACAGTGTATTCAAAAAACCACTGGAAGAACTATTCAACATAAGTGCCACGCAGGGCGGTTTACCATACATGATCTTTCTTGCCATGTTCGCCCTCTTCACCTTCGTGGCAGGTAAATTCATCGACAAACTCGGCCCCAGGAAAGTCATGATGGTGGGCGGCGCCATTGTCGGTATCGGATGGATGCTCACATACTTCGCTTCCAGCATCTGGATGGTAGTACTCACCTATGGAATAATCGGCGGTGCTGGTGTTGGCATCGTCTATGGCGGGCCTGTCTCAGTTGCAACCCGCTGGTTTCCCGATAAAAAAGGTCTCGCTGTTGGCCTAGCATTGGCCGGTTTTGGCGGGTCAGCCATAGCAACTGCCCCAATAGCTTCTGCCCTCATAGGCAAATGTGGGCCTCTCGGAGCGTTTGGAGTATTGGGTATCGCGTTTTTCTTTATAACTATTATCCTTTCAATGCCCATGAAATTCCCCCCTGCAGGATATAAACCAGCCGGATGGAACCCTCCAACAACAGCCACCGGCGGAGCAGCATCATCGTTTACAGCAGGGCAAATGATGAAAACAGGAAGTTTTTACGGACTTTGGCTTTGTTATATTCTCGGTGCCACAGCCGGTCTCATGGCAATCGGCATATCTGCTGCAGTGGGAAGAGAGGTTATAGGCCTTGAAAAAGGTGCAGCCGCAACACTGGTTATGATATTTGCTGTTTTCAACGGTATCGGCCGCCCAATCTTTGGTGCCCTTACAGATAAAATAACCCCCAAGTGGTCTGCAATCCTGTCATTCGTTCTCATTTTTGTCGCCTCAGCCTTGATGCTTGCAGCCGGTCAGGGATCCGTTGGTCTGTATGCAGTCGCCTTTTGCATATTCTGGCTCTGTCTCGGAGGCTGGCTTGCAATAGGCCCGGCAGCAACAGCAGGTTTCTTTGGTCTTGAGGGATATGCACAGAAATATGGTGTTGTGTTTAGCTCATACGGTCTCGGTGCAATCATCGGGGGCATCATTTCTGGAAGCGCCAAGGACGCCTTTGGAAGCTACACAATAGCGTTCTATCCTACAGCGGGCATGGCAATTCTTGGGATCATTATTGCTCTTATTCTCCTGAAACCGCCAAAAAAATAGAAACCACAATCGATAAAGAAGGTAAAAAGAGGCAGACTTCAATGGGGTTTGCCTTTTTTTATTGCACAAAAGATTCCTAAGCAAATTTCTTATAATCTATCCAAAATTTTTGTGATACAATCGCCTTACCTGCATAAGTTGCATAGAACATTTAAAATTGAAGGGGAAGCATTTATGAACGAGTTTTTCTTTCCAAACAGTATTGCCATATTTGGCATATCTTCTTCGCCTGGTAATTTAGGGATTGGAATATTGGAAAATCTGGAGCGTTTTTCTTTCAAAGGGGATGTTTATCTGATTGGAGAGAAAGGCGGGTCGGTGAGGGGAAAAACTATCTTGAAAGGCATTGCAGAGGTTCCCGGCATTCCAGAACTTGCTATTTTTATAATACCCGCCAAAGGCATCCCTGGCAAACTTGAAGAATGCGGCAAAAAAGGCATCCGGCATGTAATCATTGAGTCAGGGGGTTTCTCTGAGTTTGGAAAGGAAAAAGAAGCATTGGAGAAGGAGGTTCTCGCCATAGCAAAACAATGGGGCATTAGAATCCTAGGACCAAACTGCCTCGGCACCGTGAATCTGGAAAATGGCCTGGTTTTACCATTTGTTCGTTTTCACGAGACATTTTTACAGAAGGGGGGCATCTCGCTTATCTCCCAGAGCGGAGGTCTCTTGCACGACATACTCCTCCTTTTGTCCTGTGACAACCTTGGAATCAACAAACTCGTTAGTGCTGGCAACAAGCTGATGCTGGACGAGTGCGATTTCCTCGAGTACTTTGCTTCTGATCCCGCAACAAAAACCATCGGCCTCTACCTGGAAGACATTAAAGACGGAAGGCGCCTTTTTCGCCTTGCAACTTCTACCAATAAACCAGTCATCCTCCTCAAGGCCAATGAAAGTTCCGGTAGTTCTCAAATTGCGCAATTTCACACCGCCTCCCTTGCTGGTGATGATCTTATTGCAGACAACATCCTTTGCCAGGCAGGAATCCACAGGGTCCGCACACTCGATGAAATGATCAGTACCATCAAAATCTTTTCCCTGCCACTCATGAGAGGTCAAAGGCTTGCAGTGATAGCACGGTCCGGAGGACACGCGGTCATGGCAGCTGATGCTGTATACCGCCACGGTTTCAGGTTGGCACACCTTTCCCAAGACATTTTCGACCTCGTGGGACAAAAAAAGAGGGTTGATGTAATCAGAGCAACCAACCCTGTTGATCTTGGTGACATCTTCGATATTAACTTCCATTACACCATACTGGAAAAAACCCTGAAAGAGAACGGTGTGGACGGGGTACTCTTCATTCACTCTTACGACCTTCAAACGGATGGCGACGCAACACTGGCCTTAATTCAAAAAATCAATGCCATTACAAGGGTACAACCAAAACCAGTGGTATTCTGCATGCTCTCTGAAAAGGAGCAATGGTTCAATATGAAAGATGGGGCAAGCTTTCCTGTTTTTTCAGAGGCAGACCAGGCAGTGAAGGCGCTTGCCAGGTCTCGAAGCCATTTCAGGCGGGCAGCAGCCACTCTGAGGGCTTCTACTGTAAAACGAAGGAAGTACCTCATGACGACAAACGTTTCGCCTCATACAAAGACCTCATTCCTGTCTCCTGCAAAGGCTTTTGAATTGATCCGCCAGTATGATCTACCTGTGGCCGATTACGAGGTGACAAGGAATTTTGAAGAGTGCAGGAATGCCGCACAAAGGCTTGGATACCCAGTAGCGCTAAAAACCGCACTGTCAGGCATTTTGCATAAAACCGAAAAGGGCGGGGTCAGGCTTCGTGTGGCCTCCGATTCATCCCTTAAGGATGCATTCAATAGCATGGAGCCTGGTCCATACCTGGTACAGAAAATGGTTGAGACGGGGCTTGAACTGATCATTGGATCAAAGCTGGATCCTGCCTTCGGCCATGTTCTTATCTTCGGCATGGGTGGCATCTATGTAGATCTGTTCAAAGACATTGCTGTTCGCATGGTGCCGGTGAATAAAAAAACTGCCCTCAGGATGATAACCGATATGCAGGGATCTGCAATTCTCAGAGGGTATCGTGGCAATCCACCATATGACCTCAAGGCCATTGCCAACTGCATTTCCAGGATATCGAAACTTTTAATAGACCACCCTGAAATCGTAAACATTGATATCAACCCCCTCATTGCCTATGAGGAGGGTAAAGGATGCATCATTGTGGATGCAAAGATAGAGACTGCCTTGTAGCTTTGTTCGTTGTCTTATTAATGTCGGGTTGTGTAGTAGCTTCAGGTTCTCCTCGATAAACCGGTGAGTATTGATGGATGAAAAAACAGTGCATTCCTGATCCAGCCATTACCTCAAATATACTCAAATTCTTGCCTATGCGTCATAAGAAGTATATACTCAATCATGTCCAGGATATTCCTTTGCGTTGACATGGATGCCTTTTTCGCCTCTGTTGAGCAGCATGACAACCCTGATCTTAAAGGAAAGCCCATAGCAGTTACCGGTGTAGGTGAAAGAACGGTCATCACCACCTCTTCTTACGAGGCGAGACAATATGGTGTAAAAACAGGAATGACTCCCCGTGAGGCAAAGAAGCTCTGCCCACATATCATCTTTGTCACCGGGCGCAATAGGAGGTATGCCGAGACCTGTGAAAAACTCGAAACAATCTGCGACCGCTTCACCCCTGACAGAGAAACCTACTCCATTGATGAGATATTCCTCGATATCACAGGATCGCATCACCTTTTTGGAGGCCCTGAGGAGATGGCCCGAGCTATCAAGGAGACAGTGAAGGAAGAGCTCGGCATCAACTGTACCATAGGCATAGGCCCTAACATCCCCATAGCCAAGCTGGCAAGTGACCTGGCAAAGCCCAATGGCCTCAAATGGATCAAAAAGGAGATGGTTGCCTCTGTCCTCGAAACGCTTCCTGTGAAAAAGCTGTGGGGCATTGGCCCCCACACAGAAGAGAAACTCCGTGCCATGGGGATCAAAACCTGCGGTGAGCTGGGTACGGCACCCCTTTCCCTTCTTATAAAAAAATTCGGTGTCTTTGGTAGCCAGCTCAAAGCAATGGGCAGCGGTATCCTGGATAGACCTCTGGAACCTGCTGACAGTGACCCGAAATCGATAGGCCACAGCAGGACCTTTGAAAAGGACCTGTGGAAAAGAGAAGACATAGAGCCTCAGCTTCTCAGCCTAAGCGAGATGGTGGGAAGGAGGGCAAGACGCTACGGATACAAAGGAAAAAAAGTTACCCTCACAGTCAGGTATGCTGACTTCAAGAC
>MVQO01000237.1 GCA_002067585.1 Syntrophorhabdus sp. PtaB.Bin027
TTCATTGTGATAAGATCGATTACACCGAAAAATTCATCCTCCCTTCCAAGGGGTATCTGGAGCGGAATAGGGTTTGCGCCAAACTTCTCCACAAGCATATCCATGACATGAAAGAAATCAGAGCCTACCCTATCAAGCTTGTTGATAAAGGCAATACGAGGTACTCTGTATTTATCTGCTTGATGCCAAACGGTTTCAGACTGAGGCTCAACTCCACCAACGCCACAAAAAACAGCAACCATACCGTCAAGCACTCTGAGTGACCGTTCAACTTCAATGGTGAAATCCACATGACCCGGTGTGTCGATGAGTTGAATTTCGTGATCTTCCCAATAAAGCGTTGTAACGGCAGAGGTTATTGTGATACCCCTTTCCTGTTCCTGGGGAAGGTAATCCATAATTGTGGTACCTTCATGGACCTCCCCGATTCTGTGTGTTTTACCGGCATAATACAGGATTCGCTCCGTAACGGTAGTTTTCCCGGCATCGATATGTGCTGCAATCCCTATATTTCTTATTTTTCTGAGCCTTAAAATCTCTTTTTTCATGACCTAAAGATATAGAACTATTGTCCTGTAAAAGTCAATATTAATGGGGTTAAAGATTCTTTTCATAAGTATAAAAAAATGCTTGACAAACCTTGGTGCTGCGAGTATAAATGTGAAAAGTGGTAAAAGGTGTTATAAGGTGGGATAATGTTCGCTGGTAGGTATGAGTACGCCATCGATGATAAGAGCAGAGTGAGCATTCCGGCAAAGTTCAGAGAGACCCTCTCCACGAACTATGACATGAGGCTTATTCTTACAAACCTCGATGGCTGCATTGTTGGATACCCCTACCAGGAATGGCTTTCCATACAAGAAAGAACATCAAGCCCAGGGGCAATCAGAAAGGAAACACGTACATTTCTCAGGTATTTTTATTCCGGAGTCTCTGAATGCCCTATAGACAGACTTGGAAGAATTCTCATTCCTCAGGCGCTAAAGACCGATGCACAGGTAAAGAAGAACGTTGTGATCATTGGCATGGGAAAGAAAATAGAGATATGGGCACAGGAGCGTTGGGATGAACTGGTAAAGAAGGCAACTGCTGACCCTGATCAGATAGCTGACATTGTTTCTGAGCTTGGTCTTTGATGGGTGTTACGCATATACCTGTTCTTCGCGAAGAAGTAGCAGACAATCTGGCAAGCAATACTGGCAGGTTATTCATAGATGCAACAGTCGGTGGGGGTGGCCATTCATCTTTCATTTTGACAAGATATCCTGACCTGAATTTATTAGGTTTGGATGTGGATGAGGGCAATCTGAAAACAGCTGAGGCGAGACTAAGGGAATTTGGTGGTAGGGTAACATTGATTAGGGGAAATTTCAGAAATCTAAAAGCGATCCTGCAACAGGCAGGCATTTCTTCTTTTGATGGCATCCTCTTTGATCTTGGGCTTTCAACATATCAGCTTACCGGAGCAAGGGGTTTTAGCTTTCATGATGAGTCTTTCCTCGACATGAGAATGGATGGGAGAGAAGCCCTGACAGCTTACGATGTTGTAAATAAATACAACTATGAAGCCCTGAAGAGGGTAATCCTGGAATTTGGTGAAGAATACAGAGCGGGCAGGATAGCAAAAGTGATAACCGAAGAAAGAAAGAAAAAACCAATAACCACAGCAAAAGAGCTGGCAGAAATTGTTGGAAAGGCAAAAAAAAGAACGGGCAAAATTCACCCTGCCACGAAAACCTTTCAGGCAATCAGGATTGAGGTCAATGAAGAGCTTAATAGCCTTCGATCCGGTTTGGCAGATGCAATAGACATGGCAAGACCGAAGGGAAGGATTGGCGTCATATCCTTCCACTCTCTCGAAGACAGGATTGTCAAAGAAATGTTCCGGGGATCAGCATCGTTGAGTATTGTTACAAAAAAGCCCATAAGGCCAGGAAGGGAGGAAGTTTTATCAAACCCGAACGCAAGGAGCGCTAAGCTCAGGGTAGCTGAAAAAAAATAGTCTGAGGGGGTTGTAAGGGGGCACTATGGAAAAGGTGTACGTAACAGTTAAGAAAAATGCGCAACAACGGAATGCAAAACATCTTCTGACCATAATTCTCCTGAGCGCTATTTTCATTATTGTTACTCTCCATATGCGGGGAGAATATAACGGTATCAGGGAAGAATTGATAGAAAGTTTGAAACGGGAACGGGCAGTTACTGAGGTGAACAACAAATTGAAAATGGAGTTGTCAGTAATTACCAGAGCTCGTTATATAGAACTAAAGGCAAACGAGCGCCTTGGGCTCAAGAAACCGAAAGAGGAAGAGGTACTGGTATTGAGATGAGGCAGCTAACTGTGGTTATCAGTCATCAGTTCTCAGTTCATAGAGAGAAACATACAAACACAGACCGAAAGCAATGGAACGTGGACTGCGAACAAAACAACGAGGCACTGATAGTGGGGTGAACAAAAAGGCCAACCGTCGAGCCTTTTTTGTCTGCCTTTTTATTGGATTAATGTATACATCTATTGTGTTGAGGCTTCCTGAAAAAATGAACATTACACGCGTGTGGAGTGGACAAAACATCATGCCGAGTACCGTAATGGGGTCTTCATTGAAGAAGAAGCACGAAGTTTCTTTGCCAGAAGTACCGGCATCAATTTTTAAAAATCAACTAGTCGAAGATAAGCCGTTGAATATCAAAAGCGATAGGGTAGAAACCACACAAACACCACCAGCCCAGCATCTTTTAACGGTTGACGACAGAAATATGGAACCAAATCTTTTTATTGCACTTCCATTGGTAGCATATGCCATTAAGGAAGGTTTCATAGAAAAAGATGGTTTGATTTTTCTCCAAAAAGAAGGTTACAATACAAATAATTGCAAAAAGCCAATAGATATACTGAGGGATAAAGACGAGCAAGGTCTAAAGGTAATTTCAAGGCTTATCGGTAAACGACAGTCACTTGATTTTCTCAAAAAAGAAGGAATCGAACTCAATCAGGACATAGACAGCGAGAGGATTATCACCGGTATTGGGTATTCTATAGAAAAAAATAAGATACTCTCCCTTTACAAGAAATATCTTACCAATGAATTCCAGAAATTATTCCCATTTGTGATCCAAAACATGGCCATTGTTAAAACCGGTAAAGGTTTTGAGTTTTCACAGGCAAAAGAAGTGTACAGGACAGATCAAGAAAAAACGGAATCCCCCGAATGGACAATGCCCAATGTAACAAATCTTTCCATGAGGGCTGCAGTTGAAAAGCTGGCGCTTTACACGTCAAAGATAAAGGTTTACGGGAATGGGAATGTCGTTGAGCAAAGCCCCAGAGCCTTTGAACGAACAAGGGGTGAAACCGAGTGTATCATTTATGGGAGGACAGCCCGTTAGATGAAACTCGCAGAAGTCATAAAAGATATACCGGTAAAAGGAGTAATAGGCAATACAGATATTGACATTACCGGACTGACCAAAGACTCTCGGTCTGTGAAGGAAGGATCAATATTTTTTGTTACAAAAAAGAGTGAACCATTTATTACAGAAGCCTTGAAAAAAGGTGCAAGAGTGATTGTTGCTGAGAAGGAACTGAAAACCGAGGCTCCATGTTTTATTACAGTGGATGATGTGCAATCGGCTCTTGGGAAAATGGCATCAGAATTTTATGGACTGCCATCAAAGCATCTCCACGTTGTAGGTATCACAGGTACCAATGGTAAGACAACGATAACGTTCCTTATCGAATCTCTTCTTAAGGCAGACGGAAGGAAGGCTGGGGTAATCGGCACAATTTCATACAGGTATGGCGGTTTGGAACTCAAGGCTGACAATACTACACCAGGCGCCACAGAGACCCACAGCCTTTTGAAGGATATGTATGAATGCGGAATAAGGTTCGTTGCTATGGAAGTTTCTTCTCATGCCCTGGACCAGAAACGGGTGGAGGGGATTGAGTTTGATGTTGGCATCTTTACAAACCTGACCCATGACCACCTTGATTACCACAGGAATATAGATAACTATAGAAGTGCCAAGGCACAGTTGTTTAAACATTATCTGGAGCAAAGCAACAAGAAGAAACGTTATGCAATACTTAACATGGATGATCAAGCTGTCCGTGAAATGCTCCCGGGTGAGCCTGTTCAGTGCCTGTTCTACAGCCTCAAAAACAAGACTGATGCTTATCTTGTCAATTATCAAGAAGACATCACAGGCCTTTCCCTTACTGTTTCCCTGAGAGGCAAAACATTTTCCCTTCAAACCCCTCTTGTCGGTCTTTTTAATGCATCGAATATTCTGGCGTCTGCCCTCTATGGTTACACTCTTGGAATGACTACTGCCACAATGAAAAAAGGGATGGAGGGGTTACAGAGTGTTCCTGGCAGGTTAGAAAGAGTAAAAAACGATAGAGGGGTATCGATCTTTGTGGATTATGCCCACACGCCAGACGCGTTGAAAAAAGTATTGGAGATGCTCACCCGTCTAAAGAAGGGAAGGTTAATCTTAGTGTTTGGGTGCGGTGGGGACAGGGACAGGGCAAAGAGGCCCGTTATGGGTGAAATTGCATCCCATTTGACAGATCTGACCATAATAACATCAGATAATCCACGGAGCGAGGAGCCCATTTCGATTATCGAAGACATCAGAAAAGGTTTCTCAGGTAATTCGTTTAAAATCATAGAGAACAGACATGATGCTATCTACGAGGCGGTTCAGATTGCAAAGGAAGGTGACATCCTGCTTGTCGCCGGTAAAGGGCATGAGGATTTCCAGATAGTAGGCAGTAAAGTGTTTCATTTCAGTGACCGGGAAACAATAGAGGAGTCTTTGTAATGTGGCGCGTTGAAGATATTATACAGGCGGTTCACGGAGAAGCATACAGGATCGAACGAGGTATATTTAATGACATCTCCACAGATTCACGGACTATCCAGGAAGGAGAACTTTTTGTACCAATTAACGGTAAGACATTTGATGGGCATGAGTTTATAGTTGATGCCTACCTCAGATCACACGGTGGAACACTGTGCGAAAAAGGGCGTGAAGATGTAATCAAGGCAGCAAAAGGAACCATAATCCTGGTCGATAACACCACCAAGGCATTCCTGGATCTCGCTCGCCACATGAGGAAGTCCCTGAAAGGAACCTTTATTGCCATTACCGGGAGCAATGGCAAAACAACCACGAAGGAAATACTTGTTGCCATCCTTGGCAGGAGCAGACAGGTTCATTTTAATGAAAAGAACTTCAACAACCTCATAGGGGTTTCAAAAAGTATCCTTGCTGTGAAAGGCAGCCCTGAAATGTTTATCTTTGAGCTTGGAACAAACAGCAGGGGGGAGATTCGCCAACTTACAGAAGTGACCGAACCTGATGTATCAGTCATTACGAACATCAACCCCTCTCACCTAGAGGGCCTGGCCGATCTTGACGGTGTTTTTGATGAGAAATCTGATATCTTCCGACACACGAAGGCTGGCGGTCACATTCTCATTAATGCTGACGACCCGATGTTGTTTCCACGCTACCAGGATTCTGATCACGTATATCACACCTTTGGTATTGACGGGGTTGCTGATTTCCACCTCCGTATACGTGAGGACCTTGGTTGGAAAGGCTATGATCTCACCCTCGAGTTTTTCAAAGATACATTTAATGTGAAAACAAGGCTTTTGGGAAGACATAATCTGTATAACATACTGGTTGCTTCGTCAATTGCCTACCTTGTGGGAATAAGCCCGTCACAAATAAAATCAGTTATTGAAGCATTCAATCCATATTCTATGCGATTCAACCCAATCATGGGAAAAAAAGCATACACTGTTGTTGATGATTCATACAATGCAAATCCTTCCTCTGTAAAGTGGGCGCTCAATACCCTTGCATCCCTTCCTTGCACAGGCAGAAGAATAGCTGTTCTTGGAGATATGAAAGAACTTGGAGAAAAGACAGCATTCTATCATGAAGAAATAGGGCGATTTCTCAAGGAAAGCAATATAAACAGCGTTCTGTTGATCGGCGAAGAAGTGAAGGGAATTCTCAAGGAACTGAATAACGGACGGGGAAGGTTTTTTCATGACAAAGCATCACTCATTGATTACGCAAAACAATACTTAACAGGGGGGGATGTGGTTCTTATCAAAGGTTCACGGGCAGCAAAGATGGAAGAAATAGTGGAGGCTCTGATCTAGGTGCTCTACCATCTTCTCTACCCTCTTAATACTACATTTTCAGTTTTTAACGTCTTCAGATATATAACCTTTAGAACAGCTCTGGCTATCTTGACTGCTCTTGTCATCAGTTTTTTCCTGACCCCCAATCTAATCAGGAAATTCAACGATTGGAAATTAAAGAGTGAAAAAAGAGAGGATGTACCAGAACGACACGAGGCAAAGAAAGGTACTCCCACCATGGGGGGCTTTATCATCCTCGTGTCAACCATAATACCAACCCTTCTCTGGGCAGATCTTAAAAACAGCTATATCTGGGTTGTGACCTTTGCACTCCTTTCCTTCGGTGCAGTCGGTTTTGTGGATGACTTCACAAAGCTCAGGAGAAAGCAGAATGGTAAAGGAATTTCCGGTGTGTCTAAGCTTATACTCCAGCTACTGTTCGGTATCACGATAGCCATATTCCTGTATCAGCGAGATGATTTTATCACGCAGCTTACCATCCCGTTTTTCAAGAATGCTACTCCCGATCTTGGCATTTTCTATATTCTGCTCTGTATCTTCATTATTGTCGGAACCTCGAACAGTGTTAATCTTACTGATGGTCTTGATGGTCTTGCAATTGGACCTGTGCTGACCGTGTGCTCAACGTTCTTGCTCTTCGCCTATCTCGTGGGAAATATTAAGTTTGCCCAATATCTGCAAATCTTCTATGTTAAAGGAGCAGGAGAGCTCAC